>NZ_JAVLAT010000001.1:0-300000 GCF_032190615.1 Brucella pseudogrignonensis
GATCGCGAAATCCTGCATATCCGTGGTTTCGGCGGCAACCCACTTGGCGGAGCGTCGACGCTTTACTTCGGTCGCCGTGTGTTTGGCTTATCGCAGGCAGCGGATAGATCAGCCGGATCGATGTTTGAGAACGGTTTGCGACCTTCTGGTGTTCTCAAGTTCGAGAAGTGGCTGAACGATGAGCAGCGCGAGCTTGCCGAACAGAAACTTGCAGCGAAAATCGGAAGCGGCAATGCTGGCAAGCCTATCATCCTAGAGGGCGGCACCGAATGGCAGCAACTGACGATTACGCCAGAAGATGCCCAGATGCTGGAAACCCGCTCATTCTCTATTGAGGAAATCTGTCGGTTCTTCGGTGTGCCTCCGCATATGGTTGGTCACACATCGAAATCGACAAGTTGGGGATCGGGTATTGAAGCGCAAACACTCGGCTTTCAGAAGTTCACACTTCGCCGTCGTTTGAAGCGCATTGAACAGGCACTGATGAAACAGCTCCTGACGCCAGCGGATAAGGCGGCAGGGGTTATCATAGAATTTAACCAAGAAGGCCTTCTGCGGGGCGATACGGCGGGAAGAGCGCGGTTCTACCAGCAGATGACGGCAATCGGCGCGATGACGATCAACGAAGTCCGAGAGCTTGAGAACTTGCCACCTGTCGAGGGCGGAGATGTTCCACGCATGCAGATGCAGAATGTGCCCATTACCGAAGCCGGTGCAGACCGAGAACTGACCCCGCGTCAGAGCGACAACGAGGAATAATCTCGATGAAAACCAAAGACTTTGCCTTGCAGGTTAAAGACCTGTCGGAAGACGGCACCTTTACGGGTTACGGCTCGGTCAACGGCAATGTTGACAGCTATGGCGAGCGGGTAATGCCCGGTGCTTTCGCTGGCAGTCTCGCTAAGCATAAGCGCGAAGGCACAAGCGTTCTGATGCTTTGGCAGCATAACCCGAATGAACCGATCGGTATCTGGGATGATCTTGCTGAGGATGCAAAAGGCCTTTGGGGTAAGGGCCGCTTGATCATGGAAGTGCAGAAGGCTCGTGAAGTCCATGCGCTCATGAAGGCGAATGCTATCGGTGGTCTTTCCATCGGGTACCGAGAAATCAAAGCCACTCCTGACGGCAATGTGCGCAATCTGGATGAATTGGACCTGCGGGAAATCTCCCCGGTTTCTTTCCCAGCCAATCGCCGCGCCCGTATCGAGGCAGTGAAATCTGAACGCATGGATGAGTTTGCCAGACGCCTCCGCGATGGCGACCCCATGCCGATCAAAGAATTTGAGGACATCTTGCGAGAGGCAGGGGTTCCAAAAAGCATGGCATGCGCGATTGCCTCGCATGGTTATGCAAAGGCCGTTCTGGGTGATCCAGAGGGCGAAAAGGCAAGCGACGCAACCGCATTCTTAAAAGCATTGCGCGGTTAAATCTCACCCTCTTTGTCCAGAAAGGACATTATCAATGAGCGACAATAAAACAGCAGAGCAGCTTGCTCTGGAGGTTAAGGCTGACTTCGAGAAGAAGTTTGACAGCGTCAAGGAAATCGCTGAACAGGCCGTGGCTGAAGCCAAGAAGAATGGCGACATCAGCGAGAGCCTCAAGGCAAAGGCTGACGAAAGCCTTACCGCCATGAATGAACTCAAGGCACGTCTTGACGATTTCGAGCAGAAGGCAGCACGCGGCGGTGGCGAAGGCGACCGGGAAAAGTCGATTGGTGAGCAGTTCGTTGAAAACGACAAGGTCAAGGAATTTCTCGGTCAGGCGAACCCTCGCGGTCGCATCGACATTCAGACCAAGGCCACGCTGACCACGGCAACCACGAACGCCGCCGGTTCCGTTGGCGCTGCAATTCAGACCACCCGACTTCCCGGCATTCTTGAGCTGCCCCAGCGCCGTCTGACTATCCGTGATCTGCTCTCGCAGGGTCAGATGGACGGCGGTTCACTGGAATACGTCAAGGAAAAGGGTTTCAACAACCGCGCCGCTGGCGTGGCTGAAGGTGCGGCAAAGCCAAACTCGGATATTCAGTTCGAGCTGGTAACGACCTCTGCCAAGGTCATTGCACACTGGATGAAGGCTTCCCGTCAGGTGCTGTCTGACGTGTCACAGCTTCGCTCGATCATTGATCAGCGCTTGCTGTACGGTCTGGCATACGTTGAAGAAAACCAGCTTCTCAACGGTGACGGCACAGGCCAGAACCTGCTCGGCATCATCCCGCAGTCGACAGCGTTCGCTATCCCTGCCGGGACAACCATGCCAGCAACTGTTACCGGCATTGATCGTCTTCGTGTGGCGATGCTTCAGGCGGCGCTTGCTGAATATCCAGCAACCGGCCATGTCCTCAATCCGATTGATTGGACGTCGATTGAACTGCTCAAGGACACTCAGGGCCGTTACATCATCGGCAATCCGCAGGGTACGCTTTCGCCTACTCTTTGGGGCCTTCCTGTTGTCACCACTCAGGCGGTTGCGGCTGGTAAGTTCCTCACCGGTGCGTTCAAGCTTGGTGCGCAGATTTTCGACCGCTGGCAGGCACGTGTTGAAGTCGCAACTGAGAATGAAGACGACTTCATCAAGAACCTTGTCACCATCCTTGCTGAAGAACGTCTCGCTCTGGCTGTCTATCGTCCAGAAGCGTTCATCTACGGCGATGTGAACGCGGCTCCGGGTGGCGGCGAATAAGTTCTGATCAAATCGACGGGCAGTTAACGCTGCCCGTTTCTTGATCTGAAGGAGATTGCCATGAAAACCTATGAAGTTTTACGCCGTCATCAGGGTGATAAATTCTATGAACCCGGCGATGAACGACAGGCATCCGAAACTGATGTGTCGCATTTGGTGAAGAATGGCGTTTTGAAGGAAAAGTCCGAGGAAAAGCCGAAGAATAAGGCTGAAGGTCGGGCAGAAAAGAACAAAGGCGGTTGATAAATGCTGCTTCCTGTCCGCACACAAGCGCCAGCAGACCTACCGGTATCGCTTGAAGAAGCTCGTCAACATCTGATTGTGTCGGGTTTCACCGATGATGATAACCAGATCACGCGCTTTATTCAGGCCGCGACCGATCATCTTGAGCGTACGCTTAACATCGCGCTTGTCACTCAGACGTGGAAGCAATCGTTTTGCTCGTTTAATAGCTTCCTGCGGCTGCGTATGGGGCCAGTGGCTAGCGTTGAGGCCGTGAAGTACTTCGACACCGATAATGTGGAGAAAACCGTTTCAGAGGCCTCCTACAAGACGCTGGACTATGCCTGCGGAACAGTTCTTTCGCTCGCTTACGGTAACTCGTGGCCCGCTACTGTAGCCCGCGCCGATGCGGTCACTATCGAATACAAGGCAGGGACAGCCCCGGCAGACGTGCCAGCCTCTCTCAAGGCGGCAATCCTGATGCATGTTGGGCTGATGTACTCATACCGAGGCGACCCAGAAGGCCCACGGATTGAGAGCAATCAAGCCTATGAAGCTCTTATCTGGCCGTTTCGCCGTCCGAAGGTGTAATCATGGCTAGATTAGGATCAGGGCAACTTCGTTCATCTATCACCTTCAGCACCATCACCGAAGTGCCGGACGGGCATGGTGGTTTCGAGCCGACCCCGACCGATTTCACAGTCCGCGGCAATATCCGGTATCTGCGGGGAGGGGAAACGGTTCAGGCGGCAAGGTTGACGGGTAAGCAGCCGGTTGTTGTCACGGTGCGCAGAAGTAGCCAGACGGCAGCTTTGACCACTGATGACGGTATGCGTGATGCGCGCACCGGAACCGAGTACCAGATCAGGGCAATTGTCCCGACCGAGGATCGGCAGTTTATGGAAATTACAGCGGAAAGCGGGGTGGCGACATGAGTGTTTCCGTCTCATTCCAAGACCTGATTATTTCCACGCTCAAGGCCAACGCGAAGGTTTCGGCACTTGTCGGTGATCGTGTGTATGACGGCCCACCTGAAAAGCCGACATTTCCATATATCTCGATGGGCGCGAGTGATTTTCGCACCGATGATGCTGATTGCATCAATAGCCGTGAAGAAACAATCCAGATTGATTGCTGGGTGCGCAAGAATGGCCGGAAATGGCCGTGCAAAGAGATTGTTGACGCCATTGTAGGCGCTTTGAGAAACACCACTGGTGAGCTGTTAAGCGGCGCTCTTGTGGGTCTTAATATCGAATTGTCGCGTGTTTTGGATGATCCAGACGGTATAACCGCTCATGGCATTGTGCAAGTCACCGGACTGATTGACGAGGAATGGGAAGATGGTTGAGGGCTTAGACCGGCTCAAGCGAAAGCTTACTAAGACCATTCCGCAGGCTGTATTCGATGCGACGATCAAAGCAATGGAGCAAGGTGCTGGCGAAGTCGTCAGTATGATGCGTCGATTGGCACCGAAAGATACGGGTGCACTTGCACAGACGATCAACTGGACGTGGGGCGATGCGCCGAAAGGCTCAATGGTCCTCGGCAAGTCAGCACCGACACGCGACGGTTTGGTGATCACGATCTACGCTGGCGATACGTCAACGATGGTTGGTGAACGTGAGCAATTCCAGCTTGCCAGACTTCAAGAGTTCGGCACCCAGCACATGAAGGCCAGCCCGTATTTCTTCCCATCATGGCGCACGTTGCGAAAGCGTGTCCGGGGCAGGGTTACGCGCCAGATGCGCAAAGCAGTCAGAGACGGAGCGAAATAATGGCTTGGGCAATCTTTAAAGTGGAATGCAACTGGTCGCGTCCTCGCAGCCGGTATTCGTTCAACGCCAAGGCTTCGCCGGAACCGCAAGAACGTCCGCAAGACTTCATTGATTACTGCGTATCGAAAGGCTGGGCCGAAGCGGTCGCAAGCCCGACACGCGATCAGAAACGCGCCCTGAAAGGCCGTAAACGGGCTTAGCCCAATCACCTGAAACCGGGCCTCAAGCCCTATCAAGGCTGGCGTATTGCTGGCCCGTTTTCGCATGGAGAAATAACATGGCCGTTAAGCCAATTACCGCAGAATTTCAGCATCTTGTTGTTGAGATTGAAACAGATGTCGAGGGTACTTTCTCGAAGATTTGCGGCATCACACAGCGCGGTATCAACCGCCAGCACAACATGCAGACAACGGAAGTACCCGCCGATTGTGAAGATGAAAGCCTGCCAGCTGTTGTTGAACGTGCTGTTCAGTCCTCGGAAGTTACAATCTCAGGTACTGGCGTATGGGCCAGCCAGAGCCATCAAATGATGCTTGATTGGTGGTATTCGGGCGGTAAGAAGACAATTCGTGTTCAGCACGTCAATTCTGCTGTTGGTGACACAGAATATGAAACAGGATCAGCGATCCTCGTGTACCTCAACAATGCCGTTGAAAAAGGCCAAAAGGTATCGGCTGAAATCGAAATTCAGTTCGACGGATTGCCAACCCGTACCGCTAAGGCTGCGTAATGGCGAAGGCTCTCACATGGGCTGGCGGAGAGCATGATTTTGAACTCCGCCTTGTACACCTTCGCGCCCTGCAAGACAAATGCGATGCAGGGCCGCAATGGATATTGATGCGGCTCACTTCCAAGCAATGGTTCATTGATGATGTGATCCAGCCTATCCGCCTCGGTCTTGAAGGCGGCGGCATGGAAAAAGAAGCCGCTCGTAAGCTTGTCCAGAAATTCGTTGAAGATCGACCGCTCACATTGTCAGTGCTGACTGCGCAGGCTGTGTTGATGGTTGCACTCTTTGGCGATGAGGATGATCAGCCGGGGGAGCGGAAAGCGGGGGCGAAGAAGACCCGAACCCGCTCCCGCGCGGAAAGTGGAAATTCAACCGCTTCTACCAATGGGCCGGAATAATCCATCGCGACATCGGCAAGATGACGCTTTGGGAATTTCGCTGTGCGGTTGAAGGCTTCAAAGCCGCCAATGCGACCGAAGAAAAAGCCGCTCCCGGTATGAGCGACGATCAACTTGCAGAACTTGGAATTGAGGGCTTCTGATGGCGACTGACGTTGAACGCCTTGTCGTGGCTATGGAGGCCCGCACGGCCTCTTTTGAAAAGGCGCTCAACCGGGCAAATGGCGTTGCTAATCAACGCGCTCGCCAGATCGAGAAGCGCTTTTCCACGATGAACGACAACATCAGTCGTTCATTTCAGAATATGCTTCGTGCTGGTGCTGCGATCGGTGGCCTTGGCATTGGTGTAAGTGAAATCCAGCGTATGGCTGACACTTGGACTGATTTGTCCTCTCGTGTAGGCCTTGCTGTCGGGGATATGGATAAAGCTCCTCAGGTAATGGAGCGTATCTATGACATGGCGCAGCGCACCTATTCCGGTATGCAAAACACGGCTGAAAGCTTTCTCACAAATGCGGGCGCTCTCAAAGAGCTTGGTTACAATACCAATCAGCAGCTTGATTACACCGAAGCATTGAATAACGCGCTCGTGGTGTCAGGCGCTAAGTCTGATCGCGCAGCTCGTGTGATTGACGCTCTCGGCAAGTCGATGGCGGCGGGTAAGCTTCAAGGCGACAACCTGAATACGGTGATTGAAGTTGGTGGACGTGTTGCCGAAGTGCTTGCCGCCCAGCTCGGCATTGGTGTCAATCAGCTTCGCGAAGCAGGCAAGGAAGGCAAGATCACCGGTGACGTGATCTACAAGGCTTTGACCACGCGCTTGCAGGAACTGACAGCCGAAGCCGAGAGCATGCCTGCAACTATATCTGACGGGTTTCAGAAGGTCGCCAACGGCTTATTGAAGTTCGTCGGGACAATGGATCAGGCGTCTGGCGTTTCTGCTACTATCGCGCAAGGACTGGTTTTTGTCGGTGATAACTTCGAGCATGTTGCATTAGCAGCAGCGGCAGCGGCGACAGTTCTTCTGGGGCAGTATGTTCCGGCGATGGCACGAGTGGCGCTGGCAGGCGCGACGATGGTTGCAACTAACCCGTTCTTGCTTCTGATTACCGCGATTAGCTCGGCTACGTTCGCTCTCTCGGCGTTCGGTGACCAGATCCAGCCGATTGCAGGCGATATGGCTAATCTTCAGGATTACGCCTCGGTAGCATGGGAAACCATCAGTCAGGGCGCAATGGATGTTGCGTCACTTGTTCGCGATGATCTTCTAGGGGCGCTAAACCTGATATCCGATGCATTAGGCGGCAATGAGGTTAGCTGGGAAGATGTTTGGGAAACAACCAAGGGTGCAGCAAATAACATTATCGGTGCTGTTGGCCTTCTCTACGATACCACCGTAACGACATTTACTAAGCTGCCCGGTGCTGTTGCCGAAGCCGTCATTAATGCCATGAACTCGATGATTGCAGGCATAGAAAGCGGGCTTCAAACAGTTTTAAATGGCATCAACCGCGTTGCATCTGCGTTGAATGCCCTAGACCGGTTTGTCGGCGTCGCACCGATACTGCCAGAAGATATGACAGTAAATCTTGGTAGGCTTGATAACTCATTCGCGGGAGCTGGTAAGGCTGCTGGCGATGCATATGGCAAGGCTTTGACAAAAGCCGCTCAAGATCACCTTGGGAAGCTTGGCGAGAATTGGCGACAGTCTGCAAATGCCAGAGCGAGGGAAAGGACTGCCAATAGTAAAGATAACGACCTAGTTGCGCCGACAAGAAGTTCAGGCGGCGGCGGTTCGTCAAATGGTGGAGCAGGCGGATCGTCTGGTGGCGGCAAGGGGCGCAAAGGTGGAGGTAGGTCTCGACCTGATGAACTACAGCGCGAAATCGAGCAGATCAAAGAGCGCACAGCATCCCTACAGGCAGAAACGGCAGCTCAAGCCCAGATTAACCCACTGATTGATGATTACGATTACGCAATCACTAAGGCCCGCGCCACGCAAGAACTGTTGAATGCTGCCAAGAAAGCTGGGATTGAAATTACCCCAGCTTTGAAAGAGCAGATTGAGGGTTTGGCAGAAGGTTATGCCAATGCCACGGTTGAAGCTAATAAGCTCGCAGAAAGCCAAGAGCATGCGCGTGAATTGTCGGACTTCTTGAAAGGCTCCATGATGGATGCTTTTCAGTCGATGATCCCGGCCATTGAAACCGGCAATTCGGCGCTTGATAAATTCCTGAATACGCTCATTGAGGCCGTCATGCAGGCAACCTTGCTTGGCAAAGGTCCACTGGCTGGCATCTTCGGCGGCGGTGGGTCGGGGATATTCGGCGGTATTGGCAAGCTGCTTGGTTTCGACAAAGGCGGCTATACTGGCTCTGGTGGAAAATACGAACCGGCTGGCGTGGTTCATAAAGGCGAATATGTCTTTGACCAAGACGCGGTTCGCGCAGCTGGTGGGCCTGCCGCTTTGGATGCGATGCGCCGTGGCCTGAAAGGCTATGCCAACGGTGGTTATGTCGGCCCGTTGCCAACATCAAATGCACCGACCGCGCCCGGTATCAAAGGTATGCGGGGGCAGGGTTCAAACGAAACAATACGCATCATGTTGCAAGATGACAGTGGGCGAATGGCTAAAATCGCCGATCAGCGAATTCAGACGGCATCCGGTGCGATTGTACAGGTTTCTGTTCAGCAAAGCACCCGAACCGTTCAGCAGTCGCTACCGTCAATGATAGCCGACGCTCAAACAAGAAACATGTGAGGCCATGTAATGGTGACACCTATTTGGCCTCGTTCTGTGCTTAAGCCCAAACGAGCATCATTCAATATTGCCTCGCGCACATTGGCGGGGCCGTCGAGTGTGTCCGGTTTATCTCAGGTTTCCGCGTCTGATGCTGGTATATGGAAGGCAACATTTGCAGATATCATCATCAAACGTGGTTCATCAGCGGTTCTGGCATACCGTGCGATAGCCATGCTGCTTGAAGGCAAGTTGCATCCAATCCTTCTCCCGCGCTGTGGTGCTTATCAGCCATACGAGCCGGATTGGAGCAGCCTGCTTAAGGGCGTTCCGCATTCCGATACCAGCCCCTTTAGTGACGCTGGCCTATATCGCTCTCGCGCCATCGATATTCGCTTGATCAGCAACATTCCATTGCGTGGCACAACAGCAAATGTCGCCCTTGTTACGGCAGGTCAATTGCAACCGGGGCAGGATTTCTCAGTCGGTGAGCGCATGTATCGTATCCGTACCGTACAGATGACGGGCGACAAGTCAGCAGCCATCACTTTCAGGCCTCCTGCGCGTGAAGCTGTTTCTGCGGGTACTGAGATGGAATTCGATAATCCAATTTGCCGAATGCGTCTCGCAAGCGATGCGGAAATGGACATGGATCTAGACTTAGTCGCTCCATGGTCTTTCCACACCGTCAATTTCATTGAGGACGTGTGATGGCTTTTTTTACGAGCGCAGAACTCATTGAATTTTCTAAGCGCCAAGTGCGACTGGATTTGCTTGTTGAGTTTCGTTTTGCCTCTGAAACCATGCGAGTATGGAACGGCAATACCGCACTTGAGACAGGCGGGAACCGATATGAGCCGATGTATGGCTTTGGTTTGGTGGATGGGCTTGGAATGTCTTCAACGACAGCTGCACAGAATGTGACATTCCAACTGAGCGGATTGCCGGATACGACGCTGAATTTCCTTGCCGCTGCGCTCAACGCAAATGATGAGGTCGATCAACGCATAGTGGTCGTGTCGATCCAGCTATTTGACGAGGAATGGCAACCTTTGGGAACGCCTGCTCCGATCTGGTGGGGCTTCATGCAGCCGCCGCGTATTAGTCGGACCGAAATGCAGGGATCTGAAGGCGCTATTCAGTCAATTTCGATGACTGCTGAAAATGCATTCTTCAACCGCTCGCGTCCGGCCTTTGGCCGATACACCGACCGCGATCAGCAACGCCGTTCAGGTGGTGATAAGTTCTGCCAGTTTGTCGGTTCACTGCTTTTTAAATCCTTTAAGTATCCCGACTACTGATCTCATGCACATTGATGAATTTGTTGCTGCCGAAGCGCGAAAGCCCTTCCGCTGGGGCGAGACCGATTGTGTCTCGACTGCTGACAGATGGGTGCGAAACCGTACCGGGTTGTCACCTCTCGCGTGGATGGGTCGGCAATACAGAGATGAAGCGGAAGCTTCGGCAATCCTGTCTGTGCGGGGTTGCTTTCCCATACTTGTGAACCGCGCCATGCGCTCGCAAGGGTTTGAAAAGACGGCATCGCCGGTATGCGGTGATGTTGGTCTGATTATCCATAATCAAAAACTGTGTGTGGCTATACATGCCGAAACGATCTGGTTTTCTCATGATGAAACCGGATTGATCGGTGCACCGCTCGATGCAATCTGGAAAGCTTGGAGAATTCAATGCCAGTAGCGATTTCTGGATTGATTGCAGCGATTGCAGGTACTGGCGTAATCGGTGCTGCTTTGCAGACAGGTCTTGCGGCAATCACTATGTTTGCGGGTACGACATTAGGTGGGTTGGCTCTATCGCTAGGTTTTTCATATCTTGCCTCCTCCCTCTTTCGGCCATCCCAACCAAAACCTGAAGATGTTCAACAGCAGGTGCGGCAAGCAACGCCCGTTCGTGTTCGTCACTATGGTCGGGTCAAAACCTCTGGTGCATGGATATTCGCGGAAGCCAAGCAAGGCATCTTCCATAAAGTGCTGGCGGTCAATCAAGGAGAGATTGACGCTGTCGAGGAATACTGGATTGATGACCATCAGGTTGTTGTTGATGCGGATGGATGGGTACGAACCGGGCCATGGGGAGATTGGTGGGATTTGCGCATTCAGGTGCGTTTAGGTCTGCCAACTGAGACAAATTATCAAAGCCTGACTTCGACCTTTACAGAATGGACGTCTGATCATCGTGGCGATGGCATTGCATCGCTTTATGCCATGCAGGATGCCGTCAATGACGATGATTACCTTTCATACTTCCCCAATGGCGTGAACACTAATTATCGGCTGGTTATTCGCGCCTCCAAGGTGAAAAACCCCAGCACAGGTGTCGTTGCATGGGATGACAATGCAGCATCCATCATTCGGGATTTCATGACGCACAGTGACGGCATGCGCTTGCCGGAAAGCCTATTCACAACGCCTTTAGCTCAAGCCGGCTGGGTCGCAGCGTATAATCGCGCAGGACAAGCCATTGAACTCGCAGCTGGTGGCACTGAGCCGCGTTATCGCCTCTGGGGATCATACCAGCTCAATGAGCGTCCTGCTGATGTTCTGGGGCGTATGCTGGCTTGCTGCGATGGTCGTTTGGTTCCAACTCCAGACGGTGGGTTAACGCTTGACATAGGCGAATGGGCAGAGCCGACAGTCATCCTCACAGCTGATGCAATTACGGGCTTTTCTGATGTGGGTCGCGGTCGAGATGTTATGACGACTGCGAACACCATTCGCGCTACGTTTCTGGATCCTACACAAGATTATCAGTCTACGGATGCGGATCCTTGGGCGGATGAGGATGCTGTATCAGAGCGCGGTGAAGAGGCCAAAGACGTTCAATTCAACATGGCTCCATCGCACAGTCAGGCGCGTCGCTTGATGAAGCTTGAATGGTTTCGTGCAAATCCGAATTGGGTTGGCACCTTCAATACTAACCTGATGGGATTAGCAGCATTTGGAGAGCGCTTCATTCGCATTCATTATTCCCTTTTTGGGATCGATAGCGTCTTCGAGGTGCTAGACTTCAAGTTCATTATCGGTGAAGGCGGTATTCTGCAAGGCGCAACCATTCAAGTGCAGTCCATGCCATCAACCGCATATCAGTGGGATAGCTCTCAAGAGGGCGAGGCACCTGTGTCATCTGAGACAGATGTCGATGATGGTATCCCTGTCCCAGCCGCTCCAGTCATTGCAATAAAGGCTGGCCCTTCCGCTGAATTGACCTTCTCTCCAAGCTCAAGTGTTCTGTTGAACTATATGGTGCGTTGGAGAAAGACCTCAGACACCGAATGGACAGTTTACGGCCCCTTAGCAAACGAAGCTCAAAGCCTCACAATTCCGAACCTTGCAGCAGCCACGCAATACGAATTCCAGATGGCGCTGCGCACTGAAAAGGGACGCCTCGGTTCATATGGGCCAAGTGCCGTCGAAACAACACCGGCAGTGGATAGCTAACTTACTGAAACAATTAGACCAAAATCCCCCTGCTAAAGCGGGGCGCTTTGCTATGGAGCAATCGATGGGAAATATTAAGGAACTCGGCGACAAAGCTTTCCGTGATTACGTCAATGATGGCGTTCCGTCGAGTGGAGCCAATAATCCAAAGAAAGCCGAAATCCGTCAATTTATATCCGAGATTGACAGACAAGTTGATGAGCTTTCTGTGTCTGGTGATACCGTTACGAAGGCAACATGGGCGCAGCTCTCAGCTGTAGCAGGCACAAGAAACGGCCAACGTGGTTATGTCGAAGCTGACAGCGGAACACACACGGACCCGGTTGTCGGTGGCACGGTCCAGAATAATGGCATCTATACGTGGTCCACGTCGCCTGCCGGTTGGCGCTGGCTGCGATCTGACGACTATACGACAGTTGAGACCGAACTTGGTGTCAAAGAGGATTACTCTGTATCAACACCGGCTGGCGGTGTCGTTATTGACCACTATACCGGCAAGCTGCTGATCCCTCGTTTTGCCTTCAAGAGGAAGGCCGATGCCTTGCGCACCGTTGCCCCGACGCAAGGAAAGTATTTTGAGCTGGACGCGGCTGTTTTCAATGTTACGCAAACTGCCGTCTATTATAACCGTCAGACTTCAGCGGTGGAGTTCGCTGCCTTTTCAGCGATCCAGAATTCGCTTGTGAATGGCGATTATGTCTTGCTCGCCATTACCTCGCTTGGAGGCATAACCACTCAGATGTCGCGCGCCGATGTTATGAAGAACATCGTGGAAAAAGGCACGTTTGAGAAACAGTATAGCGGAGCGGCAACGTATAAGGCTGCTACCAGCAACGCTATCCTCAATGCCCTCGGGGTGACGGAAGTTTACGCCAGCACGGATGGCAATCCGGTCGTTGGTGTGCGCGTTCCTCATCGTTATCATGTCGGTTACGCCTTCATGCGCGTGTTTGTACTGCTTGGCGATGGTGAGCCGGAAAATAGCTGGCCTGCGACGATCACGGCATATTCCGTTTCCCGCGTGGCCTCGAATGCCGCTGGCGGGCCGCTGTCTCGTGGTGCGATGACGCTTGAAAAGGTTTATTCTGGCCGTTTGGCGTCATACGTACTTGCCAACAGTGGGGTTTCTCTGAGCTATGTGAACCAAGGCTGGCGTGTGGCAATCAGCGGCGAAAATGCATCGCGTGATATTTCCCTGTCGCTCCCTCAGATTGCACTTGGAGTGAACCCGGATATGTATGTGCAGCCGGATGACTGGCCACGTCTGGGTAGTTCAGGGGTGCCGCAGGAAAATGCCCGCGAGCCGAACTTGCTCTATCCAAAAATGGTTTACGGCATCGAGGGTAGGCCCATCGTTTTTTACCCTATGTCGATGCAGCTATCTCGTCGCGAGAGTGGTCCACTCACCATGATCAGTTGCCAGAATAACAGCGAAAACGGAAACAGTGCGATCCCGCCACTCTCCATCATGGGGCGGGATTACATTGAGGTGCCAGCCGGTCGTCTCGCTTCCGGCTTCCCGGTCGATATTATTACGTCCGAGCCGGAACCTCAGCCGGAATGGCGTGGACGCGTGGAAGCAACATCAAAGGTAACTGCTCTTTCTTATCTGGCGGGCAAGACGGCCAAGGTCTGCTTCATCGGGGATAGTATCACTGATGTTTTCCCGACTGCGGATCGTACGCTTGATATCCTTACCAATGCTGGGATCACGTCAACCGGCATAGGCACGATCACAGAGTATTCGCCGCCTAGAGAGGGTCGTAGTGGTCGCCTCTTGTCCGACTTGATTAACAAGACCACCACGCTCACGCCCGTTGATGGCAATATCACGCCTGCTGCGTATCTTGCCCTCACAAACGCAAACCGCCGCGCTTATAACCCCTTTGTGCGGCAACGGGTCGGCAACGAAAGTGGATCGTATAATGGGTATGTCTTCGATTTCGCACGTTATCTGTCTGATTACGGCCTCGATGTGCCAACCCATGTCGTCATTAACATGGGGACCAATGACATATCGTCCTATCCAAACCCGTCGGCGCTCTATGCCCATGTGCTTGATGCTCTCGGTATCATTGTGCCGTCCATTCTCGCAGCTGACGCCAATGTCAAAGTCATCCTGACGCACAATACCGATCAATGGTCTGCTGTCGATAATGCGCGATGGGAGCAGCGTGCACGCGGTGTGATAGCAGCAATCATTAATTATCAGGCGACCCTTGCCAATGCCCGATGTGTCGTAGCCCCGGCATGGGCGCACATGTCTCCGTTTGACTGGGGAAAAGCCACGATCACCAATCAACGGATCGATGCGATTACTGGCGCGAAGGTGCAGCAGATGGGCGGTGACGTGCATTTTCGGGATGTCGCGGTGCGCCAGTATGCCGAGTGCGTGGCGGCAGCGATTGCCGGGACGATCTAGAAGGAAATTAGCTTTCTTAAAAAATGGGGCGGGAGTTATACCCGCCCCGTGCATCATTTGTTATAACTATTATCTAGCTCAAGATAGACATGCTGTCTGTAGCTTCAAGGCCTTCATACTGCCAAGGCTTGAGGAACCTTAAACGTGCTGTTGTGGATATGGGCCCCAACGGATTATGTTGACTTTTCGGGCATCGATAACAGTCGAATAATATGCTTTGCGAATGGTCCGATTTGTCGCTTTGTTGCGCATAGCGCGCCAAAAAACTCATAAAGGGGTTCATCTGGTCCCGACAGTGATCCTCATCGCAAAGGTTCTGCCAGTAATAGATGCGAGGCAGACTTGCATCTGGCTGTTTAAGGCGCTCAATAACTGAAAATCGAGCACCGAACTGCTCGTGTGCTTCAGATAATCCAATACCATTAAATGCGCTTTTAAGGAGGGCATTTGTGCCACCTCTTTTGAATTTTAGCACATCGGTTTGAGGGTTGTTGATCAACACACTTGCGCCCGAAAAGTAGCTTGCCATCATTAACGATGTGAATCCTCCGGCAGATGACCCGTAGAACAGCAGGTTTTTGGGTCCAATTTCGAGTTGCTCAGCCATTAACCGGATAGCTTCCACGATGCGCGGAAGCGGATAATATTCTGGAGTTCCGATGCACCAGCCCAATGGAAGGTCAGCGATAAAAAGCGTTGGGTCGTTAATAACAACGACATTCTCTTTGATCTTCTCAGACCAATTCATTCGCTGGAACCGAGGAAGTTCTACTTCAGATCGGTCCAAGTACCCTTGACCAAATATGGTCAGAGGCAACTTTTTGTCCTTGATATGAGCGAACAAATAGAGAGGAAGCGGCTCATTGGGGAAATGATAAATATATTGCCCAACCTCTAATTGAAGCGATGAAACGTCATCGAACGAGAGAACCGGTAATTTTCGCTGTGCTAATATCGCTTCATTTAGATCGGACATGAGTATCCTCTGGTAAATTATAGAGAGATTGTATTCAGCGTCGGCTTGCCCGTCCAGCGGATTTGTCGGCGCCTCAGATAAAAACTGTTGTCATCCGATCTGTGGCGCGGCGCTAGCGATTTTGTCTTTTTGTGCCAAAGCTAATGACGGTCTGCCCAGAATGTGCCGCCGTGCCACACCTACCTCAGAACCGCTGATTTAACAGCTTCAATTCTTTTAAAATTTTCGCCTGACCGCCCACTGAGGCGGTTTTTTGTGCCGAAAGGAAATCACCTCGGCAAGCGCCACATGAGATAGCTAGCTAAAGCAAAAGCAAAAAATGCTGAACCCAAGAGCCAAAACTCAGGTTGTATGTTTTCTAAAATATTCATGCACGCCCCCACGTAACCCCTAACCGTGGCATCAATATTTCAGTGAGGTAGTGGTCACAAGTGGGTGTAACTGTCGCACTTTTCAAAAGTAAACCCCAGATGCTGGCGGGCGATCTGGGGCTACGCCTTGCACGATGCGGGTAGCATCAAAGCGCAATAGCATCATCTCACAAAAATAGGAAAAGACAATGAATATGCACCTTGGCGATACCCGCCTCTTGATTGAGGCAGGTCGAGAACGCGGACTATTGCGCAATCAAATGGCGTATGTGCTTGCAACTGCCTACCATGAGACAGCGCATACAATGAAGCCGATCAATGAGATGGGCGGCGACAAATATCTTCGCTCAAAGAAATACTGGCCTTACATCGGTCGCGGTTATGTCCAGATCACTTGGAAAGTAAATTACGAAAAGGCTGGTAAGGTTCTGGGCGTTGACTTCGTGTCAAAGCCTGAATTGCTGCTTAAGCCGGAATACGCGGCACCAATCATCATCGCTGGCATGGTCGAAGGCTGGTTCACTGGCAAGAAGCTTTCCGATTACATCACCCTGCAGAAGTCAGATTTCAAGAATGCGCGCCGGATCGTCAACGGAACGGACAAGGCTGGTCTGATTGCAGGATATGCTCGTGATTATGACAAGGCATTGCTGGCCGAAGGCTATGGCGTTGATCAAGTCGTTACGGCACCGGCTGCTGATGTCGTTCCTGAGCCTGTCGTCGAAAAGCCAATCTCGAAATCATCACGCTTTTGGTCATGGATCGGTAGCGGCGGGGCAGGTGCGGCAATCCCGTTTGTTGATTGGCGTGTTCAGATGGTGCTCGTCGTATTTGTTCTTGTTCTCACGGCTTATGCGATCTTCACCATGCCACAGGCCAAGGCCAAGCTTGAAAAGCTGGTGGATGCGTTATGAACGTAATCTGGGCGCTAATCCCCAACTGGTTGAAGATCGTCGCCGCCGCTGTTCTGGCGGCTTTTTTGTGTCTGGCGGTTGGATATGTGTCCGGAACCATCAAAGAGCGTCAGCGGTCGGCATTGGCCGCAGCAGAAGCAACCGCAAAGGCAATCCAAAAGAGGGCGGATATAGATGAGGAAGTTATCAACATGGATGCTGTTGCTTTGTGCAAGCGGCTTGGCGGCGGGTTGCAGTGCGACCAGCTCACCGTGCGCGGGATGGAAGCAGATAAGCGTTAAGCCTGACACAGCCGTCTATCTCGCCGGAAACGATATGAAAGCCGGGCAGGGGATTGCAGGACATAATGCCTACGGGCAGAAAGCATGTGGCTGGTAATGGGTGATGATATTAAGTGGCTGATCGGTATTGCTGTCACTTTTGGGCTGGCATTGATTGCGGCATTCCGATCTTTGTCAGCCTCGATGAAGGCTGGTGATGATGCTTTGCACGAGAGGATTAACCGCACTCGTGACGATTATGTGCGCCGCGTCGATCTAGACGGTCACGTCAGCCAGCTGCGCGATGGCATGAAAGAGCTGAAAGATGAAACCCGCGATAGTGCCAAGGAGACAAACAAACGTCTCGATCAGGTTCTGGCCGTTCTGGCTCAGGATAAGAAGTGACATGATTGGTCTTAGCCGAGGTTTTGGTTCGTATCTTATGACGTGCGCGGTAAAGGCTTCTGCAACTATTTAGCGAAAATTAAACTTCTTGCGCTAGAGCCGCTTAATTCGCGTACTTGGGGGAAATCATGACGTTTGCACAGTACAAAAGGCTGCTTCTTGTGGCGGCCATTCCGCTTATTTTATTGGGTGTACTTGCAACTGAAGTTTTCTTGCCATTACCTAGGTTTGCTCATGTTGGCTGCACAAAAATGGGGCAGGAGCAGTGTGTCAACTGGGGAGAATACGACAGTGAACTTTACAAGTTGAAGAAAAGCCAACAGGCGGCATGGTTCAACGTTATCAATCGGGACGAAAAAGGCAGCGTTAATGTTCTGGCATTGGCCGGAATAAGAATGATTATGCCTAAAATAACAGAGGTAAAAAGCCTTATAACTAATGACAGTGAAGTTCATAGATCAATGGAAAGATTGATTGGATTAGACGTTCCAGTCCAACTTGGTGATATTGAGGGCCGCAGTAAAATAGATACAACATCTAAAGATCGTTTTTATTGTAATACATTAATATTGGAAAACAATGCAGATAGCTATGCGTCTGCATGCGAAGTAGGAGCATGGAGCGGTTCAATTCGATTTGTTCCAAACGACAACGATAGAGATATGTTAATTGAATTGCAGTCGGCTCTGCATGAAAAACAGATGCAATGGGATAATGTGCTTATCCAAGCAAGGCTAGTTGGATATTCCATTTTTTTGATAGGATTTCTTCTTATTTCAATGATTATCTGGCTAAGTGTTCGCGCCTATAAATTTGTCAAAAACGGCTGAATTTAGAACTTAAATTTTCTTACTCGTCCGGGTCCGTTCCCCGCTCGCCCATGTGAATACCGTTGGCGATTTGGGGTAGAGCCTTGGCCGCTTCCAGCCTATCTCAGCCTGCTCTGCATTGTCTGAGGCTTCAACCAGTTTACCGGTGAGTCCCGCTAACGAACCATCGCGCAGTCTGGACATTTGTCCTGCTGCTTCAACGGAACTCTCGTTTTGAATGAAATAAATGTTCGTTTATAAGATTGACGAAACCTGTTCAATTAAGTCGATTTTAGTTTTTCTCGTCTAACAGCATTTTATCTCAGCATTGAGGAAGTTGGCTGACACTTTACAAACGAATAGAGGGTTGGGCTTATGACACTATCAACTAATGATGTTGTAAAGAGATGTATTGAAGCTGCTGATCTTGCATATCGTGATACTTACTTCGTCCGCCCAACCGGAGGAGATATAAATTTGGCGAGAAAGGTTGCGCTTTTGCATGCATTCCAAGCCTTTGTCTTAACGGCAGAAGATCTAGACCATAACCCTGCTCACTTACTAACTTTTGCCAAGATAAGTAATGATTTTGATGGGTTTTGATCATAATTTTCGGTCATTTTAATCAACCTCTTCCGATACTTATAAACAATCAGAAGTCAAATCGATCAAGTCAGCGTCTGGTAAAGGCTTCTGCATTTCCTTAGCTTCATCCCATGGCGCACGTAACCAAGTTTCGATCTCCTCAGTTGTGCGCAGGATTACAGGCATGGCCTTCGGGTGAACCGGCTTAACAACTGCATTAGGCTCAGTGGTCAGAAAGCCGAATATATCAACTTCAACTGGCCCTTCCTTTTTCTTCCGCATGCCTTTCCATGTCGTCCATATTCCAGCAAAAGCAAAAAGCGGCTTTTCTTCAGTCAGAGCAAACCAGTGCAGCGGTTTGCGCTTTGTCTTCGGGTCTGGTTCTTGCCCGTATTCGGAAAAGGATGTCGCAGGAACAACGCAACGGCTTTCAATGCCCTGCCAGCGCCTCCAATGGGGCGAGGTGAGATTGCGTATGTTTGTGACGCCGCTGTCTGCTTCACCCTTCACATAGATTGGTGGTGTCGGCATTCCCCATCGAAGGTGTGCCAGCTCATGCTCACCATCGGTCAAGTTACGCAGAACGGGCGCTGGATAGTCGGGATAAACGTCTAGCTGTGGATCAACACGGTTCGTCACGTCGCCAAACTTCGGAAACAGCCGGCGCATGGCCTCATGTGTCGTGGTGAGGTTATAAAGATTGCACATGTGATCCTCCTGATGAGGAAAGAATAGCGCGCCAATTGATGCCGCCCAGATACTCAGCCCGATTGCGAATAGTTCTAGCGAGGAATTTTTCTAACACCAAACTGACTTTCACCCTTTGATTTGCAAACCGTGCAACGCATTCGTTTGTGAAGGTCGATGAAAAAGGTGTGCGTGCCAAACTTGCGCAGAATGATCTTGTGCTGAATGGGCCCGATATGACCACACAGAAAACAATATCCGTGCAGCTCGTACCACGAAACAATATCCTTGATACGCGTCTCAGGCGGCATTCCTTCTAAGTGACGGGGCTTTGATCTCATTTTTCAAAGTAGGTTTCCCACGGCTTAGATTTCATGTCCCATGGATCATGTTTAACGCCGCCATAAAGCCGGATGAACTCTTTCTGACCTTCATCGGTCTGGAACATGGCAATCTCGAAATATTTGAGATCATGCCGTACGCCACCCCAAAGGTGATAACCACCCAGACGCGTCCGATCATTGAGCATTTCGATAAGATTTGTCCGATGCCAGTCGGTCAAGAAAAGCACGACCTGAAATGGATATTCCTTATTGATCAGCGTCTTTGACGGCTCACCGCGCGACCTGCTCATTTTACAAACACTGTCGGCTTCCATCCGCGAGCAAAGCCCATCGACATGGCAAGGCTGGCATACTCAATCTCTTTGACGAGGAAGTCCCGGTCTTTCAAAAGCGCTTCAATTGCCGCTTTTACATCGCCTTTGTGATAGGCGAGTACCAATTCAATTTCGTCGTCGTATCCGTTTTCTTGCGTAACCGCATTCATTGTACTGCTCCATTTAAAAAGCAGATACACACGCCATCCGTATATCTGTGTTTGTCACGACCGCCATCGATGTTCTTATTTTGTTCATGTCAATGAAAGAGTCAATCTTGAAATTGAATGTGATCTGAAAAACCAATTCAAAGGTGTATTATTCAGCATCGGAAACGAAGTCTCTGATCGAAGGAGGCGCTGAGGTGGAAAAGCGAAAAGCTGATGCACTTCCCAGATGGTTAACTAAGGCTAAACTGCAAACTCTTATGCAGATGGATCCAGAGGAAGCCCTTGAAGAAGCGCAGCGCCTGCGAGAGGCTTTCAACAGAAAGCGGCGCGATGATAGAGCCGCACGTAAAGAGATTGTCGCTCAGCAGGCGAAGAAATGGTCCCGCCGATACAAAGCAAAAAGGCGGGAAACAAGTCGAGCTCGGTTAGCCAAAATCAAAGTCGAAGACCCAAATTTATATCGCAGTATTTGCGATAGAAAAAATGCGCGTGATCGGGTCAGACGGCGGGGCAAAAAACAAATTCGCACAGACGCGATGCGTGAAAAAGACCGCCGAAAATATCAGCGCATCAAGGCACAAGATTTCGCTCGCGCTAACGTCACTGAAATGCGCAAGCTTATCAGTGTTCATGTGCCTGGCTATCTCATGGCCGCTGCGCAGATGGACGTTATTAATTCCGTGATGGTGCAAATTCTCGATCGGAAAGTTCCGTTCAATGAGCTTGCAGCATGGGTGAAGAAATCAGTCACCGAATACAATCGCCAGTATGACTACTTCAAAACCGTGTCAATTGATGCGCCAATAGCCGGAACTGACGGACTTACACGGGGTGATATGCTGGCTGACGACACCCCCCATTTTTAATCGCCATTAAGCCGTCGCCAGATTTGCAACACACAAGAAAAACCCCGCCGAAGCGGGGCTCAATCATGCCTGAAGGTGCTCACGCACTTCATCCTCAATGCGGTCAACGAGTTTCGGAACTTCGCTTTCCTCATATATCCTAGGGGAGAATGGCGCTGATTGTAAAATTTTCAACGCCCCATCGTATGCATTGCGCAGGCTTTCGTTACGGGGAGCGCCAACAACAAAGTTCAGATTGATATTCTCTGGAGATCCATCATGAACGGCTTCCAAGTGCCCTCTCCAACGACGCGCCTTATCCTTGATACCATCGGCGTCAGCCAAATCGAAAGAAAGCGCCTCATAAGCATGCCAAACGCCATTTTTCCAAGCGCGCTTGAATGAAATCTCGTCTGTTTTGCCAGAAACCGTTTTCTCTTCAAAGCTGACTGGAACGTTTCGCTCGTCCAACAACTGCCGCACCGGTCTCCAGATCTCATCATCAGTCCGGCGATGAGAGGATCTAACGTCATACTTGCTGACGAACCGCTCATATAGGCGTGCGAAAGTGCCATCCATATTTTTGCTTACACCTCCTCCCAGCGACGACCATTGCAATGAGCTATCGTCATGGACTACGGCAAACTTGCCAATAGAGGAGGCATCCATATTTCGGTCTAGCAAGTCTCCGCGCTCGCACCTTTTGCGATATGAGCTAATCGACCGATCAACGCTTTTCATCACTCTCAAGAACGCTTCTCGCTCGAAGTCGGGAAACACATTCTTTATGCGGCCAATCGATGTGCGAACTTGAGATTTGACAAAACCAGCTTCGCTCGAATGCATGACGAGCCCAACATTAATGAACTCGCCCGTTACCACATCATGCACATATCTCAGTACGACGTACGTGTATCGATGTTGTTCTGTCATGTTAGTACCCGTTCGATCTCTACGATGCAGGCATCTATATTATCACGAGCATCCTTAATCAGTTGTAACGCTGTTGCAACTGCATTGGTTGCCGCAGCCCATTCGTTTGGTATCACATTGCCATAAGAATGAATTCTGTCGTCACTAAGACCGGACCAAGAAGCTCGAATAGGCTGAAAATCTATTTCTCGCCCTTTCAATCCGTTTCTAAAAATATGAAATCCAGGCTGAGCAAGCACTTCAAGGCCGCCCGGTACCCAAGGCGGACGCCAACCCAATATAGGTCCTGCTGGGAATGAGAGTTCGTGATCGAAAATTCTTATCTCGTCGCCCTTAACGAGGCAGTTTGGATTGATGTCTCTTCGATCTGGATTTTGGATAATTCCGTCAAAAGTCAGAATAGCGGCAGCGTATTGACGCATAATTTCGGATACGATGGTCCCGGTTGTCCAGACCGTATATTGTCCTGTTATATGGCGAGATCCAAATGCGATGGCCGAACTATTACCCATTCTATTTTGCTGAGCGATGTCTGGAACGCTATTTACGAATTCACGTGATACGGTCACAATAAACGGCTGCGGTACAGGCAGCCCTAAATCTCCCGCCAAGCAAGCGCCAACAGCTTCAATTGCGAGACTGGTGACGCCTCTTTCACAACCAGCAGAGAACTTCGCAACGACCTCAACAGCCGTACCGTCATTTTTCTCGCAGGTTAAGAGGCACGGACCTGTTTTGCCGTTCGCCATAGACTTAACAAATTCGACTGCGTCAATTACTTCCAGCAAAATCGCCCCCGTTGGGTCAGCCCCGACATTTCGCCTGGCATATCTCATAAAGTGACTGCATTTCCAACATCAATGTTCATTGATGAACCAGCACAGCGTTTTAACCGCACCGTCAGAGATGCTTGGTCCAGTGTTCTTCGGATATGATAACTATTGGATGCCCCTGATCCCGCCATTCGCATGCGTTCAAAATCTTGTTCCCAAATGACGAGTGTTTCCAGGCTTCCGTAGCGTACGAGCCTATCACAAGAAAATTTGTCTTTTGGGACACTCCGCCGGTTGTTCCACCGCGTTCGTGGACAGCCTGCTCGCAATTCCGACGCTGGCCGAAAGTGAATGTGCCAGTGAAAGCGTAGCGCCTGCCTTCGAATGTGAGCGCCGGTGCAGGACGATCAAGAGGCAAGGATGTCGGCTTTAGAACTTCACCTAGTTCAAAATCGTGGTTTGCAAAACGGTTGAGTGTATCAAGCAACTCGGTCTTTTCGTCTTCATCAACCACGCCATCAGCAAGAATTTCATCGACCCGACGAAAAAGAACTCGCATCAACGGCTGATCACTAATGCCCGAGTTGGCAACTAGCCACTTATGAAGAAACTCGACTTCTGCTTGGTTAATTGCACCATCCGCAACTAACCCACGAGCTAGGCCAATAAGTTCATCAATCTGTCGGCTGCTGATGCGATCGCCATTCAGACGATTGTATAATGTGTCACGCATTTGAAGCTTCCCCACACGTTAAAGTGGAGCAAGCAGACTGAGTCGTCAATATGATGCTTAAGTAGCAATTTCTTATAATTTGCGGCCCCGATTTGTTTTTGCCGGTTTCAAGCCGACTCACACCGAAAATACATAATTAAAACTGAAACTTAATACCCGATTTAATGTGATTTCCTCTCAGTGGACTCGCGCTGCCTTTTTAGCCATTCGCTATCGTGCAAATTTCAAACTATTTGCTTTCCTCCAAAAGCTTGATGAGGCGCTCGTGAGTTCTTTTCATATCGAAAAGATGCTCAATTACCATGCCGAGACAGATCAATACCACACCCGAAACGCATAAGCTGATGCCGCAAGACAGGAGGACAAGCCTGTCGGTACCTGTCTCTCCAGCGCCAAAGGCGGCAATCGTTCCCCCGGGAATTAATGCCAATATGCCAATAATTTTTATGAAAAGACCCATCGTACCCAACCCACGCTTTCTAACAAGCTGTCAGAGCAAAGCGTAAACGTCAATCAACTCTTCCGCCTGTGCTTCTTTGCCCTTAGCTTATCGCGCAATGCTTTGAAATCAATTGGCTGGTACTGCTCGAATTTCTGATGCTTCGATGTTCGGACTGGTGCCGTCGCTTCGCGTGGGGTTTCTGTCACCTTGCGGCTTTCGATGAAAGCCTAATTGTCTGCCGGATCGTATCGGCGGATCGTTCGCAACCCACGACCGACATTTACAAACGGAGTTTCCCCGTCGCTGGTTAGATGGAGAAGGTGGCGCACCGAGATCGAGAGTGCTTCGGCTGTTTGTTCAGGCGTCAACAAGTTCACGATAAGCCTCGTTCCTGCTCAATTTTCTTCCACGCATCCATGCCAGCATCCGTCAAAGCGTAATGAGATATCTGGTTTGTGAAAGTTGGATGATTTCGCGTCTCGATAAATTTGCGAGCGATAAGCCGCTCCCCAGTATCCGAGCCGCAACCTTTGATCTCGATACACGCAACAAAAACACCAACACCGTGTAGACTAAGGACTTCGAGCGCATGTTTTTCCCGTTTGCCAATCGGCTTGCTAGGAAGTGAGGCTCGCCACTTATCTTCGGCTTTCTTATAAAGTACGGTGTACTCTTCGCTACCCATGGTCTTGGGATCAAAACCCAGCTTACGATAGTGTTCCGCAACAATATAATCGGGATTATCTAAGCGGGATCGGGCTGTTCTATCTTCCGGCGAGGAAGCTTCCGCCCGGTCCCGATCCTTTTTCCATGTATCGTAAGGAGAAAGAGCATCATCCTCCCAAACAAACGGAATGTGGTCCCCGCCGTCTTTAGTCGGCCAGTTGAGCATGGCTTTTTCGACCTCGGAGACCACCCAAATCTTTCGATTATGCCATTGTTTCGGTGGTGGAAGAAAACCTTCAGTGACCATATTGTCGATAGTGACAACGCTCACACCGATAGATTGAGAAAGCTCAACGCGGTTCATGCCAAGGCGAGGAATATGACGAGCGGGTTTCATGAGGTTCGCGTTGCCTTTGGCAGTATGCTTTCCAAAAGATTGCCGGGAACGTCTGGCAAATCAGTGAAACATGCATCTAACTTATACCTGTCCCAAATTACACGCCCGTCAACGCGTTTTCCTTGGGGCATGCGGCCATCTTTGACCAATTCATCAAACTTGGTCGTACCTACTCCGATATATCGTGCGGCATCTTCCCGGTTCATTCCGCGTGGTGGGTAAAAGTAGGGATCACTTTTCAAAAGTAGCCCTTTCCCTTATCCATATACGTTAATTCGTCTGAAACATCGTTTAGAAGCCCTTGAGGGATCAAACGGATAAAGGCGTTGCCGATCTTAATCTCTGGGAAGCATCCAGCCCTTTTTGCGCCTTCGCAAATGGCGGTCACTTGTCTGGCAGTTATATCAAGGCGCTTTGTCATCTATCGACCTCATGCAAATTTGCACGAAGTTCTCAGAGGCGGAGTGGGTGGTCAAGAGCGAAGAACTCCACAAAAGGGCAGTTGTTTAGAGGTCAGCTTTGGCATAGGCAGGTTCATGATTACAATTCCATGGTGGTTGGCCATCATTTTTTACATGTCGATGTATTGGCCGGTTACGTTATTGGTAGCTGCTTCAATTGTCGCGACCGCATTCATGGCAACGAATAGCGTTCGCTGGCGTCTCGCTTGGTCCTTAGTGGCTATTCTGCTTATTGCGCCGGTTATCTGTTTCTATTCAATGATTTAAATAAAAAGCCCCGGCACGTCTCCCAACGTCACGGGGCTGCTTGCCTTGGAGCCACAGGGTTTTAAAGACCCCGGCAAGCGGCATGAATTTAGTAATCAGTCACGCTGTTGCAAGACCCCGATTTAAATTTTTGTGCTGGCGGGTGTGTCCAAGTTTGGGCAGACCGTCTAGTTGCTCCAACTACGCTAGTAGATTAATAAGATTGAGCAGATAAACAATTGCTTGAGCCATTGCCGCCGCCGCTGCTGCTGATGCTGCCGCCTTGTTGTAGCGCGTAGATTTTAGCCATTGCTTGCGATGAGATTTCAAATTAGCCGAAAACTGCTCAACCCATTCATCCGAAAGGCTGCCTTCTTTATTCTTGTGGTGCTTCGTCGGTGCGATGTCCGGAATATCAATATCGGCTGAGCGAAACCACAAGATCGCGGCTGCGACGCCTGCAAATACAGAAATTACGTGTAACGAGATAATAAGAGCGTGCGTCATCATTTCGATTATTCCGGTATTTAGTGCGATTTAGTTAGATGAGTAAGAAAGCTCATTGGCTATGCAGATCGCTGCCATGAGGGATCAATGAGGCCTTTTCAAGCTAACGCACGAAACCTTGTCGCATGCACAGTTAACTTGTAGCCTATTGGCGCGAAGTTAAGGATCGGGAACTTAGGGACAATCGTCCCGAAGTGGGAATTTCCCGCTTCAGCGCAATTGGTTCTTTCCGCCGTGGAAATAACCTGAGTGACGCACAGGTTAAGCATCGTCTGTATTTCGGACTTTGTTCCGACGAAATCCGTCGCCACACCCAACACCGTGAAGCTTTTCAAATCGACAGCTTTAATCGCTTTGAAATCTGGGTAGGCAAATTTTCCGACTCACTAATCATCGATTTAGGCAACCCGCAAAAATGCATGCTCGTATTTGCAGTGCGCGACTCGGTGATTTGCGAGACGAAAACAAAGGTTCATGTCACGCCGCATGTCGCGTGGAATTGCCGATGATTTCAGTAAGTCATTGTTTTTTATTGGAATTGGTTTGTAATATGCTGCAACATGGAAACTGTGCAGATTGGAACCATCTAATCATCTAAGCTATTGAAAGCATTGAGATTTTAGTGGTGCCCCCAGAGAGACTCGAACTCCCGACCCCCTGATTACAAATCAGGTGCTCTACCAACTGAGCTATAAGGGCAGCACAGGCGTGGAATTAGCATATTTTTCACCTGTGTAAAGCGAAAATTCACATAAAACGGCAATGGTAAGCAAGTTTTGCATATGATAGCCATTTTGGCTGTGGAAACAGCACCGGCTGGTACATTGGAATGGAATAATATGGACGATAAATCCTTGGCGATTCACTTCCTTTCTTCTGGAACAGAGGAATCACTCGCAGCTCAAAAAGAGTTGGTGAAGCGTTATGGTCATGTGTCAGCCGAAGACGCAGACGTTGTCGTCTCGCTTGGCGGTGATGGGACGATGCTGCAAGCGCTTCGTGATTTCATGAACAGCGGCGTCCCGGTTTATGGAATGAACCGTGGTTCGGTTGGCTTCCTTATGAATGAATTTAACCTTGATTATTTGCCTGCGAGAATTCGTGCTGCACAAAAAGAGGTAATACGTCCGCTAGAGATGATTGCTGAAACAGAACATATGGCCCCCTTCAAAGCGCTTGCGATCAATGAAGTGTCCCTTTTCAGGCAATCTTATCAAGCGGCCAAGGTTCGTATCACTATTGATGGTAAGGTGCGACTTGAAGAGCTGGTCTGCGATGGCTTAATGGTGGCAACACCCGCAGGGTCAACCGCCTATAATCTCTCAGCTCAAGGTCCGATTTTGCCACTAGAAGCGCCACTATTGGCGCTGACCCCAGTAAGCCCGTTTCGTCCAAGGCGCTGGGGTGGGGCCCTTTTGCCCAAACATGTGACTGTGCGCATGGATTTGCTTGAGATTGAGAAGCGGCCTGTAAACGCTGTTGCAGATAATAATGAAGTGAAATCTGTCCGGGCAGTGACAGTGCGTGAGGCTGTCGATAGTCAGGTAGCGATCTTGTTTGATCAAAATCATTCTTGGGATGAACGAATTTTGACAGAACAATTCAGACATTAGTTGGTTTTGCTTTTAGTAAATACTCACGTAAGATAGATGTGAAAGATAATAAAATACAAATAAATAGGCATTTTTATATCTTGCAACCGTATTTTAGTTGACTTTTGCTCCTTGTAGACGTAGGCGATGCTGCAAGAAAACGCTTTTTGCGTTGCAGACGCCTTTTCTGCCTTCGTTCCTGCGCCTGATGACGTGGCGGCAATGACAGGATGGGTGGAACTTATTTCCAAACAGAGAGCTGCGCCTCCATTGACAACATTTGCCGAACTCGGTCTTTCCCCGAAAGTGCTCGCCGCCGTTGAAGCTGCGGGATATACAGCACCTACGCCTATTCAGGCGGGAGCTATTCCTCCTGCACTCGAACGCAAGGATGTGCTCGGTATCGCTCAGACTGGCACGGGTAAGACTGCATCTTTCGTTCTGCCGATGCTGCATCTTCTGGAAAAAGGTCGTGCACGTGCGCGTATGCCGCGCACACTCATTCTTGAACCAACGCGCGAACTCGCGGCGCAGGTCGAAGAAAATTTCGAAAAGTATGGCGTTAATCAGCGTCTCAACGTTGCGCTACTTATTGGTGGCGTCTCGTTTGAAGAGCAGGAGCGGAAGCTGGAGCGCGGCGCAGATGTGCTGATCGCGACACCTGGCCGTCTTCTCGATCATTTTGAACGTGGCAAGCTGCTTCTAACAGGTGTGGAAATTCTGGTTATCGATGAAGCTGACCGAATGCTCGACATGGGCTTCATTCCTGATATTGAGCGTATCTGCAAGCTGATCCCTTTTACACGTCAGACCCTGTTTTTCTCGGCAACTATGCCGCCGGAAATCACCAAACTGACAGAGCAGTTCCTGCATTCGCCAACGCGTATTGAAGTGGCGAAAGCGTCTTCGACTGCAAAAACTGTGACGCAGCGCCTAGTCAAGTCGGGCCGTAAGGACTGGGACAAGCGCGCAGCTTTGCGTGATTTGATCCGTTCTGAAGGTGATGCAATTAAGAATGCGATTATTTTCTGTAATCGCAAAAAAGATGTCTCAGAACTTTTCCGCTCGCTGACACGCCACGAATTCAATGCGGGCGCCTTGCATGGTGACATGGACCAGCGTGCACGCATGATGATGCTGTCGAATTTCAAGGAAGGCAAACTGCAGTTGCTGGTTGCCTCCGATGTTGCAGCGCGCGGTCTCGATATTCCTGACGTCAGCCACGTGTTCAATTACGATATTCCGATCCACTCTGAAGATTATGTGCATCGTATCGGTCGTACTGGTCGTGCGGGCCGCTCCGGTAAAGCATTCACGCTGGTGACAACCGGCGACACAAAATATCTGACCGCGATTGAATCCATGATCGGCGAAAAGATTGAATGGCATGACGGTGATCTTTCAACCTTGCCAGCAGCTGACGAATCTGAAGATACGTCGCGTAAGGGCAGAAATGCCCGAGGCAAAGGCAAAGATGCCAAGGGTAAATCGAAAGATAAACAGAAGGTCGAGGCACCTGTGATCGTTCAGGCCGATGAACCGCAGCCAATTATTCACGAAATCAGAGAGCGCCGTGATGCGATTCGCACATCAAATGATGAGCGTCGCAACAAGCCGCAGCACGATCATCATAAGCGTCGTCGTGATCGCGATGATGATGATGGTCCGGCACCAGTCGGTTTCGGTAGCGAAATCCCAGCGTTTATGCTGATCCCAACAGGGGTTTTGGCATAGAACGAAAAAAGCCGGTCTGATTATTCAGACCGGCTTTCTAGTTTTTTGCCCCAGAGCGCAGACTTGCAGCAAATGCCAGCTTTGCCCAGTCTGTCATGATCTCAGGATCATCAAAAGCATCGTCCGGCACACTCCAATAGGGCATGGCAACCGGCTTTCCGCTCTTCTTGCTGTCATAGGCCCATTGGCGCGAACCAGCGTCAATAAAAGCAGGCGCACTTTGAGCATCAGCTTTCAAAAGCAACTCATCACCAACGACGAGAGCTATGATCATCCCTTGATGATAAATACCTTTTCCGCCGAACATGCGGCGAATGCTGATCGCACCTAAGCCCGCAAATAACTCTCGTAGGGTCTCGTCATCCATTGCTTAAAGCCACTTGGTTAAGCGGCGCCTTGCATCTGGCGGATGCTCTCAGGTGAGACAGGTGTCAGTTCGACCGATTCACCACAACCGCAAGCGGATGTCTGATTAGGATTGTTGAATACGAAACCTGTGCGCAGTGTTGTGACTTCGAAGTCCATCTGCGTGCCGAGCAGAAACAGAACTGCTTCTGGCGCAATATAAACCTTAGCACCGTCTTTTTCGACGCAATCATCGCCAACTTTAGGCTCGGTTACGAGGTCAATGGTGTATTCCATCCCAGCGCAGCCGCCTTTTTTAACGCCAACACGAATGCCGAGCGCACCTTCTCTGGATGCCATGATTTCACTCACACGCGCTGCGGCTGCATCGGTAAGCGTCAAGACTGAGAAACGGCCCATTTTCATCTCTTCCGGTGTTCTGCTGGTCAGAGACTGAAGAATCATTCAGTCTGCTCAAAGCAATCGCTTTTTCTGCGGGATTGCCACGTTTTTACTATAGTTAGTGTTGTAACATCATTACTGCAAGACACCAAATCGCGAGCGCATCCAAAGGTGCGGTGCAGATTTCTAGGTTTTGCAAAAAAGAATTGCTGGAAGAGGAGATGCGAATGTCGATTGAGCGCATGAAGCCTTTGATGCTTGCCGGTGTTGCTGGTTTATTCAGTACAATGGTTTCGATTTCTGCCGCCGGTGCGCAAGACGTTCCGAAGAAGGCAGCGACAACACAAGAAGAGACAAAGCCTGTAGAGGAAACAAAACCCGCAGAGCAGACACAGGATGCTGCTGACGGTGTGATTGTTCCCGATTATCGCGATGATCGGTCAACACCGCAGGCGCTGATTGAATCCTATTACAACGCTATTAATCGCAAGGAATATGCCCGCGCTTATGGCTATTACTCGGAAGAGGGGCGTGAGCCCGATTTCAAGACTTTTGCTAAAGGTTATGACGGGACCAAGAGTGTGAAGGTGGCCGTACGCAAGACTGAACCTGATCCGGGGGCAGGGCAGATTTACTGGAGTTTGCCGATTGCTATTGAGTCAGAAGATAATGATGGCAAAACGCAGGTCTATACCGGCTGTTATACGCTGAGACTCACTAACCCGGCTATGCAGGAAGTGCCGCCCTATAAGCCAATCGAGATTATGACGGGTTCTCTGACAAAATCGCCTTTGGATATCGAGAAAAGCGTGCCTGAAAGCTGCGATGCTCCTTAATACATAACATGCTTGACCTTGCCACGATGGGAAGTTGTAAGGTCTTAGCCAAGTGTAGATAAGGAGTGGTTCAATGGTTACTTTTTCAGTTCCAAAGATGAAATGCGGCGGTTGTGCTCAGAGTGTTACGAATGCACTGCACAAGATTGATGCCACGGCCGCTGTAGAGGTCGATCTCGATAAAAAAGAGGTCAAGTTTGATGGCTCTGCTTCGCAGGCCGACGCACTCAATGCTCTGGCAGCGGCGGGCTATCCTGCATCTGTCGCGCAGTAATGTGAATAGTCCGCGCGGTCTTGTGATGGCTGTTGCCTTGCAAGATATTTTTTGAGAGCTTAGTTGCCGGATGCGAATGCTTCCGGCATTTTTGTGTTTACATAAGATGATACGCGTATGCAGAGGCGACCAAGTGTTGCAGTTGGGCTCGCAATTCCTGTGTCTGATTGACTGTAAGGTCGATTTTTGCCACATCAGCGGCAAAACTGGTTTATGGTGCCGAAAATGGCAGTGAACCGTGATTGTCACCGCTTTGTCGTATAGTCATGGTTCGTGTTATCTAGGATGCCGAAAGCATAATAATCGCGCAGGCGCGATATAGAAGGATGTAGGGCATGGCTATCTCAGCCGATTATCAAGATCTTCGCACAAAGATGGTCGACAATCAGATCCGTACGACGGATGTAACAGACTTGAGCGTTATTGATGCTTTTCTGGCAGTCCCACGCGAAGCTTTTGTTCCGGCAAGCCGTCAGGTTCTTGCTTATATTGATGAAGATCAGCTGCTTGAGGGCGAAGGCACTGCTCCGCGCTACATCATGGAGCCATCGCCTTTTGCAAAGCTTGTGCAGCTTGCACAGGTGAAAAAGAGCGATGTCGTTCTCGATATTGGTTGCGGTACTGGTTATTCGTCTGCAATCTTTTCGGAACTCGCAGGATCAGTCATTGGCCTTGAGAGTGATTCCGCATTGGCGGCTATTGCGACTGCTCGTTTGCAGGAGCTTGGCCATGACAATGTTGTGATCGTATCAGGCAATCTGAATACAGGCTATCCGTCTGAAGCACCTTACGATGTGATTTTCATCGAAGGCGCAGTTGATTTTGTTCCCGAAGTACTTTTCAATCAGCTCAAAGAAGGTGGCCGTCTGGTTGTCGTCGAAGGACGTGGAAATGCCGGAGTTGCGCGACTTTACGTAAAAGAAAATGGCACGGCTTCAGGTCGCAGCGTTTTCAATACGGCAGTTCGTCCGCTTCCTGGTTTTGAGCGTCTTGAGCAGTTTGAATTCTGATTTAGAGCGTGGGGCAATTCTGCAACCCTACTAAAATTGTTTGTGATAGTGGCTGCGGAAAGATGGAAATAACAAAATTTACAGGTTATTAAGTGCTTCCGAACTGATCGGTTCGATTAAAGATTCGTTTGTTCTTATATGAGGTATACGGTGTTCAAAGCGTGCAAAGGACTTATGGCGGCGGCAATACTCCTGTCTGGCACCGTTTTATCGGGTCAGGCTGCTTTGTCGGAAACGCTTAACGGCGCGCTCATCAAAGCCTATAAGAACAATTCAACGTTAAACTCCTCGCGTGCTGGTGTGCGCGTACAGGATGAAAACGTCGCTATTGCGAAGTCTGGCTATCGTCCACAGGTGACTGGTTCTTACAATGTTGGACGCAGTAAGTCGCCAACATCGGGCTACCGCACGTCCGGGACTTACGGTATCGAACTCAATCAGATGCTGTTTGATGGTTTTCAGACCAAGAATAACGTCGCAGCCGCTGAAACAACCGTTTTCGCGCAGCGTGAGAATCTTCGCAACACGGAGCAAAATACGCTTTTTCAGGCTGTCCAGGCCTATATGAATGTCTATCAGTTCAGGCAGATCGCTGTTCTTCGTGAAAAGAACCTGGCTGCAATGAATGAGCAGGTTCGTGCTTCACGTGCACGCCTTGATGTTGGTGAAGGCACACGTACTGACGTTGCGCAGTCAGAAGCACAACGCTCGACCGCAATTGCAGCACTTAATTCCGCGCGCGCTGATGTGAAGTCGGCGGAAGCTGCCTTTGTTCAGGTTGTCGGAGTGCAGCCAGATAGGCTTGCGGTTGCGCCTGCCGCAAAGAACCTGCCTAAAAGCCCAGATGAGGCTTATGCGAATGCGTTGAATATTCATCCCGGCATTCTGGCGACACAATATGCAGTCAACGCGCAGGGGTATAACGTCAAAGCCAAGGAAGGCGCTTTGTTGCCAACTGTTGGCTTGACCGCGAGCGCGAGTCACCTCGATACGTATTCGGGTACGAATGTTGGTGACGGCAACTCGGCATCGGTCGGTGTCGGCGTAAGCATTCCGATTTATACGGGTGGCCGTTCCTCGGCTCAGGTGCGTCAGGCTAAAGAACAGCTTGGTCAGGCACGTATTGAAGTGGATGTCATTCAGGATCAGGTGCGTCAGGCAATCGGTTCGGCATGGTCGCAGCTCGAATCTGCTCGTGCTTCGGTCAAAGCGAACCGCGATGGCATCTCCGCATCGCAGTTGGCGCTGGATGGTGTCATTGAGGAACGTAAGGTCGGTCAGCGTACAACGCTTGATGTGTTGAATGCGCAGAACAGCTTGGTCGATATTCAGATTGCGCTTGTTCAGGCTGAAGCCAATTCAATCGTTGCGAGCTATGCGCTTCTTGCTGCAAGCGGTCGCATGACAGCGCGGGATTTGCAGTTGCAGGTTGCTCAATATAAGCCAGAAGAACACTACAATGCCGTCAAGGACAAGTGGTTTGGTCTTCGTACGCCAGATGGTCGTTAATTGATCACTTTGGAGTTTTTTGAACGGCGCCAATGGCGCCGTTTTTGTTCGATTCGTGCTTTGCTCATTAATTCTTAACAAAATGATAAAGCTGTGGGTTTGGAATACACTTGCCTGTGCAGGGATTCTCAAAGTGCCGCATGTCCGATACCCTTGATCCAATGATTCTCTGCCTGAGTATGTAATTGGCAATAAGGGAAAGACGGACTGCTATGGCACAAACATCGAGCGCAGCACGCGAACCGTCAATGGAAGAGATACTCGCCTCCATTCGCCGGATTATTGAAGACAGCGATGTGTCGCGTCATCCGATGCCAGCGGCGTCTGCTTTTCCAGCGCGTGGTGATGTAGCTAAGTTCCGGACACCTACACATATTCAGGATGCAGCTCCGAAAGCAGAAGAAAAGCCCGCTTTGAAGTCTGTTGTGTTCAAGGAAGAACCAGTGTTGCGCGGAGCCGTCTCTGAGCCCGCACTTGATGTGACGGTTGCGGATGCGGAAACTGAAGAAGACGATGAAGATTTTTTCGTTCTGAATGCTCAGAACGATGATAATTTCAGCGAAGTTTCGGAGCCTGTCGCTAAATTAGACGATGCTCCATCGCTTGAAACGCAGATTGCCAGCGAGTTGAATATAGCGCAGACTGAGCAAGTTACTGTTTTACCAGCAGAAGCACCGGTTATTGCGAAGGAAGAGCCTGTTAACTTGAAACCAAGTAGCACAGATCATATTTTGTCCGAGGATACAGAGCGTAAGGTATCAGCGGCGTTTCAGGACTTGAACCACGCCGTTCACTTGGAGCCGCGACGATCATTCGATGATATTGCTTCTGAGATTCTCCGCCCCATGCTGCAAAACTGGCTTGATACCAATTTGCCGCCGCTCGTCGAACGGCTTGTTCGTGAAGAAATCGAACGCGTGGTGCGTGGCGAACGCTGATAGACAAATACCAGATTGGACCATTTGACCCGTCTGTCTCACAGGCGGGTTTTCACTTTTAAGGTGATTTGTTGGCGGTTAGTTGCTATTCAGCCGTCAATCAATTCATTCCGTATTCAGACCGGATAGTTCTATGCTTGAAAAGACTTATGACGCCGCGGCTGTTGAGCCGAAAATCGCTGAACGCTGGGAAGAGGCTGGCGCATTTAAAGCGGGTGCAGGTGCAAAGCCTGGCGCTGATCCATTTGCGGTTGTCATTCCTCCGCCGAACGTGACCGGATCGCTGCATATGGGCCACGCGCTCAACAATACGATTCAGGACATTATGGTCCGTTTCGAGCGTATGCGCGGCAAGAATGTTCTTTGGCAACCGGGCATGGACCATGCGGGTATTGCGACGCAGATGGTAGTTGAGCGTCAGCTTGCGGAGCGTCAGGAACCAAACCGCCATGCTATGGGCCGTGAAAAATTCATTGAGCGTATCTGGCAGTGGAAGTCGGAATCGGGTGGCCTGATCTCCAATCAGCTCCGTCGCCTTGGTGCATCATGTGACTGGTCGCGTGAGCGTTTCACCATGGATGAAGGTCTGTCGCGTGCGGTTCTTGAAGTTTTTGTCTCGCTCTACAAGCAGGGTCTGATTTATCGCGACAAGCGTCTGGTCAACTGGGACCCGAAGCTGCTGACAGCGATTTCCGACATTGAAGTCGAATCCCGTGAGATCAAGGGGCATCTTTGGCATCTGCGGTATCCGCTGGAAAACGTGCCTTTCGACCCTGAGAACCCGCACACCTTTATCGTTGTCGCTACAACGCGTCCTGAAACGATGCTGGGTGACACCGGCGTGGCGGTCAATCCGAAGGATGAGCGTTATCATGCATCCATCGGCAATAATATCGTGCTGCCGCTCGTTGGCCGCCGTATTCCGATTGTTGCCGATGATTATGCTGATCCAGAAGCGGGTTCGGGTGCGGTTAAAATCACGCCTGCGCACGACTTCAACGATTTTGAAGTCGGTAAGCGCAACGATCTGCGTGTGATCAATATCCTTACGCCAGAAGCAGCGATCACGTTGAAAGACAACGTTGATTTCCTTGAAGGTCTGGAACTCACACACGAGCTCACTGCGCTCATCAAAGAGTTTGAAGGACTGGATCGTTTTGCAGCGCGCAAGCGTCTTATCGAAACGCTTGAAGAGCAGGGCTATCTGGAAAAGATCGAAGATCACACACATGCGGTTCCGCATGGTGATCGCGGCGGCGTGCCGATTGAGCCATATTTGACGGATCAGTGGTATGTGAATGCTGCCGAACTCGCAAAGCCAGCCATGGCTGCGGTTCGTGATGGTCGCACGCAGATCGTGCCAAAAAACTGGGAAAAGACCTATTTCGACTGGATGGAAAACATTCAGCCATGGTGCGTTTCGCGTCAGCTCTGGTGGGGTCATCAGATTCCGGCATGGTATGGACCTGACGGCAAGTGGTTTGTTGAGAAGAGCGAAGAAGAAGCAAAAGCTGCCGCTCTTGCGCATTACGGCGAAGAGGTTTCTCTGGAACGCGACACAGACGTTCTGGATACGTGGTTCTCGTCTGGTCTCTGGCCGTTTTCAACGCTTGGATGGCCAGACAAGACACCAGAACTCGCAGCCTATTACCCAACCAGCGTTCTCGTTACTGGCTTTGATATCCTGTTCTTCTGGGTTGCCCGTATGATGATGATGGGCATGCATTTCATGGAAGAGATTCCGTTCCATACGGTTTATCTCCATGCGCTCGTGCGCGATAAGCACGGCGCGAAAATGTCGAAGTCTAAGGGCAACGTTATCGATCCGCTTGAACTGATGGACGAATATGGCGCGGATGCTTTGCGCTTTACGCTTGCCATCATGGCTGCTCAGGGTCGCGACGTGAAGCTCGATCCAGCACGTATTGCTGGTTATCGTAACTTTGGAACCAAGCTTTGGAACGCAACACGCTTTGCTCAGATGAATGGCGTTAAGCTTGATCCGAACTTCAAGCCGGATGATGCGAAGCTTGCAGTCAATCGCTGGATTCTCACGGAACTGACCAAGGCAACCCGAGCAGTGACTGAAGGTATTGCGAACTACCGCTTTAACGAAGCGGCAGGTGCAGCCTATCGCTTTGTCTGGAACCAGTTCTGCGATTGGTATCTGGAACTGCTCAAGCCAATCTTTATGGGCGAAGACGAGGCGGCAAAGGCTGAGGCACAGGCAACGGCGGCTTATTGTCTGGATGAGATCTACAAGATGCTTCATCCATTTATGCCATTCATGACCGAAGAGCTTTGGACGCTGACCGCGGGTGAAGGCGCAAAGCGCGATAGCGTTCTGGCACTGGCAGAATGGCCGCAATTGTCGTTCGAAGACGAAGAGTCTGCGACCGACATTAACTGGCTGGTTGATCTCGTCATGGGCATTCGTTCCGTTCGTGCGGAAATGAACGTGCCTGCTGGTGCGGTGGCTCCAATTGTGGTTCTCGAAGCCAATGCTGCAACACTTGACCGCTTCGCGCGACACGATGCGGCAATCAAGCGTCTGGCGCGTGTGGAGTCGGTTTCCTTTGCTGAAGAGGCACCAAAGGGCTCTGCTCAGCTCGTTCATGGCGAAGCAACAATCTGCTTGCCTCTCGGCAGCTTGATTGACCTCAAGGCCGAAGCTGCTCGTATGGCCAAGGAAGCGGGCAAAATCGCTGCTGAAATGGAAAAGATCGAGAAGAAGCTTTCCAATGAAAAGTTCGTAGCGAACGCAAAGGAAGAGGTCGTTCAGGCTGATCGTGAGCGTCTGGCCGAACTGAAAGAAGCAGCCGCCCGTGTCGCGACCGCTGAAGCACGCATTCGTGAAGCCGGGTAATTAAAAACCGTTTCAGGTTTTTGTGCGAATCATAAGCATCCGCTGGTTTCATCAGCGGGTGCTTTATTTATTGGAGTTGTATTCGCATCGGGCTTTTTAGACTCTAGCGCTCATCGAACTCGCATTTCGATTGTTTTTTGATGTTGTTGCGCTTTGGCAACAAGGCGAAAAATGGGCGTAAAAAGGGCGAAAAACGGCATAAATGTCGTGGAGTTATCTTGAAAGTTTAGAGATTTTAGAAATTGTACCTATCATTTTGGGATTTTCGTCATATCCCTGTTTCGCTACCCATTCGCACATAAATTAAAGCACCTTGCGGGTTTAAACATTCCTGATTTACGTTTGCGTCAAAGTAAAAATATCGGGATCGCTACATTGTGTTTGGGAGGACATCTTATGAAGGTTAAGAACCTGACAGTTGCTGGTATAGCCACTGTTCTGCTGGGAAGCACCATTAGCGCGAATGCGGGTGGATTAGAGCGCAGTTCTCAGGATTTCGACATTCTGTTTGAACAAGGAACTGTCCTAGACACCACTGGTACGTTTGTATCGCCACAGAGAAAGCTGAAAAATATTCGTGGTTCACAGGTTGGTGCTTTGACGCCTAACGGAAACCCATTCAGTGGTGGGGCATATAAAACGGAAGTGGACGAGGCGAAAAGCTATTGGGTTCCCAAGTTTTCTGCCAAAGTTGACCTTACGGACGATCTTGCCTGTGCCGCCCAGTATCGTCAGCCATGGGGTATTCATACTGACGTTGGAACCGGGACTGTTCGTAGCTTCGTCGCGATTGAGCAGAAGATTTCGTCACACGACTATGGTTTGAACTGTTCCTATCGCTTCGCTGCCGGTGAAAAAGGATATTTCCGTATTCTTGGCGGCGTCAGCTATCAGGAGCTAAAGGGTGAACAGACGAAGCTCATTCCTCCATTTGGTCAGCCGTTTGGTGGAGATTGGCGCATTGCGTCTTTGGATGTTGAAGATAAGTCAGTAGGCTGGCGCATCGGTGCTGCTTACGAGCTTCCTGAATATGCGATTCGTGCAAGCGTTGTTTATCAGTCTGAAGTGAAGTATTCACTTGATGGAACTATTGGCAACCTGGCTATCAACCCATTCACGAATGCAAGCATACCAATTGCCGTTGAAGGCGATGTTTCTACGCCACAGTCGGTTGAGTTCAAATTTCAGACCGGTATCGCTCCAGATTGGTTGGCATTTGGTTCGGTGAAGTGGACCGATTGGTCAACTATCACTGATGTAAACTTCCTTGCGAAGGCCAATCAGGTTGTTCCTCAGGGGCAGAAAATTACAGGTCTCAATCTTTATTATCAGGATGGCTGGACTGTTAGCGGTGGCGTTGGACATAAGTTCAACGACCAGTGGTCTGCTGCGGCGACGGTGACATGGGATCGTGGAACCACGACTGGTCTTACGTCACAGACAGATATTTGGCTGTTTGGTTTGGGTACAAATTACAAAGCGACAGATAATTTTGAAGTTCGACTCGCAGGTGCAGCGGGTTGGCTGACGTCTGGAGAGATCGACGATACCGTGGTGAATGGAGTACCTAGCGGTAGCGGATCAAAGGGCGATTTCGGCAATGACTTTGTTGGCGCTTTGTCCTTGACAGCTAAAGTCAAATTCTGATCTCTGCATCGTAAAAGAAAAGCCCGGCATTGCCGGGCTTTTTTGTTTTAATAGCCAATCACTTTTCAAGTCTTGCAAGCAGGGATGACGTATCCCATCGGCCGCCACCAAGCTTCTGGACTTCCTTGTAAAACTGGTCGACAAGAGCCGTTACTGGCAGCGATGCACCGTTTCGATCAGCTTCATCAAGGCAGATGCCAAGATCTTTGCGCATCCAGTCGACGGCAAAACCGAACTCATATTTGCCTTCGTTCATAGTGCCGTGGCGATTTTCCATCTGCCATGAGCCTGCAGCGCCCTTGGAAATAATGCCGATGAGTTTTTCGATATCAAGCCCAGCTTTCTTGCCAAAATGAATGCCTTCAGAAAGTCCCTGTACCAGACCGGCGATGCAGATTTGGTTGACCATTTTTGCAAGCTGGCCTGAACCAACAGGACCCATCAGGCCTACCGAACGGGCGTAAGCTTCAATGATCGGCTTTGCGCGTTCAAAAATATCTTCGGATGCACCAACCATGACCGTGAGCACACCATTTTCAGCGCCGGCCTGTCCGCCGGAAACCGGGGCATCAATGAAATGAAAGCCACGTTTTTGAGCTTCCGCATCGAGTTCACGGGCAACTTCTGCTGAAGCAGTCGTGTTATCAATGAATACGGCATCTTTCTTCATCGTTGAGAAAGCGCCATCCGACCCCGTTGTCACCTGACGCAGATCGTCATCATTGCCTACGCAGCAGAAGATAAAGTCAGCATCACGCGCAGCTTCAGCGGGAGTGGTCGCATGTTTACCACTGAACTGTTCAGCCCATTTGATAGCTTTCGTACCCGTGCGATTGAAGACGGTGACATCATGGCCACCTTTTACTTTCAGATGGCCAGCCATTGGATAGCCCATCACGCCGAGGCCGAGAAAGGCCACTTTAATTGCCGTCATTGTCGGATACCTCCAGAGAGAATTTTTGAATGCCTAGAAACGGGTAACGTTGCGTCATCACTAGTATGGCGAACCCGAAATTCGTTTCACCTTGAAGCAGCTCTCGGAGCGAATTTCGGGTTCTAAGCCATACCAGTAAATTTTTGAATCTAGTGTAGTTTACGGATTTGAAGTTCCTAAATGTGATTGCAACAGAAATGATAGGAACTTCAAATCCACCACACTAGGTGAGGGGTGTCATGACGGCTTTGCGATAAGCATAGCGTTGCGTCAGGCGCTGATACCATTCCTCAAAATGCGGCAAAGAAGGGCGCGTCATCGGAAATTCAAACCAAGCATAGGCATAGCAGCCCAGCGGTATATCGCCGATGCCAAAAGTCTCGCCTGAAAGCCATGGTTGAGTGGAAAGCGTTTCTTCCGCAATTTGGAACGAGCGTGTAAGCCCATCAATACCGCGCTGCAAAATCGCCGGATCGCGCTTGTCTTCAGGCAAGCGGATCAGATGCATGATGATGTCACGAAAATCATTGTAAAGGGTCGTTGAAGCCCAATCCATCCACTTTTCGGCCTGTGCGCGCTGCGCTGGACTTTCGATCCACAACCCACCATTAGGGTTGCTTGCCGCCAGATAACGAACGATGACGTTTGATTCCCAGAGAGTGGTCTCGCCATCTTCCAAAAGCGGAATAAGACCATTGGGATTGCGGGCTAGAAAATTAGTATTCTGCAACCCGCCAAACTGCCCGCCGACGTCGATCTGTTCATATTCCAGACCAAGTTCCTCGGCTGCCCAAAGCGCCTTTTTTACGTTGGTTGAATTAATTCGACCCCAGATTTTTAACATTTTGGCCTGTCATCTTACTATAGAATTGCGTTCATCACGCTTTAAAGCATGTCGTTATCGGAAAACCGGTTCCCACTTTTCCGCGACATGCTTTAGATCAGGCGTACATTTAAAGCAGATCGTCCCCGGTGGCTGCAAGGCTACCGGGGGCGATTAGTTTTCTTTTATTCTTTTAATTTATCGGACCAAATGTCTGGTTAATCGTCTTTCGAGGAAATCCCAGATGTGTCGCAAACATTCGACGATAAGCAAGTAGATAACTGCTGCCCAGATATAGGTCTGGAAGTCGAAAGTCCGTGAATAAGCGCGGCGTGTTTCGCCCATCAGGTCAAGGACCGTGATGATTGCAACAATTGCCGATCCTTTGATCATCAAAATGATTTCATTGCCGTAAGGGCGAAGTGCAACAATCAAAGCTTGCGGCAGAATGACTTTCCAGAATGTGACACGCTTTGAAATACCAAGGGCCGCAGCACCTTCCCATTGTCCGAGCGCCACACTTTGAATAGCGCCACGCAGGATTTCTGCCTGATAAGCAGCCGTGTTGAGCGAGAAGGCAAGGATAGCACAGTTCCACGCATCGCGGAAAAACACCCATAGACCGATGCTTTCGAGGAAAGGTCTGAACGTACCAAAACCGTAATAGATCAGGAATGTTTGGGCCAGAAGCGGTGTGCCACGGAAGAAATAAACATAACCGAATGCCAGACTGCGCAGGAAGCGGTTCTTAGACATTCGCGCGGCGGTGATTGGTAGCGATAGGATCGCACCGATCACGATGGAAATTGCGACCAGTTGCAGTGTGACCAGAAGGCCGGACCAGTAACGCGGCCCATAGGTTTCGAACAGATCAACACGCCACGTGTTGTAGAGATAAATAGCTAGACCCGCAAAGAGCAGCGCCCACACCGCAACAATGATATGCCCAGCTATTCTGAGACGCGTCCACTTACGTTCAACCGGCGGCGGAGCAAGAACCTCTGAAATGGTTTCACTCATAATCAGGCTCCTCGCGACGCGTTGTTACCGGCATCCGCCCAGCGAGCGATACGGTTGATAAAGTAGGAGGAGATGATCGCAAGAGCGAGATAGAGCAGACATGCGACGCCAAAGAACAGAAACGGTTCTTTCGTTACACGCGCTGCAATCGATGTCTGACGCAGAATATCAGAGAGCGTGATGACCGAGACCAGCGATGTGTCTTTCAACAGCACGAGCCAGAGATTGGCGAGGCCCGGCAAAGCAATCTTGATGAGCTGAGGCAAGATGACCTTGCGCATGGTTTGCCAATGCGAAAGACCAACCGCATAGCCGCCTTCATATTGTCCACGCGGAATGGCGCGGAAAGCGGATAGAAAGACTTCACTCGAATAGGACGAGAAAACAAAACCCAATGCGATCATGCCGGCGACAAAGGCATTAATCTCGATTTTCGCATTGATCTCGAAAAATGCGAGTGCCTGCTGGAGCAATAGCGACGCACCAAAATAGACCAGAAACAGTGTTAGAAGTTCGGGCAGTCCACGAAAAATAGTCGTGTAAATATTGCTTGCAAGTCGCATGGAAGGTTCTGAGGATTGCTTTCCGATCGCAACCAGAAATCCCAGAATTAATCCTAGCGGTAATGTAGCCAGAGCAAGCGAAATGGTGACGAGAAGTCCCCAGGCGATGCTTCGGCCCCATCCTTCTGGACCAAAGCTCAATAAGGTGGCGTAATGTTCCATGCGCCTAATCTCTTCCCTTGGATCTGTTTGCTACGCCTGTTTTAAAGTCGCGGCCTCGCGCCTTTTACAGATCTTGAAATTTATGAACAGTCCAAATAGTCGCGCCGGTTTACTTGGGAGTAAACCGGCGCATAAAAGTTAAATTATGTTAGTTTTCTGCACCATAGGCATCGAAATCAAAGTATTTGTCGTTGATTTCTTTGTACTTGCCGTTGGTACGGATTGCCTTGATCGCCTCGTTGAACTTTTCGATAAGCTCAGGGCGGCCCTTTTTGAAAGCAACGCCTGCACCTGGACCGTGAATTTCAATCACAGGCGGGAAGGTGCCCACCATCTTACAGCAAGCGCCATCTGGCGACTTGAGCCATTCAGCCAAAGTCACGCTGTCGTCATTGACGGCATCAAGACGACCGTTTGCCAGATCAAGACGATATTCTTCAGCAGTTGGATATGCCTTGATCGTGCTGTCGGTGAAGGTCTTTTCAGAATAGTTGGAATGCGTGGTCGAAACCTGCACGCCAACTGTCTTGCCTGCGAGATCTTCCTTGGTGACGCCCTTGATGTCGGTGTCCTTAGGCGCTGCAACACCGGGAGGTGTGTTGTAATATTTGTTTGAGAAGTCGACCTGCTTCTTGCGCTCGTCAGTGATCGACATGGATGCGATGAAGGCATCGAACTTGCCGGACTGAAGGGCTGGGATTGCGCCGTCCCATTCCTGCGTAACGAATTCACATTCGGCTTTCATTTCGTCGCAAAGCGCCTTGGCGATATCAACGTCGAAGCCTGACAGTGTGCCATCCGGTTTGATGAAGTTGAATGGAGGGTAAGCGCCTTCCGTACCAATTTTAAGCTTTAGGGGTTCCTGAGCATTGGCGATACCGGCGGTCATGCTGCCGAGTGTGATTGCAAGTGCTGCTACGGATGTTGCTGCAGCGATACGCTGAATAACGCGCATTCCTAGTCCTCTCGTTTCGTTGTGGCTGGTTCCCTGATTCTTTTTCTGGTTCAGCCGCTTAAAAGGATGCTGTCGACGTGTTTTATCATTAGCAAGTCTGACAGTGATCCTTCATTCACTACACATAGATGCTGGACACAACAACGCGCAATATTTTTTCTTGAACATGCCCAATCATCTACCCAGAAGCTAATAATCCCACCAATTCCGGGTGGATTGCAAGATGGTCCGCGTAATTTAATTGTGCACGCAATATGGCTATTTAAAAGGGATTTTTGCGTATTATGGCAATGTTTCCAATTTTAGCACTGCCAGATGTGAAAAAATAAGAGAAATCCTCATAGCTTCATGGCTTGCTGAACGAAGTCTGCAATATCCGCAATCGCGTCCAAATGAAACACGGGTAACTTCGCGTCGTGATTGTTGTGATCGCTGGCGATAGCAACGATGGTTGGGTCGCCGTCCGAAAGGGTCGGCCCCGTGTGTCCACCTGTGCGTCGCAGCTCAATTTTGTAATGAGATTCGCGTTTATAGCCTTCTACGAGAATCAGATCGCAAGGCGAGAGTTTTGCGACAACCTCTTCCAGTGAAGGCTCTTCTTCGCCCAGATTTTCATGCATGATCGCATAACGCGCAGATGAGACGATTGCCACTTCACCCGCACCAGCGTTTCTGTGGCGCCACGAATCCGTGCCGACGTGATCAATGTCGAAGTTGTGGTGCGCGTGTTTCACGGTCGAAATCTTGAAGCCACGCTTGGTAAATTCTTGAACAAGCTTTTCGGTGAGCGTTGTTTTACCTGAGTTTTTCCAACCTGTGATGCCGAATATTTTTTTGGTACCAATGTTTTCTTCGGTCATTGCAGCGCCTCATAGAGCTTTCTTGCGTTGTTCAGGTCTTCGGCTGTGTTAATGTTGAAAAATGTATCGTAGGTTTCGTTGGTCTTCGGCAATGCTTGGAGCGGAAAATCAACCGTCTCAAATCCGATGGTTCGTGCAAAAGCCAATACACTTGCCTTTTCAGTATGTTCCAGCCACGCGTTTAGTGGCTGTAGGAGATCTGGCTTCCAAAGAGCGAAAATTGGATGAACCTGGCCCTTGGAACTTGCCATAACAATGCGCACACCGGTTTTTTGTTGGCGTTCATAGAGGCGGATCATCAGGTCGGAAGGAATGAAAGGGCAGTCGCCAGTAACACTAAGCAAGAATGAAAATTTGTGCGCATACTCGAATGCAGTCTTAAGACCAATAAGCGGCCCGCCATAATGAGATTGAGCATCGACAATTATGGGTAAGCTCAAGTCAGGGAGGCCACTCTTGTTGGTGTTTGTATTAATAAACAGGTGATCGACTTGTGGTGAAAGTCGAGCAGCCACGTGGTCCAGAATTGATTTAGAACCAAGTAATTGCAGGAATTTATCGCCAGCAATACCATCTGCACGCATGCGGCTGGATTGCCCTCCAGCGATAATAGCGCCTGCGACGTGCATTGCTTTTGTCATTAAATAATTTCCAGTTTGCGCAATTTCTGTTCGCGTTTTTTGCGAATATTCTCGCGATAGACCATGTAAATCCCACTTCCTACGACAAGAACCGACCCGGCTATTGTATACGAATCGGGTGCCTGATTGAAAACGACGGTGCTCAGCATTATCGCCCATAGCAAGCTTGAATAGCGGAATGGCGACACAAATGATATTTCGCCTTCCCGCATTGCCATGATGATAAAGTGATAGCCAATCAACAAAAGTCCTGCCGCTAAAGCCATGAAAAGTATTGGTTCTAGCCCCACGGGTTGCCAACCGCCCATGGGAACAGTCAGTGCGCCGCCCGTCAATGCGATTGCTCCGGCGGTTAGCGTTGAGAGATAAAGCGTTGGGACATGTGCTGGTACGCGACGCGTGGCGATATCACGCATCGCGGCAAAGCAAACACTGGACAGCAAAACGCCAACAGCAGCAAAACTTGTTGAGTTGTCGGCACCCGGCCGAATGATAATTATGACGCCAATCAGGCCTACTGAGATACACATCCAGCGTCGCCAGCCAACCTTTTCATTCAGAAATAGCACTGCGCCGAGGGTAACGACCAGCGGTGTTGCCTGAAAAACTGCTGAACAAAATGCCTGTGAAAGATGTCCGAGTGAATAAATATACGTAATCGTGGCTACAACTTCACCAATAACCCGAAGCAGCGTCATTCGGTCCATGGATAGACTACTTAATGCTCCGTTGCGCCACGCAAGCAAGCCAATAGCGATGGTCGCAAAAATTCCGCGAATGAACATGTATTGTCCGCTGTTCATCTGCTCAAGAAGGAACTTGGTTATCGTGTCGCCAATGGTGAAAGTACCCATTGCAAGGAGCATGAAAACGCTGGCACGGAAGTTCGCTGACTGCGGCACGATATGAAATCCGGTTTATGGTTTCATATCGCTAGCTTATCGTTTGGATTCGGTCCAATCGATACTTGTTGTGAACTTATTTAAATTATTTATCCGCCTGTGAGACTCATATGACGGGCAACTGCTGGACGGTTGTGTTCACGATCAATAATGAAATCATGGCCTTTGGGCTTGCGGGAGATAGCCTCATCAATCGCATCATTGAGCACGGTATCGCTTTCGCTCGCACGCACCGCCGCACGCAGATCAGCCTCATCATTTTGACCAAGGCACATATAAAGCATGCCCGTACATGTAAGACGCACGCGATTGCAGCTCTCGCAAAAATTATGCGTCAGCGGAGTAATCAAGCCAAGACGGCCACCCGTTTCCTTGATCGTGACATAGCGGGCAGGGCCACCAGTGCGATAAGACACATCAGTTAGCGTAAACTGTTGACTAAGGTCGGCGCGAAGCTTCGAGAGTGGAAGGTATTGATCTGTCCGATCCACTTCGATTTCGCCCATCGGCATTGTCTCAATGAGCGTCATATCCATGTCGCGCGCATGCGCCCAGCGAATAAGCTCCGGGATTTCAAATTCATTGAATTCTTTAAGTGCGACCGCATTAATTTTTACACGGATACCAGCTTTTTGCGCGGCATCAATTCCTTCGATGACACGATGAACATCGCCCCAGCGGGTGATTGTGCGAAACTTATCCGGATCAAGCGTATCGATGGAAACATTAATACGCTTCACACCGCAATCAGCCAATTCATCTGCGTAGCGGACAAGCTGTGAACCGTTGGTGGTGAGTGTCAACTCATCCAGTGCGCCAGTTTCCAAATGCCTCGAAAGACCGCGAATGAGATGCATGATGTTTTTTCGGACCAGCGGTTCACCGCCAGTCAGCCGCAACTTGCGCACGCCCTTAGCAATAAATGCGCTGCAAATCCTGTCGAGTTCTTCGAGACTGAGCAGGTCTTTTTTCGGCAGAAAAGTCATATGCTCTGCCATGCAATAGGTGCAGCGGAAATCGCAACGATCGGTAACAGATACACGCAAATAGGTAACAGCGCGTCCAAACGGATCGACCATCGGTCCATTCGGAGAAACATCAGGCCGTTGAAGGAGCTGTTGCGTAAGATTTGCCATATGTTCCCATGTGTCGCGAAGTTTGCTCGCTATTTATGAATAGAGATAGTTTTCCTCTTTCACTTTGTCCAGTTCGTGCTCAATCAAACCACCTTCAACAAAATGCGAATAATAAGAATAGACGCTAATGAACGGCATGTTTATTGAAGAAACATACGCTTTCAAAGCGACGGAGAATGAATATGAGTGATGTCTGGCCCACTGAACTGCGTGTCTCAAAGGATCGCAAGCTTTTGACGATGGCTTTTGACGGTGGCGAACGCTTTGAACTGACGGCGGAATTGTTGCGCGTTTTATCACCATCTGCGGAAGTGCAGGGCCATTCGCCGGAACAACGCGTGACCGTTGGCGGCAAACGCAATGTCGAAATCATGCGTATGGACCCAGTCGGTAATTATGCCGTTCGCATCACCTTTGACGACATGCACGACACGGGCCTGTTCTCGTGGAACTATCTCCATAAGCTTGGCATAGAAAAAGAAACGCTCTGGCAGACCTATCTGGATGAGCTTGTCGAAAAAGGCCTGAAACGCGATCCAAGATAAAGATAAGGGCGATCTTGGTCAGATCGCCCTTTGTTTTTAGCCTAGATTGAGTTCTTTGAAGAAGTCATTGCCCTTGTCGTCAATGACGATGAAGGCAGGGAAGTCAACCACTTCAATGCGCCAGATGGCTTCCATGCCGAGTTCTGGGTATTCAACGACTTCAACTTTCTTGATGCAATCCTGAGCAAGGCGGGCTGCTGGACCACCAATTGATCCGAGATAAAAGCCGCCATGTTTGCCGCAGGCTTCGCGCACTTGTCGCGAGCGATTGCCTTTTGCGAGCATTACCATCGATCCACCAAACGACTGGAATTGATCGACATAAGAATCCATACGTCCTGCCGTGGTTGGGCCGAAGGAACCTGATGCATACCCCGTCGGTGTCTTGGCCGGGCCAGCATAATAGATGGGATGGTTCTTGAAATAATCTGGCATAGATTCGCCATTTTCCAGACGTTCGCGGATTTTCGCATGCGCCAGATCGCGTGCAACGATAATCGAACCTGTTAGAGAAAGCTGGGTTTTAACCGGATGTTTCGACAGTTCCTTCAGAATATCTTCCATCGGCTGATTAAGGTCGATTTTGACCACATGCGATGAGAGTTTTTCCTCGTCAATCTCCGGCATATATTGCGCTGGATTGGTTTCGAGCTGTTCAAGGAAGATACCGTCTTTGGTGATCTTGCCCTTTGCCTGACGATCGGCGGAGCAGGAAACACCAAGACCAATTGGCAGCGACGCACCGTGACGGGGCAGGCGGATAACGCGCACGTCATGGCAGAAATATTTGCCACCAAACTGTGCGCCCACGCCCAGCGATTGTGTCAGTTTGTGAATTTCCGCTTCCATTTCAAGATCACGGAATGCATGGCCGGTTTCCGACCCTTTGGTGGGAAGTTCATCAAGATAACGGGTGGAAGCAAGCTTAACGGTTTTCAAATTCATTTCGGCAGATGTACCGCCGATAACGATTGCTAAATGATAAGGCGGGCAGGCGGCGGTCCCGAGGGTCAGAATTTTGTCTTTCAGAAACTCGATCAGCCGATCATGCGTTAGCAGTGATGGCGTTCCCTGAAACAGGAACGTTTTGTTAGCAGAGCCACCACCCTTTGCAACGAATAGAAATTTGTAAGCGTCTTCGCCTTCTTCATAGATGTCGATCTGCGCAGGCAAATTGTTCTTGGTGTTTTTTTCCTCGAACATCGACAGAGGCGCAAGCTGGGAATAGCGCAGGTTTTTCTTGTTATAGGCATCAAGAACGCCAGCGCCGAGCGCATCGGCATCGCCGCCTTCGGTCCAGACGCGACGGCCCTTTTTGCCCATAATGATCGCAGTGCCGGTATCCTGACACATAGGCAGCACGCCACCAGCAGCAATATTGGCGTTTTTTAGAAGATCATAAGCGACAAAGCGGTCGTTATCAGTGGCTTCAGGATCTTTCATGATATTTGCAAGCTGTTGCAAATGGCTGGGCCGCAGCAGATGATTAATGTCTGCAAAGGCAGCTTCCGACAGAATGCGTAGACCTTCCGCATCGACGCTCAGAATTTCCTGCCCCTTAAATGTATCAACTGAAACATAGTCAGATGTCAGTTTGCGATAAGGGGTCTTGTCTTCGCCCAGCGGGAAAAGATCGGCGGCGCTTGCTTCTGCCATTATGGTACCTCGCTTGCTTGCCCGTAGTTAAACTGTCGGGCTTTTAACGCGATGCGGGATGAAATCCACTGCGGCACTTTGCGCAATCTTGCACAAAACAAAGGGCGAGGCTTTATCTAACAGTTAGCTTTTCAATAAAAATTGATGGAGCCTGGCAAAAAAAAATAGGAAGATGCGTTAACGTTAAAAGATTCTATACGAGATTCATCAATTCTACGGGCAAAGATTGACGCGGCTTCGCTCAAAAGCGGTCGCACTGAATTGGCGGTTAGAATGCACTTCTCCAGACAGTTTTATCGCGACATGAATAGTCATCGCAAAAGCGGTTCTTATATTCGTAGTACATTGGCGGTTGCATTAGCAGCGTCGACACTCTTCTCAACCACGCAGGCACAGGCTGCAAATTCTTTGCTGGAATTGTTTCAGCAACGTCGTCAGCAACAGGCGCAGCCAGTTCAGCCTCCCGTTCAGGCAGTCCCTGCGGCGCCTGTGCAGAACGACACAAAGACCGTTTCGGTGCCGCGAGCAGTCGTGCCTCCAGCACAGCGCGTGACGGTTAAAGGTCCGCAGATTTATAATTACAAGCCAGACGCGCTGATCAAAGTCGATTTCAGCGCTTTGGATATGCAGGTAACCGCTGCTGTTGAACCGTCTTCGGTTGATCCGCTGACATCGGGCATGTCGCCAATTGGGCCAGTTAAGAGAGTTGATGAAACGCAGGGTGAGCTGGCCTTCGATGCGGCTTCGGATTATCTCAAGACGACGGATGTTCAGGCTGAGAAGCAAATTGCTGATGCGATCGTGAGCTTTTATTCACAACATCGCAGTTTCATCTGGTCGGCTGATAGCAAGGCGCTCGATAAAGCGCGTGACGTCGCGGCTTTCTTCGCCCAGTCTGATGAAGATGGTCTCAATCCGGAAGAATATGCAGTTGCTATTCCCGGCGATCATTTTGATGCAGCGCAGCTTGCAGAACGACAGCAGAAGCTTGCTGATTTTGAAATCAAAATGTCGGCGCGCGCTTTGCGTTATGCAATCGATGCAGGCGAGGGGCGAATTGTTGCCGACAGGCTGAGTGGCTTTTATGATCTTCCGCGAAACCGTGTTGATCCCAAAGCCGTTCTTGAAAAACTTGCTGCTGAAAGCGATCCGGTCGCTTATCTAAAGGGCTTCCAGCCCAATAACGAAGCTTACGCCACGTTGAAGCGTGAACTTGCCAACATACAAGCGCCATCCAGAGCGCCAATCCGTATCTCGCTTGATAAAGCTATTCGCCCGGGTGATACCAACGATGAGCTTGGTAAAGTCATAGCTCTTATTACGCGTCACGCCCCTGAAAAATACATGAATGAGCATCGGGATGTGTTGCAGGCGCATGCCGATGCGAGCATCTATGATCCAGAGCTTGCGGCGGCCATCAAAGACTATCAGAAACTATCGGGTAGTACACCGGATGGTATCATCGGCAAGAACACGATTGCTGCCCTTCAGGGCGAGCAGAGTTCGGTGAAGCGTGATCGCATCCTGTATTCGATGGAGCGCCTTCGCTGGCTGCCACATGATTTTGGTTCGCGCTATGTGATGGTCAATCAGCCGTCGTATCGTGCCGAGTATTATGAAGACGGCAAAGAAAAATTGGCGATGAATGTGGTGATCGGTTCGCCGACACATCAAACCTATTTCTTTTATAACAAAGTCCAGACCGTCGTTTTCAATCCTTCATGGGGTGTGCCGCGTTCAATTATTCTGAATGAAATGCTGCCAAAGGTCATGCGAGATACCAGCTATCTCGACCGCAATGGGTATGAAGTCTATGTCGGCGGCAAGAAGGTTTCGGCGAGCGCTGTTAACTGGAATGCTGTTGCGGCAGGTAAGGCGCATGTCGGCATCCGCCAAAAGCCAAGCCTCGACAATGCATTGGGCGAATTGAAAATCCTGTTCCCGAATGCGCATGACATTTACATGCATGATACTCCGGCAAAGGCTTATTTCAGCCGTGACATGCGAGCGCTGAGCCATGGCTGTATTCGCCTTGAACGTCCGCGTGACATGGCAGCTGCTGTACTTGGCAAGCAAGTTGATGAACTTGGAAAATATTTTGGCAAGGGTGAACGCGGCATCAAAGTTGCCAATCCTGTGCCGGTCTACATCGCTTATTTCACCGCCTGGCCGGATGCGGGCGGCAAGGTACGTTTTTATAACGACGTTTATGATCGCGATTCAGGAATGCAGAAGGCATCTGACAAAACTGCTGAAGCGCGATTGGCCGCGCTTTAAATAGCTGTTGCATGCTATGCGATTTGTAAAAAAGGCGGGCATTTTACCCGCCTTTTTGTTTTAGTTCTGAATGTAACACGCTTTACCCTGACCGCGCGCCGGATCGCCGAAGGCACGATTGTCACAAGGTACACCGTCACGGAATACGCGTTCTACGAAACGTCCTTTGGCTCCATAGCGAACCAATTTTCGACCATAGAAGTCACAGAAACCATTTTCTTTCGCGCATTGCTGCCATTGACTACGGCCACGATCATCACGACGGTTGCCACGCCAATCGTTTCGACGGTCATCACGTCGATCTTCGAAGCGGTCACGGACAACATACGAGCAGCTCTTTCCTCTGCCCGGCGCCGGGTCACCGAATACGCGATTGGAACAACGAACTTCCGGACGGTCAACAAAGCGCGATGTACCCTGTCCATCTGCACCGTAAATAACCTCGGTCGGGTAGGGCAGCTGACAAATGCCGTTTTCCGAAGCGCAGCGCTGCAAACGCGCTGCTTCGGCAGGCGGTGGAGCAAACATATACATGGATGCTAAGAATGCTGAAGCGCCAGCAATCAGGCTGACGTTGTTAGACAGAAAAGCTGTCATGGTGAACACCATTGTTTGAGCGTTAATATGATATTCTATAAGCCTCAGACATTGAATATAGAATGAACGGCGTTCCACGTCTCTAACGATCTTAATGTTATGCATTTGTCATTTATTTGAGCGGAAAGTTCATAAATTAGCGGTGTCGCAGTTTCCTTTTTCCAGTGAATCCGCAAGAGTGCGCCCTGATGTTTCTCGTCAGCAAGGTCGTATGAAAATGCATGGTGAATATAAGGTCCACGGTGGCAAGCTGGTTGTTATTGATCTGGAGGTTCAGGACGAAAAACTGAGCCAGGTTCAGGTCGCAGGCGACTTTTTCTTAGAGCCGGCAGAAGCACTTGACGATATTCGTAATGCTTTGAACGGATTGCCAGCAACCGCATCTGCCGAAGAAATCGCTGAGGCTGTACGCAAAGGACTGCATCCTGACGCTTTCATGATCGGCTTTAGTCCTGAAGCCGTTGCTATCGCAGTTCGCCGCGCGCTTGGTGTTGCACGAACATGGCGCGACTATGAATGGCAGATTATCGATATTCCACCGCTTACGCCCACAATGCATCTGGCTGTCGATGAGGTTCTGGCGCGTGAAGTTGCTGCTGGACGCCGTGCGCCCACTTTGCGTTTCTGGGAATGGGAGCGTCCATCAATCATTATTGGTGCTTTCCAGTCGCTGCGTAACGAAGTTGACATGGGGGCGACTGAAGAAATGGGCGTTGAGACAGTACGCCGCGTCACGGGTGGCGGTGCAATGTTTGTCGAGCCGGGCAACTCAATCACCTATTCGCTCTATGCGCCGGGTGAACTGGTTCGGGATATGAGTTTTGCTGACTCCTATGCATTTCTGGATGAATGGGTACTGAAAGCGCTTAATTCTCTGGGTATCGACGCCTTCTATAAGCCGCTTAACGATATTTCGAGCTCAAAAGGCAAGATTGGCGGAGCCGCACAAAAACGATACTTAGGCGGGACCGTCCTGCACCATGTCACAATGGCTTACGACATGGATGCGGAGAAGATGCTCAAAGTGCTGCGTATTGGTCGCGAGAAGCTTTCCGACAAAGGGACTGCCAGTGCAGCCAAGCGCGTTGATCCGGTTCGCAGCCAGACCGGCTTGCCGCGCCGCGAAGTCATTGATCGCATGAAGGATATGTTTGTATCGCTGAACGGTGGTGTAAGCGGAGCGATCACTCCCGAGGAGCTTGCTGCCGCAGAAAAGCTTGTCGAAGAAAAATTCGCAACCAAAGAATGGCTGTACCATATTCCGTAATGGATCTAACTGCCATTGTGTCCGTGACAGCGCGGGCAAGCCGTGTCATAGGGAGGCCAAGTTTTCACAAGGCCTCCCTCGACCATGATCCGCATCGATAATATCAGCAAGTCTAACAGCCATCGCATTCTCTTCATCGAATCCTCTGCTGCGTTGAATCGCGGCGAGAAGATCGGTCTCGTTGGGCCAAATGGTGCGGGTAAAACTACGCTTTTTCGTATGATTACCTGCGAAGAACTGCCTGATGAAGGGCAGGTCAATGTCGAAAAAGGCGTGACAATCGGCTATTTCAACCAGAATGTTGGTGAAATGGGCGGACGTTCTGCTGTTGCCGAAGTTATGGACGGGGCAGGGCCAGTCAGTGCTGTTGCAGCCGAACTGCGCGAACTCGAAAGCGCCATGTGCGATCCTGAACGTCTCGATGAGATGGATGCAATTATCGAGCGCTATGGCGAGGTACAGGCGCGTTACGAAGAACTTGATGGCTATGGTTTGGACGGTCGTGCACGTGAAGTGCTTGCTGGTCTTAGTTTCAGTCAGGAAATGATGGACGGCGATGTCGGCAAACTGTCCGGCGGCTGGAAAATGCGTGTGGCGCTTGCCCGTATTCTTCTGATGCGTCCTGACGTTATGCTGCTTGACGAACCAAGCAACCACCTTGATCTCGAAAGCCTGATCTGGCTCGAATCCTTCCTCAAAAACTACGACGGCGCATTGCTGATGACCTCGCATGATCGCGAGTTCATGAATCGTATTGTGACCAAAATTATTGAAATCGACGGCGGCTCACTCACAAGCTACTCCGGCGATTATGCTTTCTATGAAGGCCAGCGTGCGCTCAATGAAAAGCAGCAGCAGGCGCAGTTTGAACGCCAACAAGCCATGCTTGCCAAGGAAATCAAATTCATCGAACGCTTCAAAGCACGCGCATCCCATGCATCGCAGGTGCAGAGCCGTGTGAAAAAGCTTGAGAAAATCGACCGCGTGGAGCCGCCACGTCGCCGTCAGACGGTGGCTTTCGACTTTTTGCCTGCGCCACGATCGGGCGAAGATGTTGTTAGTCTTAAGGGCGTGAACAAGTCTTACGGCAGCCGCACGATTTATGACGGTCTGGACTTTATGGTCCGCCGCCGTGAACGTTGGTGCATCATGGGCGTCAATGGCGCTGGTAAGTCAACGCTTCTTAAGCTGGTTACTGGTACAACGGAGCCTGATCAGGGTGTGGTCAATCTTGGTGCCAGCGTAAAACTTGGCTATTTCGCGCAGCACGCCATGGATATTCTGGATGGTGAGAGCACCATTCTCGAATGGCTGGAGCAGCGTTTCCCGAAAGCGGGGCAGGCACCTTTGCGCGCACTTGCTGGCTGCTTTGGTTTTTCTGGCGATGACATTGAAAAGAAATGCCGGGTTCTCTCCGGTGGTGAGAAAGCCCGTCTGGTGATGGCTGCAATGCTGTTTGACCCGCCGAATTTCCTCGTGCTTGATGAGCCGACGAACCATTTGGATCTCGATACCAAGGAAATGTTGATCAAGGCGCTTTCAGCTTATGAAGGCACCATGCTTTTTGTATCACATGATCGTCGGTTTTTGTCCGCACTTTCCAATCGCGTGCTCGAACTCACGCCCGATGGCATTCACCAATATGGTGGCGGCTATACAGAATATGTTGAAAGCACGGGACAAGAAGCTCCTGGTTTGCATGTTGGATAAAAAAAGGCGGGAATTTCCCGCCTTTTTTGTCATCTGCTTAGCGGTAAACAATGCCGCCATCGGTCAGGATAGCCTGTCCGGTGATGTAGTCTGAATCCGGGCTCGACAGGAAGGACACCAGCGACGCAACGTCTTCCGGTGTTTGTGCGCGGCCAAGAGCAATGCCCTCGACATATTTCTTGTAGGTCTCACCCTTTGGTGCTCCCGTGATTTCTGAGAAGCGCTCATCGATTTCGACCCACATATCAGTGCCAACAATGCCCGGGCAGTAGGCATTAACGGTGATGCCGGCGCTTGCATATTCCTTGGCGGCTGCTTGGGTCAGGGCGCGCACGGCAAATTTGGTTGCCGAATAAACGCCGAGCATTGCAAAACCATCATGGCCAGCGATTGAGGAGGCGTTGATAATTTTACCTTTATGTCCACGTGCCTTGAACTTGGCCGCTGCCGCTTGAATACCCCACAAAACGCCTTCAATATTGATTTTTAGGATGCGGTCGACTTCTTCTGGCTTCACATCAGAAATTGGCTGCACCTGCGCAATGCCTGCATTGTTGACGATAACATCAAAACCGCCGAGTTCTTTTTCGGCATGATCAATTGCAGCATAGACGTCATCGCGCCTGCTAACGTCGGCGGAGAAGGTTGAAGCTTTGCGCCCAAGCCCTTCAACTTCTTTTTTCACTGCTTCTAACTTGTCTGCCTTCAGATCGACCAGTGCAATATCAAAGCCATCTTTTGCGAGACGCAAAGCAATACCGCGACCGATGCCCTGTGCTGCACCCGTTACTAATGCGACTTTAGCTGGATTTGCCATGATGTATCCTTTTTTTTTGATAAGCGGGGACGATTCTGAGGCCATCGACGACCCTCGTGATCACGTTCACATGGTCTGATGACGCTGCAAAGACAATTAGGATTAGCTGATGTTGATTTCATTGATCGTGATCAACTTCTCACTCATTGTCTTTAAGCTATAGATTTAGCTTCTTAAATCTAAGGTCAAGCTATATACTGGATTAAAATTATCAATTTTGGGCATGTCATGACCATTTTATCGAAGTCGTTTAGCTCAAACGGTTTGGGCACAGTGCATCGCAGGGGCTTTTTCGCCTTGGCAGCCGTGGCGCTTGTTGCTTTTTCAAACCCAGTATCGCTGCATGCTGAGGACAGACCAGTGCTGCGCGTTGCGCTTGCAACGAGCATTTCCAATCAGGCTGCGGAAGTTGCAGCTGCGGAGGCGAAAGAGCAGGGATTGGATGTCGAACTGGTGGAGTTCAGTGACTGGAATACGCCGAATACGGCCGTTGCAGACAAGACCGCAGATGCAAATCTTTTCCAGCATATTCCGTATCTGGAATACACCAACGCCAATACCGGCAACGGACTTGTTCCAGTTGCTCCTGCGTTTAGCACCCCTTTCGGTCTTTACTCCAAAAAGTATGCAAAACTCGAAGATCTGCCTGATAACGCGCAGATTGCGTTTTCAGGAGATGTTATCAATACGGGCCGTTCCCTGTTGCTTTTGCAACAGGCGGGCTTTCTTGAGTTGAAGCCCGGTACAGACCAGCGCGCCAGCCTTGAAGACGTGGTGAAATGGAAGAAACCGCTTAAGATTGTACAGCTTGATGGTCCGCAAATTGCGCGTTCGCTGGATGATGTCGACGCCGCGGCTACCTATCCTACGTTCGCCAAACTTGCAGGATTAGAAGCATCATCTGGTCTGATTTTCGAGAACGAACCGATCTATGCATTTCAGTTCGTTACGCGGCCGGAACTGCGTGATGATGCACGGCTGAAGAAGTTCATTGAAGTTTACCAGAACTCTCCAGCTGTTAAGGCAAAGCTGCACGAACTCTATGGTGAAATGGTTTCATTCCCGCGTTAGAGGGGATTAGGCCATGCACTCTTTGAATCAGTTTTCTATAAGTATGCGCTGGAGAGTTTTAGCGTCTATTTTGCCAAATTTCTGTCTGTTGTTTAAATAGGGCATTGAAGCCGGGATGTGGTTCAGCTAGAAACGCCTCAAATGAGGCTTTCGCGCCTCCCGGCGATGCACCCGTAGCTCAGCTGGATAGAGTGCTGCCCTCCGAAGGCAGAGGTCACTGGTTCGAATCCAGTCGGGTGCGCCATAAAATCAATGACTTAGCAGTGATTGACATCTCCCTCCAAAATTGCAACTCACCAAATAATCACCAACTGAAAATACATAGTGATTAGTGATCAAGAATGAAAAATGCCCAGTTCAGGAGACTGACGATTCGTTTATTAAAATGCTTTCGAGGCTCTGAGATTATCTTGTCCGCTGGAGATGATTCCTGTTGGGCCCACACAACCGATCAGCTTCATTGTACAGCGGGGAGGTCTCGGATGTTGAATAAATAATCCGCTGCCACTTGTTTATGGTTTCCCGAGCGCAGACACTGCAATCTATATGCTCATGACCCCAATCATTGTGCGGTTAAAAACCTAAGAAATACAGCAAACATTTATCTGCTTTTGCTATGTAAATCTTATTTTATGGAAGATTGTCACTAATCATTCCTTTGAAAGGAATGGCGCGAGTGACGGGGCTCGAACCCGCGACCTCCGGCGTGACAGGCCGGCACTCTAACCAACTGAGCTACACCCGCGCATTGTTCCGATGCTTTCGCTTGGGAACGATGCTCATGTATGCGGGAACGCAGCCAGCGTCAATCGTTTCTATGCGTAAGACCATAAAAAAATGAGATAATTTGAATTTAAGCCCGACCTTGTGGATAAACTTGGCGTTTTTTGCTCGTGAAAAGGGAAAACCAGGGCAACATAGGAGTTATAAATGGAAAACGGCAGCTCGAATATGAGTGCCGCTACCTTCAGAGATTCGTTTAGCGAACAGTTTCGCCGGTCTTTGGATCAATCTTAATCTCGACCTTCGCGCCATTTTTCATGAAATATTCTATTTCATAATAGCCGCGATCATTCCAATCGACTTCATCGATATATTGAACGTCCGCTTGCTGCTCGATCTTAGAAATAATTTCAGAGAGTTTTGCGCCTTCGGGAGCGGCTGCAAAAGCTGATGCGGATGTTGCCGTAAGAAGAATGGCGGCGATCATGGTGCGCATGTAGGACTCCTTCGATTGTTACAACCTGTAGGTAAGGCTGCAAAATGTCTAATCAAGGAGCGGTATCGCCAGATACCTCATTGCCACGAGCCAAAATGTGTCTGCACAAGGCAGCCGAACACAAGGAATGCCAATATGGCGAGGGCGATCAAGAGTATTTTCATTATATGATCATCCTCATTGTTCAGATCACATACAAGAAAACTGTATGTGATCTGAAATTGTCAGGTCGATCAATGAAAGGAACTGATTTCGATCAACGGTTACGATTGTCGACTGAAAATGCACCCGCACCCGTTGCTACGAGGGTGATGAATACAAAACAGAACAAAATGGAGGCATCGCCGCCGTTTGCGACAGGGAAGAAGCTTTTTGGCGCGTGCGCCAAAAAATAGGCGAATGCCATGTGGCCCGAAAGGATGAAGGCAACCGGTCTTGTAAACCAGCCAAAGAAAATGAGCGCGCCACCAATGATTTCCAGCAAGGCCGAGGCAAGCTGCAACGCCGAGAGGCTATCAGGGCCAGCAATTGGAAAGCTGAAAGCTTTCTGTGTGCCGTGCTCAAAATAGAGAAGTGCAGTTACAATACGAAGAATGCCGATTGCGTAAGGCTGGTATTTGTTGAGCGAGCTGTTTTCTGCCACGAGTTTTTCCAAACATGAGATTTAAAGTCAATAAATCCATGAAGCCAAAAACCGCCATAAATGCAAGTATTTGCTAATGAAAAATGCCGCTGAATGTCAGCGGCAACGTGTTTGTCCGAGCTTTACGTCAAACTGACGTGGACCAACCATTCCGTTTTTCATCGGCTTAGAGACGATTGTTGCTCTAAGAGAGCAGGGACCAGCAATCACTTGGTACTTGTCGTCGTTTTGATAGATTACCTTGTCTATCGGGTATTGAGGCACAGCTTGGGCGGCTGCTTCAATAACGGCATTGAGTTCTTTTGCGCGTTGATAATTTGGGGCCAGTGCAGCCTCAGCAGCGCTTGCAACAACAAATAGTGAAACAGTGCCAAATATGATTGCCAGACGATCCATACTGATCTCCATCCAGTTTAATATTCAATAAAATTAAGCGGGCAGAAAAATAGGGCCCGCCTGTTGCCTCCCAAAGGTATCATCACAGTCATGCGATAAGATAGTGAAATCGGACGCAGGCTTTTCTTCACACCGCTCATCGCTGTTCAATCATTAAAAACCGTAAGAAGATTTCATCACGCGTCCCATTGATATCCCAAAATCTATCGCCATTTCCGATATTCGATAAACTTGAATAGCCAATGGATAATTGATGGCCATAGCCCCACAGCGCCGAGCACTGCTAATCGTCAATCCGAAAGCTAGGAATGGCAAAGGGTTCAATGCAGACATGCGCGCAATACTCGAACGCGGTGGCATATCTCTTGTTGAAAAAACAGCCAAGGGAGATGAGTCGATCTCCGATGTCATACGTGGCAATAGTGATGTTGATTTGGTCATCGTTGGCGGCGGCGACGGCACGCTGAATGCTGCAGCCCAAGGCCTTATGGAAACCAAATTGCCTTTGGCTATTTTGCCGTTGGGAACTGCAAATGACTTTGCGCGCACAATTGGTATTCCGGCTGATCCAACAGAAGCGACACGGCAATTGCTTACCTATCAGCAGCACCCCATCGATCTGGGGGAGGTGAATGGTCATCTCTATTTCAATGTGGCAAGCATTGGTTTTAGTGCTGAACTGGCCCAGAAACTCAGTGCCGATGCGAAGAAAAAATGGGGCAAGCTCGGCTATGCAATTGCAGCCGCCAGAATTTTGGCGCGATCGGAGCTTTTCACGGCCTATCTTGAACATGATGGAATAACTGAGCAGATAAAAACGCTTCAGGTCTCGGTGGGAAATGGCAAGTTTTATGGCGGCGGAATGGCTGTTCAAAAAGATGCGACCATTGATGATGGTAAACTGGATTTCTATAGTCTCGAAGTCGATCACTGGTGGAAGCTACTACGTTTGTTGCCAAGCTTACGCCAGGGCACGCAATCGAAGTGGGATGATGTACGCGCGTTTCCAACGACTGAAGTGATTATACGCACCAAAAAGCCACGCCCTGTGAATACGGATGGTGAGCTTTCAACGTGGACGCCTGCCCATTTCAAGCTGCATCGTAAAGCGATCAACGCTTTCAGGCCCGCATAAAAAATGGCCCGCTCTAGCAAGAACGGGCCTAATTCATGACGTTAGGTGATTGGCTCGGAGGTCATAAGAGCCGTATAAGTAACGGCTGCCCCCCTCAATTGTTCCTTCATCAGAAGAAAAAGTACCAGATAAACAGCACTGCAATAAAAGGTACGCCGAGAAGCCATAGGATAAGTGCACGGAACATTTTTTCTCTCCTTCGTGTTGAAAAAACAACGTGGTAGGGGCGTTTTGGTTCCCTGAGAGATGTGATGAAATTTTGTTAACCTTCATCGACTCAAGTCCCCGATTTGCAAATTCTTTAATGATCCGTCAATAATTCGGTGACATCACTATTTGCTCAAAGATATTTTGACCTCTCGGGTTGCGTAAAGAGTTGCGGGTGTGTGGCGTATGAGTTCGAACGGGTGGCAAAGCCGCGATGGAAGCGTAAGGCTAGCGATTAAGCGTGAAAAACGCGGATCGACTGCAATGTTGACATTCGTGGCGTTAGCTCTCGCTTTGGCAGGCTGCGCAAGCGCTTCGCAGCCGAAGTCATCAAAGAAAAAACATCCAAAAGAATATTTCGCTGAATCCAAATATGGTGTCAAAGCCAGTCCGCGGGTGACGAATGTGCAGGGAAAGCCTCTGCCGCGTGGTGGTGGGCGTGATCAGACGGGCAAGCCTTATCAAGTCAAGGGCCGTTGGTATTATCCGAAAGAAAATAAGAACTATGCTTCGCGAGGCCGCGCTTCCTGGTATGGCAGTGCTTTCCATGGACGCCTGACAGCTAACGGCGAAATCTACGATATGACGCATTTGACGGCGGCACATCCGACGATGCCGTTGCCAAGTTATGCGCGCGTTACCAATATGTATAATGGCAGTTCTGTGATCGTGCGTGTGAATGATCGCGGACCGTTTGAGCGCGATCGCGTGATTGATCTGTCGCAGAAGGCTGCTGAAATGCTGGATTATCAGCACCACGGTACTGCTGATGTGAAGGTCGAGTATGTCGGACGTGCACCATTGGACGGGCAGGACGATGCTTATCTTATTGCCTCTTATCGCCCTGGTAATGCTGATCCGATCGGACAACCTGCAACGGGTGTTATGATGGCAATGAATGCCCCAACACCGACGCCTGCTGGTATCGCCGCTATGCCAGTTCCGCAATCATCACCGTTTGAAGTAAATCCTGCATATGGTGACGGTGGGGCGTCTGTATTGCCAGCCAGTGTTCCAATTCCTTCACCAAAACCAGCAATTGGTTTTGGTGTCGCCAATGCATCTCAGCTAGGAACTTTGGGCTATGCGTCTGACCGTATGACCGTTTCTGCATATGCAGAAGAAAAAACATATGGCAGCATTCTGACTGCTAGCGCTGTTTCTGATGCGTGGAAGCGAAGAAATGCGGAAGAGCAGCGTGAATATGTTGAGTTGGGCACGTTTAGCTCGCTTGAAGACGTTATAAAGCTTGAAAAATTGCTGCCGCGTTCCGCACGTGTTACACGCATGAAAACGCCGACGAAAAATGGCGATATGTATGAGCTGACGGCCTTCTCGCAAAAAGGCAACAATGACGATCTGCTTCGCGCTGCTTGGAAGGCTGGAGCGACCGACGCCTTTGTCGTTCGTGCTGACTGAAAAGAGCAGAAGCCGCGAGGCAAGCTTGTCAAAGCATGACAGGTGTATCATGGGGTGCTCTTCGATCGGCATAAAGTTTGCAATGGCGGCGACTGTCGCTCTTGCATTGTCGTCTCCGGGCTTTGCGCAGCCTGTTGAGGTGATATTTGCAACCAAAGCCCCACAAGTTCTGTTGCTCGATGATACAAGCGGCACGGTTCTCCTTTCTAAGAATCCGGACCTGAAAATTCGGCCTGCGTCACTTGCTAAGCTGATGACGGCAGAGGTTGTTTTCGAAGCGCTTCAAAAAGGCGAAACGACGCTCGAAACGACCTATCCGGTAACTGAATTTGCGTGGCGAACGGGTGGTGCGCCTTCTGGCACATCAACAATGTTTGCTGCTTTGAAGTCGACGCCAACAGTAGCGGACCTGCTGCAAGGTATGATCGTGCAGGCGGCAAATGATGGTGCAATCATCCTTGCTGAGGGACTTTCCGGCAGCGAAGCAGCCTTTGCCGAGAAAATGAATGCGCGTGCGAAAGAACTGGGGCTGACCGGTTCCAATTTCGTCAACGCAACCGGATTGCCTGCTGACGGACAGACAGTAACGTTGTCTGATCTGATAAAACTTGCGCGACACATCCACAGCGCGCACCCTGAAAACTACAAATATTACGCTCAGGATGCGTTCACCTGGAACAAGATTTTCCAGCGTAACAGAAATCCACTGCTGCGACTTGATATTGGCGCGGATGGCATGGGTACGGGCTATACTGAAGCATCCGGCTATGCGCTTGTTGGTTCCGCCGAGGAGAATGGCCGCAGGCTTTTTCTTGCGATGAGTGGTCTCACCAGCATCAAAGAACGCGAAGAGGAAGCCAAAAAGCTTATTCAATGGGGCATGACGTCTTTTGATGCCGTCAATATTTATGTGGCTAATGAAGAGGTAAGCATGGCACAGGTGTTTGGCGGTGCAGCTTCAAGCGTTCCGCTCAAAGTCAAAGATGCTGTCGAATTACTGTTGCCCAAAGAGGGCCGCGATAAGCTTCAAGCACGCGTTTCCTATGAAGGTCCGCTCAATGCGCCGGTTACAGCGGATACGCAGATCGGGACAATTGCATTTGAACTGAACGGCAATGTGGTTCAGCAAATGCCGCTTTACACAGCGCAAGCGGTGCCTGTCGGCACACTTTCTCAGCGCGCAATGGGCGCTGCACTCGAGCTTTCCACTGGTTGGCTGCGCAAGTATCTCTAAAGCGCATCCCGAAAAGTGGGAACCGGTTTTCGGACGAGATGCGCGTTCAAAAAATATCTGGGGCGCCAATCTGATGTAATCAGATTAAAGGCACACGGGATACTCGACCTGACAGTGAAACCTCATTAAACAAGATCAAGCTTGTTTTGAGAGAAACTCAATTTTGCGGAAGTCAGTTTGACCGGATTGTTTATTACATTCGAGGGTGGGGAAGGTGCTGGGAAGTCGACCCAGATCGCCTTGCTGGCAGAGCATCTGCGCGCTCTTGGCCTTGATCCGCTGATAACGCGCGAACCGGGTGGTTCTGCGGGTGCCGAAGCTGTTCGCCATGTGATTCTAAGCGGTAATGCCGAGAGCTATGGCCCCGCGATGGAAGCATTGCTGTTCGCTGCCGCCCGCGCCGATCATGTTGATCAGCTGATCCGTCCGGCGCTTGCTGAAAGCCGCATTGTGCTTTGCGACCGATTTATCGATTCGAGCCGCGCCTATCAGGGCGTAACCGGCAATCTCGACGCCATCTATATGGCAGCCATTGAACGCATTGCGATTGATGGCGCGATGCCTGATCTCACAATCATTCTCGATATTCCTGCCGAAAAAGGGCTTTCGCGCGCCAATAAGCGCCGCGGGAGCGATGTGGCAGATCGTTTCGAGAAAGAGGCGATAGCTGTGCATGAGGCGCGCCGCCAAGCCTTTCTCGCTATCGCCGAAGCAGAACCTGATCGCTGCAAAGTGATCGATGCTGATCGCGATCAAGATGCGATTTCTGCCGATATTATTGCTGTTACTGATGAAATTCTGAAGAAAAGGGGACTTCTGTGATCGAAGAACTCGACGTCCCCAAAGCCCATGATTCAATCGAAGGCGTGGCTGAACCATCTGCCAGCGATTACCTGACTGGTCATGGTGAAATCACATCGTTTCTTGCGCAAGCCTATCGCGAAGGGCGCATGCATCACGCATTGCTGTTTGAGGGCGAGCAGGGCATAGGCAAGGCGACACTGGCATTCCATCTGGCAGGCCACATGCTTGCGCATGGTGATCATGCATCTGCGCCTGAAACCATTGAAACACCTGATTTCAGCAAACCGCTCTGGCGACAGATCGCAGGTGGCATGCATCCGGCGGTGCTGCATATCAACCGGCCTTTTGACCAAAAGACGGGTAAGTTCAAAACTGGTATTCCCGTTGAGGAAATTCGCCGTGTTACCCATTTTCTGACCCGCACAGCATCAGACGGCGCTTGGCGCGTTGTCATTGTCGATCCCGCTGATGACATGAACCGCAATGCCACCAATGCTCTGCTAAAAACGCTGGAAGAACCACCGGCGCGCGCGATGTTTATCCTGATCTCGCATTCTTCTGGCCGACTTCTGCCGACGATCCGGTCGCGCTGCCAGAGCATCCAGTTCAAGACGCTGGCGGATGCGCCACTCACCGGTGCATTGACGCATATCGGGCCAAGCGTTGGCCTTGATGCGGGCAATATCACACCGGCGCTACTAACGCGGTCCGAGGGCAGCGTGCGCAAAGCGCTGCTTTTGGTTGCCCATTGTGGTCTGGAAATCTCCGACACGGTCGATGCAATCCTGCGGGCACAGAGTTTTGATCTGCCAAAAGCACAGGCGCTTTCAAATGTTGTCAATGGTCGCGAGGCCGAAATTCAGTATGAGCTGTTTCGCGATTATCTGATGAGCCTGATCGCCGATGAAGCGCGTCGCTATGCCGATTCGGGGCAATTGCAGAAAGCAGATCAATGGTCCCGCTATTGGAGCGAGTTGACCCGTGAAATTACCAATGCTGAGACCTATAATCTCGACCGCAAGCAGGCTGTTATGATCCTTTTGGAAAAAACGCATCGCGCTTTTCGATCTGGCGTGCCGCCGCTTACGTGACATGCCGTCTGACTTGCGTTATGTCACCGCTAACGTTTTTGAACATCACACTTGAAGAAGCCGGATTTTAGATGAGCCGCGAAAAATTCTATATTACCACTGCGATTGCTTACCCGAATGGCAAGCCGCACATCGGTCATGCTTATGAGTTGATTGCGACCGATGCTATGGCGCGTTTTCAGCGTCTCGATGGCAAGGATGTTCACTTCCTAACCGGCTCGGATGAACACGGCATCAAGATGTTGCAGAGCGCGCGTAAGGAAGGCATCACGCCCCGCGAACTCGCAGATCGCAACACGGCTGCTTTCCAGCGCATGGGTGAGTTTCTGAACAGCTCACACGATGATTATATCCGCACCTCGGAAGGACGCCACTACAAGGCCAGCCAGGCAATCTGGCAGGCAATGTCTGCCAATGGCGATATTTATAAGGGCGGTTATGCGGGCTGGTATTCGGTTCGCGACGAAGCCTATTATGGCGAAGACGAAACCGAAGTCCGAGCAGACAATGTTCGCTACGGTCCACAGGGCACGCCGGTCGAATGGGTTGAAGAAGAAAGCTATTTCTTCCGCCTGTCCAATTATCAGGACAAGCTCCTCGAACTATATGAAAACAATCCCGGCTTCATCATGCCTGCGGAGCGTCGCAACGAGATCGTTAGCTTCGTAAAGTCGGGCCTGAAAGATTTGTCGATTTCTCGCACGACGTTCGACTGGGGTATTCCTGTACCTGGCGATGAAAAGCACGTCATGTATGTGTGGGTCGATGCGCTGACCAACTATATTACTGCGCTCGGCTACCCGGATACCACGGACGAGAAGTGGGCTTACTGGCCAGCCGATGCACATATCATTGGCAAGGACATTTCGCGTTTCCACGCGGTTTACTGGCCAGCATTCCTGATGTCGGCAGGGATCCCGCTGCCAAAGCGCGTCTTCGCACATGGCTTCCTGTTCAACCGCGGTGAAAAAATGTCGAAGTCACTCGGCAACGTCATCGATCCGTTTGAACTGGTTGAACGCTATGGACTTGATCAGCTGCGTTACTTCCTGATGCGCGAAGTGCCCTTTGGTCAGGACGGCAGCTACAGCCACGATGCAATCGTCAATCGCACCAATGCTGATCTCGCCAATGATCTTGGCAATCTCGCACAGCGTTCGCTGTCGATGATTGCAAAGAACTGTGAAGGCAAAGTGCCCGTTCCGGGGGCGTTCTCGGAGGCAGATAAGGCCATTCTCGATCAGGCTGATGCAGCGCTGGAAACAGCGCGCAAGGCAGTTGGCGATCAGGCATTGCACATCGCACTTGGCGGCATTTTTGCAGTTGTTGCAGAAGCAAACCGCTATTTTGCAGGGCAGGAGCCTTGGGCGCTGCGCAAGACCGATCTGGAACGCATGGGCACGGTGCTTTATGTAACGGCAGAAGTGATCCGTCGCGTCGGTATCATGGTTCAGCCCTTCATTCCGCAGTCGGCAGAAAAACTTCTCGATATTCTGGCAATCCCGGCAGATCAGCGTCAGTTCTCTGACGTGAGCGCGCATCCGCTTGTCGGCGGTGCAGAGCTGCCAGCGCCAGAGCCGGTTTTCCCGCGCTATATGGAACCAGAAGAGCCGAACTGAGCCGAATATGCTTGTTGATAGTCATTGCCATCTAGACTTTGCAGATTTCGAGCCGGAGCGCGATGCGATTGTGCAACGCGCGCTTGATGCTGGCATCAAACGCATGGTCACGATTTCAACGCGTGTGCGCAAGTTCGATACGATCCGCGCACTCACGGAGAAATACGAAAGCGTCTATTGTTCGGTTGGCACCCATCCGAACAATGCGCATGAAGAACTTGATGTTACTGCCGACGATCTCGTGCGGCTGGCAGAGCATCCGAAAGTTGTCGCCATAGGCGAGGCGGGGCTTGATTATCATTATGATTATGCGCCGCCAGAAGCCCAACGTCAGGGCTTCCTCGTGCATATTGAAGCCGCTCGTCGTACGCAGTTACCGCTTGTGATCCACGCACGCAGTGCGGATCAGGAAATGGCCGATATTCTGGAAGCTGAGACGGCTAAGGGTGCATTTCCTTTCATCCTGCATTGCTTCTCATCAGGCAAAGCTTTGGCTGAAAAAGTCGTTGAACTGGGTGGTTATGTGTCGTTCTCCGGCATTCTGACCTTCAAGAACTCAGCTGACATTCGCGAAATAGCGCAGATCGTTCCGCGTGATCGTCTGCTGGTTGAGACAGATGCACCTTATCTCGCGCCGAAGCCGCATCGCGGAAGCCGCAATGAACCATCCTTCGTGCAGCATACAGCATCCGTTTTGGCTGAAACAATTGGCGTAAGCCGCGAGGAAATCGCTGACATTACCAGCGAAAATGTCTTCAGGCTTTTCTCCAAAATGCCAAAGCCTGCTGAGGGATAGTCATCGTGGTATCGCCTCGCAATTGTCTGCGTTTCACAATTCTCGGGTGCGGTTCGTCTCCCGGTGTGCCGCGTATCAATGGCGATTGGGGCAATTGCGATCCTCAGAATCCAAAGAACAAGCGTCGCCGTGCTGCTTTACTCGTTGAACGCTTCAATGCGGAGGGGAAAAGCACGGTCGTTGTTATCGACACTGGCCCGGACTTTCGCGACCAGATGATAGATGCAAAAGTGGCGTCGCTCGATGCTGCCATCTACACACATCCCCATGCCGACCATATTCACGGCATTGATGATCTCAGAACCTATGTCGTTGAAAACCGGCGGCTGATGGATGTCTATGCCAACCGGCTAACGCGCAACCGTCTGTTTGAAGCTTTCGGTTATTGTTTCGAGACACCAGTGGGATCGAGTTATCCGCCGATCTTGTCAATGCACGACATTATGGCTGAAACGCCTTTCTCAATTGCCGGAGCAGGTGGGGCGATCCGCTTTGAACCGTTTCGCCAAGTGCATGGCGATATTGAATCACTGGGCTTTCGGATTGGCAATGTCGTTTATTGCACCGATGTTAGCGCGTTCCCGGATGAGAGCCTGAAATATATCCGCCATGCCGATGTGCTGATTATCGGTGCTTTGCAATATCGCCCGCATCCAAGCCATTTCTCGCTGGAACAGGCACTGGAATGGATTGCGTTCTTCGGACCGAAACGCGCAATCCTGACGCACATGCATGTGCCGCTCGATTACGACACGGTCATGCGCGAGACGCCTGATTATGTCGAGCCCGGCTATGACGGGTTAAGCTTTGAAGTTCCAATGACATAAAAAAGGCCCGTTAAGGGCCTTTTTCTTTAATGGTTAGCTTTATCAGGCAACCGAACCCTTAACCGGGAACTGCATGACATTGCTCACTTCAGCTTCTTCTTCGTGAGCTTTTGCTGATTTGTCTTCAAGCTGCAAACCGCCAGCACGAAGCAGATCAGAGAAGCGGCCACCACGCGCAGCCAGTTCATCGAAACTGCCGCGTTCGACCAGATGGCCCTTGTCCATGAACAGAACAATATCGGCAGAGCGGACAGTCGAGAGACGGTGCGCAATGATAAAGGTCGTGCGGTTCTGGCTCAGATCATCAACGGCCTGCTTGACCTTTTCTTCGGTTTCGACGTCGAGCGCACTGGTGGCTTCATCAAGCACGAGGATTGGTGAATCCTTCAGGATAGCGCGGGCAATAGCCAGACGCTGACGTTCACCACCCGAAAGCTGCGAACCGCGTTCACCCACAATCGTGTCATAACCATTTCCCTTTGCGAGAATGAAGTCGTGCGCAGCAGCAGCTTTCGCGGCAGCATGAACCATGTCAGCAGAAGCATTCTCATTACCGACGCGGATGTTTTCTTCCACCGAACGGTTAAACAAACCGGCATCCTGAAAAACAGTCGCAATCGCGTGACGCAGCGAACGACGGCTGACAGTACGTGTGTCTGTACCATCTATCAGAATGCGACCGGCGGCGGGGTCAAACACACGCTGAAGAATATTGATCAGCGTCGTCTTGCCAGCACCCGTTGGACCAACGATAGCGACTGTTTGACCGGGCTTTACTTCAAATGACACATCATAGACGCCCTGACCCGAATTCGGGAATTCAAATGTCACATTGTCGAAAACAATGTCACCCTTAACGTTTTCAAGATCTGTCGCGTCCTGTGGCTCTTGACGATCAGCGGTCGCGTCTTCCATTTCGAAGAATTCTTCAAGCTTGGCACGCGCTGTTACCGTCTGGTTGATGAAGGCGCTGATCTGGTCGAGGCGGCCGATCATCAGCTGTGCGAAGCCAATAAAGGCAATTACGTCACCCACGCGCATCTGCCCCTTGGTCACGAAATATGCACCAAGCAGCAGCACGATAACCATCGAGAGTGTCGAAGCCATGCGGTTCAAACCGCTGGCTAGAGCCCACCAGTTAAGAACCGGAAACTGAACGTTTTCAAGGTTCTTCGCATATTCACGCAGGGACTTCGTTTCCGAAGAAATGCGATTATAGCTCTGCACAACCGAAACGTTGCTGATTGTATCGCTCACATGCTCAAACAATTTGTGGTGATGCTTTTCAACCGCTGCCTGACCGTCCTTGGTTTTGCGCATAACGAGCTGGCCGATCATTACATAAATGACACCAAGCACGACCAGCACCATGGACATGCGCATATCCATTGTCATGGCGACAGGAATTAGCGCGCCCAGAGCCACAACAGTGGTCAGGTGCTGGCGCATAAATTCAAGCCAGAGCGTAAAGAGCGAATCTGTTGCGCGGATCAGGGTGTGTAGCGCGTTCGACGTGCCGCGCTTCTGATGCCATGATAAAGGCATGGTGATTATGCGCTCATACGAGTCGATCATCACTCCCAAACGGCGGCGATGGGCGAGGCGGTCAGCCCCGCGCGCCACAAATACGGCTGCGATGATGTTAAATGCACCAAGTGCGGCCCACATGGCGAGCTGCGTAAAAATATCGCCCTTATCGGAGATAGCCTGAATGACCTGACCGAAAAGGATCGGTTCAGCCAGCATGACAAGGGCAACCAATACGCTTGCAATACACATGGTGATCGTTGCAGCTTTCTCCGCCGCAAGATATTCCATGGCTCGCCAGTAGATTTTGAGCAATGACACCTTAGCACTCCCGCTCGTTCTATTTCAGAGGACTACATGGTGCAGTCGCCCTATTCTATCAATATGCAATGATGGCAAGAAGTGGCGAATAGGTGAAAAGGTTGACCATAAATTAAAAACACATGTAACCGAGCGTGAAGACTCTGAAGCTCATTTGTGGCGGTGGTAAATGCTTTTATGCCTAGCAATCTGCCCTTTGCGCGTCTATTGACAGTCATAAAAGAGCGGCACGCAAGGCTTGTGCCCCAAAGAAGTATTGATCGGGTTTTCTCCATGGCAGGCGTTGAACAAAAAACTGTGGCTACAGACGAGGCTGGTATGCGCCTTGATCGTTGGTTCAAGGTCCACTTTCCGGGGCTCGGCTTTGGACACCTGCAAAAGCTGCTGCGCTCCGGTCAGGTTCGCGTTGATGGTGGGCGCGCAAAGTCAGACACACGTTTGCAGGCTGGCCAGTCGGTCCGCATTCCGCCGATTGGTGGCGATGAAACGCCAACTGGCCCCGTGACAGCGCGTACCATTCGCTCTCAGGATGATGGCGATGTTCTGAAGCAAATGCTGATTTATGAAGATCCGAAGGTCTATGTTTTCAACAAGCCTGCGGGTCTGGCAGTGCAGGGCGGTTCCGGCCTTGTTCGTCATGTCGATGGCATGCTGGAAGCGTGGCGCAATAAAAAAGGCGAAAAGCCTCGCCTAGTGCATCGTATCGACCGTGATACGTCAGGCTGCCTTGTTGTTGCAAAAACACGTGGCGCTGCACAGGCACTAACCGCCGCATTCCGCGAACGTGATACCAAGAAAACCTATTGGGCTTTGGTGAAGGGCGTTCCACGTAAGCGCGAGGACAAGATTTCTACCTGGCTTGTCAAAGAGCAGACGCCGGATGGCGACAAAATGCGCGTTTGCCAGCATGGTGAACCGGATTCCGATCATGCTGTCTCTTATTACCGGATCATCGAGAAGGTCGGCAACAATCTGACCTGGCTTGAGATGGAACCTTACACAGGCCGCACGCATCAGCTGCGCGTTCATGCGGCGCATATTGGTCATCCGATTATTGGCGATCCAAAATACTTCGAAGCTGACCAAAACTGGGAATTCCCCGGCGGCATTCAGAAGAAACTCCATCTTCATGCACGACGCATTCGCATTCCAAATCCATCTGGCGGCATGATCGACGTCACCGCTCCACTGCCACCGCACATGGTGCAGTCATGGAACTTGCTGGGCTTTGATGAGGCAGACACGGAAGAGTAAACATGTCGGGTGCTGGAGGGGAATCGGCAGCGGGAACAGTTCCGGGCAAGGCGGCATTTGACGGGCTGGCAATAGCGCTTGTCATGTTCATCATGTTCACATGGGGGCTCAATCAAGTTGCTATTAAGATCGGCAATCGCGGTTTTAATCCCATGCTTATGGCCGCCGGACGTTCTGCATTGGGCGGGGTTTGTGTCTTCCTTTGGTGTTATTGGAAGCATATTCCGCTTTTCAGGCGCGACGGAACGTTAAAGCCCGGCATTCTGGCTGGGCTTTTGTTTGGCGTTGAATTCGTTCTGATCTTTCTGGCGATGGAGCTGACAAGCGTTGGGCGTGTCGCCCTTTTGATGAATGTCATGCCATTCTGGGTGGCAATCGGCAGTCATTTTCTGTTGGGCGAACGCATGTCGATGCGCGCCTTTATCGGCATGTGCGTGGCATTCTTCGGTGTCGTGATCGTATTCGCCGACAATAGCAGTCGGCCCGGACCTTATGCGCTCTATGGTGATATTCTGGCACTGATATCTGGTATGTTATGGGGGATGACGACGATTGTCATCAAACGTTCGAAGCTTGCAAGTGCTGCACCTGAAAAGACCTTGCTTTATCAGCTGGCTGTCGCAGCAATTGTGCCGCTGCCATTCATGTTTCTAAGCGGCCCCTTGATCCGCGAGCCTGATTTGCTTTCGGTTCTGTCATTTCTGTTTCAATCGATGTTCGTGGTGGCCGTTACCTATCCTCTGTGGTTCTGGATGATAAGTCGTTATCCCGCTTCCAAATTGTCAAACTTTGCATTTCTGACGCCTGCGTTTGGCGTGTTGTTAAGCGGATTGCTACTCAATGAGACACTTGGCTGGAAAATCTTTGCAGCACTGGCTCTGATCGGACTTGGCCTCATTATTATCAACCGACGCGGAAAAGCCGGAGCAACTTCATGAAACTCGTTCTCTTTGATTGCGACGGAACACTTGTCGATAGTGGCGACACTATCCACCATTGCATGGCTGCAAGTTTTAAAGATGCAGGACTGACGCCGCCGGAAATTGAGCAAACCCATTCGATCATTGGTCTTTCATTGCCAATTGCTATTGCGCAATTGCTTGGCCGCGAAGTTGACGAACAGGCATATTGGCTCACGCAGCGTTACAAGGAAAATTTTGTAAAGTACCGTCAGAATCCTGATTTCGCAGAGCCGCTTTATGACGGTATTCTGCCACTTCTGACTGAGCTTGGTAGTCGCGATGATCTGTTGCTAGGCATTGTCACCGGCAAGTCGCAGCGTGGCGTGCGTTCGATTTTTGAACGACATGGCATTGGACATCATTTCGTGACTGTTCGTACTGCCGATAATTGCCCGTCCAAGCCTCATCCGGCTATGGTGCTTGAATCCTGTGCCGAAATGGGGATAGAACCAGAGCGAACAATCGTGATCGGTGATGCGATTTACGATATGCAAATGGCTCGTTCAGCGGGTGCGCGTGCCGCTGGTGTTTCTTGGGGCTACCATAAGCCTGATGCACTGAAAGATGCAGGCGCCCACCATGTCATGAACAAGCCTGAAGAACTCCATGCAATTTTGCATGAAATGGATGCCTTCGCATCCTGACCAACAACAATTGGATAGTATTATGCGCGACACTCTGAGCGATCCCCAAGCTGAAATGCCGATCTCGCAAACCGACCCGGTAAAGCGCTCGCAGGAACTGATGCGCACACCTTTGCCAAAACGGTTTTATGAAAAGGCGGAAGTGGCTGAAACCGAAGGCGGTTTCACGGTGCATCTGGATGGTCGCCCGGTTAAAACACCTGCGCGTGCAGTTTTGCTTTTGCCAACAGCGCAAGCGGCAGAAATCGTTGCAGAAGAGTTTCGCGCACAGGTAGAAGTTATCGATCCTTCCAAGATGCCTGCAACGCGTCTGGTGAACACAGCAATCGACGGCATTGCGCAAGACCCGCAGGCGGTTTTCGAAGATATTCTGCGCTTTGCTGGCACCGACATGATCTGTTACCGCGCCGCGAGCCCGAAAGAGCTTGTTGCTCGCCAGACCGAACAATGGTGTCCGCTGATCGACTGGGCCGAAAGCCTCGGCGCACGTTTTGCACTGGCCGAAGGCGTGATGCATGTTGAACAGTCCCGCGAAGCAATTGCAGCTTTTGGCGTTCATCTGACAGAATTTAGAAATCCGATTGCGCTGGCTTCGCTCCACACCATGACCACACTGACGGGCTCCGCACTCATTGCATTGGCAATTGCTAAGGGCGAATTGTCTGTAGAAGACGGCTGGAAGCGTGCGCATCTCGATGAAGACTGGACTGTCGAGCATTGGGGTGAAGACGCAGAAGCACAAGCGCGTCGCAAGACCCGTCACGGAGAAATGCTGGTTGCAGCCCGCGTGTTGCAGGCGCTCTAGTTATTATTTAGCTAATAAGCGTAGTTTATTGATAGAAATAGAAAACCCGGCTTGCGCCGGGTTTTCTTTCGCGTGCATTTTGCACGTCGTTCCCCTCGGTAACCGTCTTAATCGATGCGGGCCGTTGCCGACCCGCAGTAGCGATTAAACCGAGTAGTACATGTCGAACTCGACTGGATGCGGCGTTGTTTCATAACGCAGCACTTCAGCCATTTTGAGTTCGATGAAGCTGTCGATCTGATCGTCTTCAAACACGCCGCCAGCCTTGAGGAACTCGCGATCCTTGTCGAGTGCCTGCAGAGCTTCACGAAGCGAACCGCAAACCGTTGGGATCTTCTTGAGTTCCTTTGCAGGCAGATCGTAAAGATCCTTGTCCATAGCCTGACCTGGATGAATCTTGTTCTTGATACCGTCAAGACCAGCCATCAGCAGAGCTGCAAAGCACAGATATGGGTTTGCCGATGGATCAGGGAAACGAACTTCAAGGCGCTTTGACTTCGGCGACGAGCCGAAAGGAATGCGGCAGGAAGCCGAGCGGTTGCGAGCCGAGTAAGCCAGCAGAACTGGAGCTTCATAACCTGGAACCAGGCGCTTGTAGGAGTTGGTTGATGGGTTCGTGAATGCGTTTACAGCCTTAGCGTGCTTGATAACGCCGCCGATGAAGAACAGGCAGTTTTCCGACAGGCCAGCATATTCATTGCCAGCGAAAGTTGGCTTGCCATCTTTCCAGATCGAGAAGTGAACGTGCATACCAGAGCCGTTGTCACCGAAAACTGGCTTTGGCATGAAGGTTGCAGTTTTGCCATAGGCATTAGCGACCTGATGCACGACATATTTCTGGATCTGCATCTTGTCGGCATTGCGTACCAGCGTGTCGAATTTCGTGCCAAGTTCGTGCTGTGCAGAAGCGACTTCGTGGTGATGCTTTTCAACGGTTACGCCCATTTCCGTCAGAACGGTGAGCATTTCGGAGCGCATATCCTGAAGGCTGTCCACTGGTGGAACCGGGAAATAGCCACCCTTAACGCGTGGACGATGACCCATATTGCCAGTTTCGTAATCGGTATCGTCGTTCGAAGGCAGTTCGGTCGAGTCGAGCTTGAAGCCGGTGTTGAATGGATCAACCTTAAACTTCACATCATCGAAGACGAAGAATTCAGCTTCCGGGCCAACATAAACGGTATCGCCGATGTTGAGCGACTTCATGTAGGATTCCGCCTTCTTTGCAGTCCCGCGTGGATCGCGGCCATAAGCTTCACCCGAAATCGGATCAAGAATGTCGCAGAGAATAACCAGCGTGGACTGTGCGAAGAATGGATCAATGTGGGCTGTTTCTGGATCTGGCTTCAGAACCATGTCGGATTCGTTGATAGCCTTCCAGCCGCCAATCGAAGAGCCGTCGAACATAACGCCGTCTTCAAACATTTCTTCGTCGACGAGGCCAACATCCATCGTGACGTGATGCAGCTTGCCCTTTGGGTCGGTGAAGCGAAGGTCAACAAACTTTACGTCGTTGTCTTTGATCTGTTTCAGAATGTCATTGGCAGTCGTCATTTTGGTATCCTGTTTGCACGGCTGTGTTCGGTAGACTTGGGTCGGAAGACTTCGGTCGATAGTTTGATTGGGTTAAATCGCGTCCACGCCGGATTCGCCGGTACGGATACGAATAACTTCTTCGATATTGGAAACGAAAATCTTACCGTCGCCAATACGGCCTGTCTGGGCCGCTTTGCGAATAGCTTCAATAGCGCCATCAACAGTTTCGTCAGCGACGATGACTTCGACTTTTACCTTGGGAAGAAAATCAACGACATATTCTGCACCGCGATAAAGTTCAGTATGGCCTTTCTGACGGCCGAAACCCTTGGCTTCAATGACCGTAATACCCTGCAAGCCGACTTCCTGAAGGGCTTCCTTCACTTCATCGAGTTTGAAAGGTTTAATAATGGCTTCGATCTTTTTCATCAGAGAATTGTCTCCGCTCTTGTTCGGAAATGGACATTGTGCCCGTTTCGCTGAAATAGAAGCATGAACTGTGCCAACTTATTTGTCGTTTGTCGAATTTTTAAAAACATGCGCTGATTTGGGAGGTTTTTCCCATATTTCTGCATCTAAACCGCTAGAAATGCGGCTAAACGCGAGGCTAGCGCATTTTTTAAATTTCAAAAGTTCAAGTTCTTCGTCGCAGACTGGCATTATTATGAGCATCTACACAAGCTGCTCTGCGAGAAAGATTTTTAACAAGGTTTCAATCTCGTTAGCGGTGATTAAAAAATAGGCGAAATGCAATAAACTTCATCAGGCTTGCGCAAATTCGTCTGCCGCGTAATTAATAACGTTCATTGCAGAGGAAGGTGCCGCTTATGTTTGAACTCTTGACGCCGGAGCAAATGTCGCGTGCAGATGCTATAACCATCGATAGCGGCAAGCGAGACGGTTTTTCTCTCATGCTTGCGGCTGGCCATGCAGTTGCTGAAGTGGCGCGGAGTATGTTTTCCGCACGAGGACCAATCGCAATTCTATGCGGGCCGGGGAACAACGGCGGTGATGGCTATGTTGCAGCACAGTTCCTTATAGAAGCGGGACGCGAAGTCATTTGTTTTGGAACGAAGCAGCCGCGTGAGCGAAGTAATGCAATGCGCGCCCTTCATTTTTACAAAGGAGAAGTTCACCGCCTAAGCGCGATGGTGCCGACTGATTTCGTCGGCATTATAGATGCGCTCTATGGTGCGGGCTTGTCACGTCCGGTCGATGGCGTTGAGGCGCGTGTTATCGACAGGGTGAATGCATCAGATATTCCGGTTCTTGCTGTCGATTTGCCAAGCGGTATTTCGGGCTTTAACGGGCGGGTGCTTGGTAATGCCATCAACGCACGCGCAACTGTAACCTTCTTCCGCAAAAAGCCCGGACATCTTTTACAACCCGGTCGCACGCATTGTGGTGTGCTTCATGTTGCAGACATTGGCATCTTGGATAATGTGCTCGACAAGATTGCGCCAAATACATTTGAAAACGCGCCAGAACTTTGGCGGGATCAATTACCAGCACTGTCAATCAACGCGCATAAATATAGTCGCGGTCATGCCGTTGTTTTTTCTGGCCCGGAACATTCAACAGGCGCAGCGCGACTGTCCGCCATGGCTGCTGCACGCAGTGGTTCAGGGGCTGTTACTCTTCTGTCGCCACCTCACGCGTTTGCAACAAATGCGGCTCATCTGACGAGCATAATGGTGCGCGAGACGCGCAGTATCAAAGATGTTGAAGCATTCCTGATTGATCGCAAGGTTGCAGCCTGTGTTCTCGGCCCAGGCTATGGCAGTGCCAAGTTTGCGCGCGATCACGCTCCGTTACTTCTGTCAGCAGCGAATAATCGCGCGGAACATTTAAAGGGATTGGTACTTGATGCGGACGGCATAACCGCTTTCGAGGAGAGGCCTGAACAACTTTTCAACGCAAAACGCAGCGATCACACAGCGCTCGTACTCACTCCGCATGAAGGAGAGTTTCGACGTTTATTTCCCGATATTGCTGCGGATTCCGAAACATCAAAACCGGATAAGGCACGCCAGGCAGCCAAACGTGCCAATGCTGTGGTGATTTATAAGGGGCCAGATACAGTCATCGCAGCACAAGATGGACGTGCGGCCATCAATGCTAATGGCACGCCACTCTTAGCGACAGCCGGATCGGGCGATGTGCTTGCTGGCATCATATGCGGACTGCTCTCACAAGGAATGCCAGCTTTTGAAGCCGCATGCGCTGCGGTCTGGATACACGCTGATGCGGCACGTCGTTTCGGTCATGGCCTTATTGCCGAGGATTTACCGCTGCAACTGCCTGCTGTCTGGTCAGCTCTTGAGCGATCAGCGTCTTGAAATGCGGCTGTTTCCGTTGCCCACGTCGACGGTGATACTACCGGAAACTGACACATCCGTATTACCAACGCGGAAGTTTTTCCATGTTCCGCCTTGCTGATTGTCGGGTTCAGGCGCAGGCGGTGGCGCTGATACGATCGGCGTTTGCGGCTTTACCCCCGGCAGGCCAGTAGGCGCAGGTTCATTTGCAAAAGCAAATGCTGATATTGTTGTCGAGAAAACGGTGGTAAGCATAAGTAATCTATTCATAATCATACTCCCTTACACCTTATCTGCGACGGCCTCTAAAAGCTGGTCCGCCATTTCGAGCGTAAATTCATCATAATGCGAAATGACGCGGCTCGGTTCGTAATGCTGAACTGGCAAATCAGTATATCCGAAATCGACCGCCACGACAGGAATGCCTGCTGCCTTCGCAGTATCAATATCGGTACGGCTATCACCAACCATGATAGCGAGGTCGCGATTACCGCCTGCAAGAGCGATGGTTTCCGTCAAATGACGAGGGTCAGGCTTGCGGAATGCGAATGTATCTGCGCCGCAAATAGCAGCGAAACGATTCGCTTCACCCATTGCCTTCAGCAACTTTACTGCCAGCGCTTCAAACTTATTTGTACAAACTGCCAGCGTATAGCCATTCGCACTGAAGCGATCCATGGCTTCAAGCACGCCCGGATAGAACGATGAATGTCCCGGCATATTTGCGCTATAATGCGCGCGAAATTTTTCAACCAACTCATCCAGCTTCGCGTCATCGACCTGCTTTTGCTGGGCTGCAAAAGCGCGTTCAATCATAACGCGTCCGCCTTGGCCGACAAAGCGACGAAGTGCGCCATGATCTGCTGTCTTTAAACCGGAAATCGAAAGGCAATGATTTAAGCTATCCAGAAGGTCCGGTGCAGTTTCAACCAATGTTCCGTCGAGATCGAACACAATGATTGGTTTTGAATTGGCAGCGAACATAATGTTTCCTTCTGGAATTGATCTGTGCATTGCTAGCTGATCTTTCAGATAGGCTCAAGTTTGTGTCTTCTCAAGACAACGCTGAAACAAGAGTTCATCGCAAAAATAACGATAAATTGTATTGAGAGCTTTGTTGCGTTGGCCACGCATGCTAGAGGCGTTGCCGGAGAAGGATGAAAATCCGCTGGGAAGACAGGAATTCTGAGCATGGATGAAGCACGCAAGCTGAAAATCGCCGCCGCTGCCGAGGCATTGACGCACGTCAAAGACGGAATGCGTCTTGGAATTGGCACCGGCTCTACCGCAGAAGAATTTGTGCGCCTGCTGGCTGAAAAGGTGAAAAGCGGTTTCAAGGTTATTGGCGTGCCGACATCGGAGCGCACCGCAGAACTCTGTGCTGACCTTGGTATTGCGCTGACAACGCTTGAAGAAACGCCACATCTTGATCTGACAATTGATGGCGCTGATGAGGTTGATCCAAACCTGTCGCTTATCAAAGGCGGCGGTGGCGCTTTGCTTCGCGAGAAGATCGTAGCAACTGCGTCTGATTCGATGATCGTTATTGCCGACGGATCGAAAGTTGTTGAAACACTCGGCCGTTTTCCTTTGCCAATCGAAGTCAATCGCTTTGGCCTTAAAGCGACTTTGCTCGGTATTGAGGCTGCCGCAGCGCAATGTGGTCTTGCAGGTCCACTCGTCCTGCGGTTAAAAGATGGCGCGCCATTTGTAACGGATGGTGGACATTATATCGTGGATGCATCTTTTGGCCGCATTCCCGATCCAAAGATTCTTTCTGACGCTCTCTTCGCCATACCGGGTGTTGTTGAGCACGGACTTTTTATCGGACTGGCACGCGCCGCAATCATCGCTGGCGCTGACGGTATCCGAACCATGAACCGGCCTTGAGGGGCCGATACGAATTGTTTGAACGGAGTACCGACCATATGATCCCGGCAACTGGCTTCCGCCGTCTGATTGCACCGTTTTCCGCACTTGTCTTGATGTCAGGCATCCATGCGGCATCTGCGCAGGAAATTTCTGCCTCGCATCTCGATGCTGCCCGCGCGGCAATCGCTTCGATTCAGGCAACTGAACAGTTCGACGAAATTCTGCCAAGCGCGGCACGCGCTCTCAAGGGTGAGCTGATCCAGAAGGATCCAAACCTTGAAGCGCTCATCACGAAGACCGTTGATGACAAGGCTATTGCTTTGGCTGCACGCCGCGCTGATCTCGAAACCGAATCTGCCCGCGCTTATGCCAATGCGTTCAGCGAAGATGAACTCAAGGCAATCGCTGCGTTCTACACATCGGATGCGGGCAAGAAGCTTCTTGCAGAAGGTCCAATCGTAACCCGTGAAGTCGTGAAAGCTGCAAATATCTGGCAGAACGGCATTGCCCGCGATCTCGCGACCTCTGTTGCAGAAGTTCTCGCAGCACAGGCTGGTGCCGCTGCTGCTCCTGAGCAGCCAGCTCAGTAATATTTTGCGATAGTCACGTAGAATTTAAAAGCCCGGCGACTTGGCCGGGCTTTTTCTTTTGCTTACATAAGTCGAAGAAACAGATTTGAATGGAGAGTTCCATGGCCGGTTATGATTATGATCTTTTTGTTATCGGCGGTGGCTCCGGTGGTGTACGGGCAGGGCGACTAGCCGGTGCCATGGGCAAAAAGGTTGGTCTGGCCGAAGAATATCGCATGGGCGGAACCTGCGTCATTCGTGGCTGTGTTCCTAAAAAGCTGTTTGTCTATGCTTCGCAATTTCCAGAGCATTTTGAAGATGCAGCTGGCTATGGCTGGGATGTCGGCAAATCAAGCTTTGACTGGAAGAAGCTTATTGAAGCCAAAGACAAAGAAATTGACCGGCTTGAAGGCCTTTATCGCAAAGGTCTGGAAAACTCGAAGGTCGAGATTTTTGCAAGCCGTGCAGAACTGATTGATGCTCATACGATTGAACTGAAAGCTGATGGTCGCCGTGTCACTGCCGATCAGATTCTGATTGCAACTGGTGGCTTTGCCAGTGTGCATGAATCCCTGCCGGGCGCAGAATATTGCATCACCTCCAATGAAGCGTTTCATCTCGAAAAATTGCCAAAGGCCATCGTTATTGCTGGCGGTGGCTATATTGCTGTCGAGTTTGCCAATATTTTTCATGGGCTTGGCGTTGAAACCACAATTGTCTATCGCGGCAAAGAAATCCTGTCGCGCTTTGATCATGATCTGCGTCATCTGCTGCATGAAACCATGGAAGCCAAGGGCATCCGCATTATATGCGGGGCGGTGTTCGAGAAGGTTGAAAAACAGGCTAATGGCGAGCTGAAAGTTTTGCTGACCAATGGTGAAACACTGAATGTCGGTCAGGTGATGATGGCAATTGGGCGTAAGCCCAACACAAAGGGTCTCGGCCTCGAAAAAGCTGGCGTTAAAACAGACGCGCTCGGCGCAATCGAAGTGGATGACTATTCACGCACCAGTGCGTCAAACATCTGGGCCGTGGGTGACGTCATCAATCGCGTTCAGCTGACCCCGGTGGCCATCCATGAAGCCATGTGCTTCCTTGAAACCGCGTTTAAAAACAATCCGACCAAGCCTGATCACGACCTGATTGCTACAGCAGTGTTCTCGCAGCCTGAAATCGGCACCGTCGGCTTGCCGGAAGATGAAGCCGCCAAGAAATATGCTGAGCTGGAAATCTATCGCGCACTTTTCCGCCCGATGAAGAACACGCTTTCGGGCCGCAATGAAAAGATGCTGATGAAGCTCATTGTGGATGCTGAAAGCCGCAAGGTTGTCGGTGCTCACATCATGGGGCCGGATGCAGGCGAAATGGCGCAATTGCTGGGAATTTCTTTGAAGGCTGGTGCAACCAAAGATGACTTCGACCGCACCATGGCCGTGCATCCGACAGCAGCGGAAGAGCTGGTCACCATGTATAAGCCGACCTACCGTGTTGTGAATGGCAAGAAGGTCGAAAACTGAACTTTCGTATCCTTCCAATCCTGTTAACGATTCTTGCTGGTATAAAGTGAGCGTCTGCATTATATCAACGCGATCACGCGTGCTGGTTTGCGTGCAAAGACATTAAATTGTCTTGCTCAAGCGCATTCCAGCTTTCGTGCAAGGAGGACAAAATCCGAGAGAAATCGCGCGGATAATTAAACAGGTGTGAAATGACGAAGAACTGGACCCCGAATTCCTGGAGAGACAAACCGATCAAGCAAGTGCCGTTTTATCCAGACGCACAGGCTTTGACCGATGTTGAGGCTCGCCTTCGTACCTATCCACCGCTCGTTTTTGCCGGCGAGGCACGTAAGCTGAAAACACAGCTTGCAGCCGTTGCCGAAGGAAAAGCATTTCTGCTTCAGGGCGGCGATTGTGCGGAGAGTTTCGCAGAACATGGCGCGGATAATATTCGCGACTTTTTCCGCGTCTTTTTGCAGATGGCCGTTGTACTGACTTTTGGTGCTTCCAAGCCTGTTGTTAAGGTTGGCCGTATTGCGGGTCAGTTCGCAAAGCCGCGTTCATCCGATATGGAAACGCTCAATGGCGTTGAGCTGCCTTCATACCGCGGTGACATCATCAACGGCATCGATTTCGATGAAGCTTCGCGTATCCCTGATCCGCAGCGTCAGGACATGGCTTACCGCCAGTCTGCTGCGACGTTGAACCTGCTGCGAGCCTTCGCACAGGGCGGCTACGCGAACCTCGAGAATGTGCATCAGTGGATGCTCGGCTTTGTTGGCAAAAGCCCGCAGGCAGAGCGCTATGCCGCTCTCGCACAGCGTATTTCGGAAACGATGAACTTCATGCGCGCCATTGGGATTACTTCCGATAGCAATCATTCTTTGCGTGAAACCGATTTCTACACCAGCCATGAAGCTTTGCTGCTTGGCTATGAAGAAGCGCTCACACGCGTCGATTCGACCTCTGGCGACTGGTACGGCACTTCCGGTCATATGATCTGGATTGGCGACCGCACACGTCAGGCTGATCATGCGCATATTGAATATTGCCGTGGCATCAAGAATCCGCTCGGTCTGAAATGTGGCCCATCGCTTCAGCCGGATGATCTCATTCGTCTGATTGATCTTCTCAACCCTGAAAACGAAGCAGGTCGTCTGACGCTCATCGCTCGTTTCGGTTACGACAAGGTTGGCGATCATTTGCCACAGCTCATTCGTGCTGTTGAACGTGAAGGCCGTAAGGTCGTCTGGTCTTGTGATCCGATGCACGGCAACACGATCACCGCTGGCGGCTACAAGACGCGTCCGTTCGACCGTATCCTCAAGGAAGTGGAGTCCTTCTTCGCGATCCATCGTGCCGAAGGTTCGCATCCGGGCGGTATCCATGTTGAAATGACCGGCAAGAATGTTACCGAATGCACGGGCGGCGCCCGCGCAATTTCGGCAGAAGATCTGCACGATCGTTACCACACGCATTGCGATCCACGCCTGAATGCCGATCAGGCGCTTGAGTTGGCTTTCCTTTTGGCAGAACTGCTCAAGAAGGAACGCGATGCCGGGACAGAAAAGCAGGCTGTTAACGCCTGATTGGAAAGTCACTTTTTAAATAAGGTCAGGGCGGAGAATTCATTCTCCGCCCTGTTGATTTTTATATGAAGACACTTATTGATCTTTGCATAATTTTTCGGGGGCATCCATGAAGCGGATTTTTCTGGCGTTTCTTAATTCAATGCGTGCTCTCAAGCACTTGGCGAAGCATGAAAAGGCCGTTCAGCAGGAGCTTGTCCTGTTTCTCCTGTCGCTCCCAATCGCATTCTTCATTGCTCCAACTTGGCTGACATTCCTGCTGATGACAGGATCGATCCTGTTTCTCATTCTGGTTGAAGTACTCAACACCGGCATCGAAGCGACCTGCGATGCCGTTTCGCGTGATTTTCATAAAGAAATTCAGATTGCCAAAGACTGTGGCTCGCTCGCAGTGCTGATCGCCATCGTTTTTGTAACGGTCACATGGGTCTATATTCTTTTTACAACCTATCTCATCTGACAAAGAACAACCGTTCTTCAACGCAATCCGTTGCAATCAATCACACAAGCGCGCTAAAGCTTGCGCATGACCAGCGTTAGCGAGAATCTCGATATGCTTCGTATTGCCGTTGCACAGCTCAATCCTGTAATGGGCGACATCGCCGGAAATCTTGAGAAAGCGCGCACAGCGCGTGCACAAGCCGCCCAAATGAACGCCGATCTTGTGATGTTCACGGAGCTGTTCATCGCGGGCTATCCGCCAGAGGATCTGGTTCTGAAAACTGCCTTCGTTGCAGCTTGCGAAAAAGCAGTGAAAGAACTGGCCAAAGACACAGCTGACGGCGGCCCCGGCGTAATTATCGGTACGCCTTTGCAGCGCGATAGCGGCTTACATAATTCAATTGCGGTTCTCGACGGTGGTGAAATTATTGCCGAACGCTTCAAGGTCGATCTGCCAAACTACGGCGAGTTTGACGAAAAGCGCGTTTTCCAGCCCGGCCCGATGCCGGGACCAGTCAATTTCCGTGGTGTACGCATTGGAATTCCGATCTGCGAAGACATCTGGGGCGATTTGGGTGTTGCGGAAACGCTGGCAGAGAGCGGCGCAGAGTTGCTGCTGGTGCCAAATGGTTCGCCTTATCACCGTGCCAAGATCGAGCGTCGTTATCAGGTTGTGCTCAAGCAGGTTATCGAAACAGAGCTCCCCATGCTCTATGCCAATCAGATGGGCGGGCAGGACGAACTGGTTTTCGACGGCGGCTCGTTTGCCTTCAATACGGATAAGAGCCTTTGCCTGCAAATGCCGCAGTTCGCAGAAGCCATCACTTTGACTATCTGGAAGCGCGAGGCTGATGGCTGGCGCTGTGAAGATGCTGAAAAGGCAAAATTGCCCGAGGGTCTCGAAGCCGATTATGCGGCTTGCATGTTGGGCCTGCGAGATTACGTCAATAAGAACGGCTTCAAGGATGTTGTGCTTGGCTTGTCAGGTGGTATCGACTCAGCGATCTGCACCGCGTTAGGCGTCGATGCATTGGGCAAAGATCGCGTGCGCTGTGTGATGCTGCCTTATCGTTATACATCGGAGGAATCGTTGAAAGACGCCGCCGATTGCGCGAAGGCGCTCGGCGTGCGTTACGATATTGTTCCGATTGCAGAGCCGGTTGAAGGTTTCCTTTCTGCGCTCAAACCAATGTTTGAAGGCACTGAAAGCGGTGTAACCGAGGAAAACCTGCAAAGCCGTGCGCGCGGCACTATTCTTATGGCCATCTCCAACAAGTTTGGCTCAATGGTTGTGACTACCGGCAACAAGTCGGAAATGTCGGTGGGCTATGCGACGCTATATGGCGACATGAATGGCGGCTTCAACCCCATCAAGGACGTCTACAAGATGCAGGTGTTCGCACTGTCTGAATGGCGCAACAACAATGTTCCGGTGGGAAGCCTTTGCCCATCCCGCGAAGTGATCCCGACTAATATCATTACAAAAGCACCGTCGGCCGAGTTACGCGAAAACCAGACCGATCAGGACAGTCTTCCACCTTATCCGGTGCTGGACGACATTCTCGAATGCCTCGTTGAAAACGAGATGAGCAATGCCGAGATTGTTGCGCGCGGTCATTCGCTTGAGACGGTGCAACGGATCGAGCATCTGCTCAATCTGGCCGAATATAAGCGCCGACAATCGGCACCTGGTGTCAAAATTACCAAGAAGAATTTCGGACGTGATCGTCGTTATCCAATAACGAACCGCTTCCGCGACCGCTGAAAGATTTAGTCATGACCGTAACTGTTCGTTTTGCACCGTCGCCGACGGGCTATATTCATATTGGCAATACACGCACCGCACTTTCAAATTGGCTTTATGCCAAGAAGAATGGCGGCAATTTCATCCTGCGTTATGATGATACCGACATTGAGCGTTCTAAACAGGAATATGCGGACGCAATTGCTGCCGATCTCGCATGGCTTGGTGTCACGCCTGACCGTGTCGAATATCAGTCAAAGCGCTTTGACGTTTATGCTAAGGCCGTTGAAAAGCTGAAAGCGGCGGGTCTTCTCTATGCCTGTTATGAAACGGCAGAAGAACTGGAGCGTCGTCGCAGGCTCCGTTTGGCGCGTAAGCTTCCTCCGGTCTATGGCCGTGAAGCGCTAAAGCTGACGGATGAAGAGAAAGCGGCCTTTGAAGCAGAAGGCCGCAGGCCACATTGGCGTTTTCTCCTGCCGAACTTTGAAAGCGATCCTTTCAACACCACACGCACTGAAGTGCATTGGGATGATCTGGTTCGTGGACCACAAACCGTTGATCTGGCTTCGATGTCCGATCCGGTTCTGGTTCGTGAAGACGGAACATATCTCTACACGCTGCCATCGGTTGTCGATGATATTGATCTTGGCATCACGCATATTATTCGTGGCGATGACCATGTAACCAATTCCGGCGTGCAGATTGCCATCTTCAAAGCGCTTGGCGCAGAGCCGCCTGTTTTCGGCCATCACAACCTACTGACCACAGTTTCAGGCGAGGGACTTTCCAAGCGCTCCGGTGCCTTGTCTGTCGGTAGCTTGCGCGAAGGCGGTTATGAACCGATGTCAGTTGCGTCTCTCGCAATCCTTATCGGTACTTCTGAATCTGTGTCTGCTGCATCCGATATGGATATACTCGCAGAGCGATTTGATCTGGCTGCGATTTCAAAGTCATCGGCAAAGTTTGACCCGGCAGAACTGGATACGCTCAACCGTGCACTGCTGCATGAAATGCCATTTGATAAGGCGAAAGATCGTCTCGAAGCATTGGGCATTTCGGGTGAAAAGGCAGAGCATTTCTGGCTGACTGTGCGCGGCAATCTCGAACGCTTCAATGAAACTACCCATTGGTGGCAGGTTATCACCGGCGACTTACCCGAAAAGCCGGAACTATCTGAAGAGGATCAGGCTTTTGTGAAGGAAGCCTTCACGCTGCTTCCCGCAGAGCCGTGGGACAAACAGACCTGGAAGGTATGGACCGACGCTGTAAAAGCAGCAACGGGACGCAAGGGCAAGACATTATTCATGCCCTTGCGCTTTGCTCTTACGGGGCAGGCACATGGTCCGGAGCTGGCGGACCTATTAGTTTTGATTGGTCCGGAAAGAACGAAGAGCCGACTACTCTGACTTTTGTGCTATCTGAATAAGCTCGTTCTGTCGGCGGCGCTATTGCTGCCGGCGCCACATGGCTCGGTTGTTGGGACAAAGGGTGCGCAGACGGCGTGTAAGCGACTGACTCTGTCTCATTGGTTTTTTGAGATGAATATGCTGGAACGACGTAATCTTCTATAAATACTGGTTGGTCGTTAGATAACTTTTCTATTCCAATAGTCTTTGCAGCTTGCCGCTTTGCTGAATGAATCTTGACTTCAATATTTTTCCGAGCTCTTTTCCTGATCGTCCGCTCAGGTTGCCAACTGGCTACGCAAGACTTTACGTGTTTACCAGCATGTGGTTGGCTTGCAATCGCTGCATTTATTTCTGTAAGACGTTCTTCAAGTAGATATTTTTCTGAAACCAGTTGTTTTTCCTGTTTCTTCAGACGTTCGCAAGTGACTGAACCTTTTTCCGGCGAAAACAGACTTTCATTACAGCGCCCTTGAGCACGTTCGACACGAACAGCTGAAAGGCGTTTTTGAATAGCATTCAGTTTTAGCTTTGTTGGATCAAGCACTTTACTGAGTTTGGCAACTTGCTGAGTGTTGCATGGCATAATCTGCTTTGTCGTTGTCATACAACCACTTAAAACGCCAATTGTAGCGAAAACGAATATCGCTGACTGAAAATTTCGAAAACTCTTATCAACAATCATCATAGAACAAGCCCATCCCGTTGTCCGTATGTCTGAATGTTTGATCTTTATAGTTAAAAAAACATAAACGCCAAGTATTAATTAAATACTTGGCGTTTTATATAAGTATATTTACTTTATTAGTTTGTGTTAATTTAAATTTTCTTATTGAATTCGTTGGACTTTTGCAGTGCTTCAACTGCTGCTAATGCAGTCATGTTAACAACGCCGCGCGAGGTTACTGAAGGTGTTAGAATATGGGCAGGGCGCGCAGCACCAAGTAGAATTGGTCCGACATGCAATGCGTCCGTTACTGTCTTTACGACGTTCAGCGTGATGTTTGCCGCATCGAGATTAGGGAAAACCAGCAAATTTGCTTCGCCCTTCAGTCGCGAATTCGGGAATACGCGATCACGCAATGCCTGCGAGAGTGCGGAATCACCGTGCATTTCGCCATCGGATTCAAGTTCCGGCGCTTTTTCAGCAAGAATCGCGGCGGCGCGACGCATCTTTTCAGCACTAGCCGACTCTTTTGAACCGAAATTGGAATGCGAAACAAGCGCAGCTTTTGGCTCAATGCCAAAACGACGGATTTCTTTCGCGGCCAGAATTGCCATTTCAGCAATTTCTTCTGCTTCTGGCTCAACTGTCACGTAAGTGTCTGTCAGGAACAATGCGCCGCGCTGTGAGATCAAAAGGCTCAATGCCGAATAATCACTGATGCCTGGCAGCTTACCGATGATCTGTTTTACAACGCGGGTATGGCGCTCAAAACGACCTTCAAGGCCACAGATCATCGCATCCGCTTCATCACGCATGACAGCAAGAGCCGCAATGGCAGTCGAGTTCGTACGAACGATCGTGCGTGCTGCTTCTGGGGTTACGCCCTGACGGCCTGTATAAGAGAGATACAGATCAACATAATCACGGTAGCGTGGATCATCTTCCGGGTTAATTAGTTCGAAATCTGTTCCTGCGCGGATTTTGAGACCGTAGCGATTTAAGCGTGCTTCAATTACACTTGGACGACCGACGAGGATAGGCGAAGCAATACGTTCTTCAATGACAACCTGGGCAGCGCGCAATACGCGTTCATCTTCACCATCGGCATAGATCACGCGCATTGGTTTGCTCTGCGCCCGGGCCGCCGCGAAGACCGGCTTCATAATAAGGCCGGAGCGGAAAACGAAACGCGTCAGGCGATCAGTATAGGCTTCCCAGTCTTCGATCGGGCGTGTCGCAACACCGCTATCCATCGCAGCCTTTGCAACGGCAGGTGCGATACGCAGAATGAGGCGCTGATCGAACGGCGATGGAATGATATAATTTGGGCCGAATGTCGGTGTGTCGCCAGAATAGGCGCGGGCCGCAACATCTGAAGGTTCTTCACGGGCAAGCGATGCAATCGCGCGCACCGCAGCAAGCTTCATTTCCTCGTTGATTGCCGTTGCGCCAACATCAAGTGCGCCGCGAAAAATATAAGGGAAGCATAGTACGTTGTTCACCTGGTTTGGATAGTCAGAACGGCCGGTGCAGATCATCGCATCCGAACGCGCTTCGCGTGCAGCTTCTGGCATAATTTCAGGGTTTGGATTTGCCAGTGCCATAATCAGTGGCCTTTCAGCCATTTGCTTAAGCAGTTCAGGCTTGAGAACACCAGCAGCGGAAAGACCGAGGAATACATCTGCGCCACCAATAACATCGGCCAGAACACGCGCGTCGGTTTTTTGCGCATACACGTCTTTCCAACGGTCCATCAGCTTCTCGCGGCCTTGGAAAACTACGCCTTCAAGATCGCAGACAAAAATATTTTCGCGCTTAGCCCCGAGTTTAACGAGCAAATTTAAGCAAGCGAGCGCAGCGGCACCCGCGCCTGACGTTACAATCTTGGCGTTTGTAATATCCTTTCCTGCCAATTCCAGACCATTCAGAACAGCGGCTGCAACAATAATCGCGGTTCCATGCTGATCGTCATGGAATACTGGTATATTCATCTTGGCGCGAAGCTGTTCTTCAACTTCGAAACATTCGGGAGCTTTGATATCTTCAAGATTGATACCGCCAAAAGTTGGCTCAAGCGCAGAAACCACATCAACCATGCGGTCGATTTCCAGTGCGTCGATTTCAATGTCGAAAACATCAATATCGGCGAATTTCTTGAAAAGAACTGCCTTGCCTTCCATCACCGGCTTGGATGCAAGCGCGCCGATATTACCGAGGCCGAGTACCGCAGTGCCATTTGAAACAACTGCTACCAGATTACCACGCGCCGTATATTCGGCAGCGGTGGATGGATCTTCGTGAATTGCAAGGCAGGGCGCCGCAACGCCTGGTGAATAAGCAAGCGCTAGATCGCGTTGATTGCCAAGCGGCTTGGTCGCTTGGATCTCAAGCTTACCGGGTTTCGGATAGCGGTGGAAGAAAAGTGCCGCTTCATCAAAATCCGAACGCGTGGACGTGGAGGGGGTCTTTTTATTCGTCATGATCGCATCACTTTCCGGTTCATGCTTGCAATAGGGGAGTTGCGCTGATGGGAACTAGCACCCTTTGAGCCAACGTCGCTTTTATCTCAACTTTTCAAAACAATGTAGGCCTGATTCTGAAAAGCAGTTATTACGCTAAGGCTTTAAAATCAAATCAACAGCTTGTTTGAGCGCCATGTGCATGACATGTGGGGTCGGCATTTAACCATATTCTGGTTTACATTTTAAATCTCATTTAAACGGCCTGATAATTTTTTATAAGAAGTGCAAATCGTTTCCATTGTATTTTTAATTCACCAATAAGACGCGTCGTGTTTATTATAATCAATTAATATTGCTAACGATATTTATCGGTTTCGGTCAATTATTATTGAAATATAATAGCTATTTTAAAGGGGATTATTGTCATGAAGAATTCAATTCCAAATATATTCGTTTCTCAAACATCTATTTCCGATGTTAATTTTGTCGAAGGTACATTCACTTTACGCGGTGTGCCTATCAAAGAATTGTGCATTGATACAAGATTGGAAAGCGTAATTGAGCTGTTGTGGAAAGACTTGTTTCCAAATTTTCCTACAGGCTCTGACCTGCAGTCAGCATTAGGCCAGGCGCGCGAGCAGATTTTTCTTTATACTGAAGATATAGATGACGAATTGTTTGATATGAAACCTGTCGACGCTGTTCGTACTTTAATGACTAAAATTCCCGATGTGACGGACTTGACTACGGCGCTTCATTTGATTGCGGCACCAGCTGTTTTTGCACCCGCATTCATACGTATGAAGCGGGGCAGGCATTCCGTTCGTCCGGATGCATCAATGCCCCACAGCGTTGATATTTTACGTATGATGAATCTCTCGTTGCCAAGTGATCAGGAAGTTTCTGCGCTCGATACGTATCTGATATCCTGCGTAGACCATGGTTTGACACCCCCGACATTAGCGGCGCGACTAGCGGCTTCAGTCAATGCTGGAATGACATCATCGATTCTGGCAGCCCTGTCGGTATTTAGCGGATCGTCGCATGATAGTAAGTCGGACGGGATTCTGGATATTCTCGACGCGTTTCAATCCAATCAGACATCTAGGAGCAACGTCGACTTCGCGGTATCGGAGAGGCGGAACGTTTGGGTGAAAAATAATGATCCCAGGACAGAAATCATTAAAGACGCACTTTTAAACGTCGAAAATAGTGGATCTTCGCGATTTCAGAGTAGATTGTCATTAGTTGAACAGCTCTTTGCTAATCAAAATCATAAAGAATTGTCAAATACTGTTGGAGCAGGGGAAACGACAGAGTTGAAGGTTTATTCCGCATTGCTGCTTGAGCAACTTGGCTTTGCTCGAGAAGTTTTTAGTTGTGTGCTCTCCATGGGGCGATCCATTGGCTGGATTGCGCATTCTCGCGAACAGGTGAATAAACCTTGGCTTATCCGCCCGCAGTTAGAATACATCAGACCATAAATTTAAGCTTTAAATTGTCACTATTTGAGTTCGAAAGTTCTCTCGACTTTTAAGGCTGCGCCCTGCATTTGCAGCCGTCATATCCCTGTGACGTGAATCGGTTTTTCTTCGTTCAAATTCAGGTTGCCAGATGGAGGGACAACCACATGAGCGAAGATCAGATTGAACCAAAAAAATTTCGCACTTTGTTTATTTCAGACGTGCATCTCGGATCGAAAGCAGCTCAGGCTGAATTGCTTTTAGATTTTCTGCGTGTTCACGAAGCAGATACCATTTATTTGGTTGGTGATATTGTTGATGGCTGGCGTCTGCGACGCAATTGGCACTGGCCGCAGGAACATAACGATGTTGTTCAGAAACTTTTGCGCAAGAGTCGCAAAGGCACGTCAATTATTTACATCGCCGGCAATCATGATGAGTTTCTGAGAAATTTTCAGGGAACGCATTTCGGCGGCATTGAGGTCATGAATCGCGCGATTCATGAAACCGCGGATGGCCGCAAATTTTTGGTTATCCATGGCGACCAGTTTGATGTCGTCGTGCGTAATGCGCGTTTTATCGCCTATCTCGGTGATTGGGCCTATGACACGGCAATCTGGATTAATACTGTTATGAGCCGGGTGCGCGCAAAGTTCGGATTGCGTTATTGGTCATTTTCCGCATGGGCAAAGTTTCGCGTTAAGAAGGCCGTTAACTTCATCGGAAATTTTGAAGACGTCGTTTCAGAAGAAGCGCAGCGCATTGGCGTCGACGGTGTTATTTGCGGTCACATCCATCATGCAACAATCAGCAGAATGAATGGTGTTGAATATATCAACACGGGCGATTGGGTTGAAAGCTGCACTGCTGTCGTTGAACATTTTGATGGTCGTATGGAGTTGTTGGAATGGACCGACCGTCTCGGTCAGCGATCGTCGCTTCTTTCCGCTCACGATGGCAATAAGGTGATTAGGTTGCCGCACGTAGCTCGCAAAACTGCGAACGGCAGCAAATGAAGAAGCTGGTGATCGTTTCGGATGCTTGGCACCCACAGGTAAATGGCGTTGTGAGAACACTGACCAAATGCTGTGAACTGATGGCCGAGCGCGGTTACGAAGTTATCGTTATCTCACCGCAGGACTATCGCTCCTTCCCATGCCCGACCTATCCTGAAATCCGGTTGGCAATGACAACACCATCGGCGCTTCGGCAAAAATTGGTCGGCTTGCAACCCGATTATGTGCATATCGCAACCGAAGGTCCGCTTGGAATTATGGCGCGGCGTGCATGTATCAAAATGGGCTGGAGCTTTACCACCAGCTTTCATACCCGCTTTGCAGAATATGTCAGGGAGCGGTTTCCAATTCCGCTGAGCTGGACCTATTCGTTTTTGCGTAAATTCCATAATGCCGCATCACATACGCTTGTCCCAACACAGTCTATTCTCACCGACTTGCATTCGCGTGGGTTTACGGGGCTCGAATTGTGGACGCGGGGCGTGGACCGTCATCTGTTTCATTCGCGAAACGATGTAACGAAAGATTTGCCGCACCCCGTATTCATCTGTGTGGGTCGCGTGGCAACAGAAAAAAACCTGCCGGCATTCCTTGACCTCGACTTGCCCGGGACCAAGCTTATCGTCGGAGACGGACCGGCCCTTGAAGACTTTAAAGCTCGTTTTCCGAATGTCGTATTCATTGGCAAAAAAGAAGGCCATGAGTTGGCTAAAGCTTATGCATCAGCTGACGTATTCGTGTTTCCGAGCAGAACTGACACATTTGGCTTGGTTCTGCTTGAAGCGATTTCATCTGGTTTACCTGTAGCAGCTTTTCCGGTTCCGGGGTCTTCTGATGTTGTCGGAGCCACCGGCGCTGGAGTTTTATCTGAGGACCTCCGCGCCGCTTGTCTGGCGGCGCTCGAGATGCCCGCATTCGATCCTGCTGAGGTGCTAAAACCTTTCACATGGGATGCCTGCGCGGATATTTTCGAAAATGTGCTTGCAGCAACCAACAGTGTCAATCAGCGATCAAACCACACATATAATCAGCCCCAGAGCGTGGCTTCCGGCGGATAAACGAGTGCACCTTCATATTTGAGACCCGGAGCGCGGTCCTTTGCAAGAAGCAATGGTCCGTCAAGATCGACAACATTGGCCTTCTGCGCGAGCAAAACTGCCGGTGCCATTCCAAGTGACGTGCCGACCATGCAACCAACCATCACTTTTAAACCAAGCGATATGGCCTTCTCACGCATGATCAGTCCTTCGGTGAGCCCGCCCGCCTTATCGAGCTTGATGTTAACCGCATCATAACGGGTCGCCAACTCTTCGAGTCCAACAGATGTATGCACGCTCTCATCTGCGCAGATAATCACTGGTCGATCTATGCGGCTTAGAATTTCGTCTTTACCCGCAGGTAAAGGCTGTTCAATCAAAACTACGCCAGCCTTAGCTGCCGCAGCCGTGTTTTCTTCGATGTTGTCGTCGGTCCAGCCTTCATTGGCATCAATGATTATTTGGCTGTTTGGAGCAGCACTTGTAACGGCATGAATGCGCTCAATATCATTGTCGCCGCCCATTTTTACTTTAATCAATGGATAATGAGCAACTTTAGCGGTCGATACTGCCATCTCTTCAGGCGTACCAAGCGATACGGTGATCGCAGTTTCAAGAGGATGGGGCAGGGTTCCAAGCGTGTCTGCAACACTCTTGCCCGATACCTTTGCTTCCAGATCCCAGAAAGCACAATCAACTGCATTTCTTGCTGCGCCTGCGGGCATGAGCGTTTGAATAGTCAGACGATCCGCACCGCTTTCGATCGCGCTCCGGACAGCTTCAATCTGTTCGCTAACGCTCGCGATTGATTCTCCATATCGTGCATAAGGAACACATTCACCGCGCCCCAATTTTCCATTGTGACTTATTTCACAAACTATGACCAAAGCTTCGGTCTTTGAACCGCGAGAGATTGTGAATTTTCCGGCAATGGGATAGCGTTCTTGGATGATTTTCAAACTATTGTGCATGGATATGCCCTTTAGGACGCAGTATTTCGGTCGTGAACCGACTCGTATAAGAGGTTAGGCCATGTTGACCGACACTGCCGACAAAGCAAGTGCTGCTTCTGATGTCTCGCCAAAGATTGATTTGGCCGAGCATGAAGGCGCACGCCTCGTAAATCTTAGCGGACGCTGGGTTTCGCAAACTATCGGCATTGTCGACAAGAAGATGCGTGAGCTGGAAAATGTTGGCGGCTCGCATTCAATTATCATCGATGCAACGAATGTTGCGGGACTTGATACTGCTGGCGCTTGGCTGATTGAACGCTTGCGCCAGAGGCTGGTGTCTCAAAATATCGATGTTCATTTGGAAGGTGTCAGACCTGCGTGGCTACCGCTCGTTGAGGAAGTGGGCAATTCGGTTGAGCGCACCCTTGATGTAAAGCCGGCGAAAAAGCCTTTTTTTCTTATCAAAATGCTGGACTCTCTCGGACGAGGTGTCGCCTCAGTTTATGAAGATTTCCTGATGGCGATGCACATTCTGGGGGCAACCATTCGTGGCGCACAGCTTAAAGCCGGTCGCGGCAGCGGCATCCCATTTCCAGCGATTGTAAAGCAGATTGATCGGATGGGTGTCGGTGCAATTCCGATCATCGTCCTCATGTCCACGATTGTTGGCGCAATCATTGCGCAGCAGGGCGCTTTTCAGTTGCGCTACTTCGGCGCAGAAATTTTCGTCGTCGATCTGGTTGGTATTCTCGTTCTGCGTGAGTTAGGCGTGCTCTTGACTGCAATTATGATCGCCGGTCGCTCGGGCAGTGCGATCACTGCTGAAATAGGCTCGATGAAGATGCGGGAGGAAACCGACGCACTCACAGTAATCGGGCTTAATCCTGTGGGCGTTCTAGTCTTTCCAAGGCTTGTCGCCTTGGTGGTGATTCTGCCTCTTCTGACGATCATCGCTGATTTGTCGGCATTGGTGGGTGCAGCCGCAGTTACTTACTTTTACTCAAATATTTCGCCGGAAGCTTTTATCAGTCGCTTGCATGATGCCGTTGCACTCAACACATATTTCGCGGGTTTGATCAAAGCTCCCTTCATGGCACTCATAATCGGCATACTTGCTTCTGTGGAAGGAATGAAAGTCGGCGGAAGTGCAGAATCACTGGGTAGCCGCGTGACGGCCTCGGTCGTTAAATCGATCTTCGTTGTCATTGTCGTAGACGGCATGTTTGCGATGTTCTATGCCGCAATTGACTTCTAACCGTTTAGTTTTGCAACTTTATAGGGTCTTTCAGACACAATAAGGGATAAAACTGAAGAAAGCCGTTTCTCGCGGTTCAGTCTCGTAATAAGCTCGGATAAAGAATATTCATGGAGAAGAGTATCGATAATCAGCCGCATTTGCAGGACGTTGGCAACAACGATCAGCCAGTACCGATCATTTCGGTACGAGATGTTACCGTTGGTTTCGGCGGTCGCGCACCTGTGCTCGATAATCTTTCACTCGACATTTATAAAGGCGAGGTTCTCGGCTTTATCGGGCCTTCTGGCTCAGGTAAATCTGTGCTGACCCGAACTATTCTGGGCTTGAATAAAAAGCAGGCAGGACAGATTGAGATATTAGGAAATAATATCGATAAGCTGACCGATGTTGAGAAAATGGCTATCGATATGCGTATGGGGGTGCTGTTTCAGCACGGCGCTTTGTTTTCAGCTCTTAGCGTCCTTGAGAATATCCAGGTCCCGATGCGTGAATACCTGGATCTTTCGCCCAAATTGATGGATGAGCTCGCACGCCTTAAAATTGATCTGGTTGGACTCAGCCCTGATGCGGCGGAAAAATTCCCATCTGAATTATCAGGCGGTATGATCAAGCGTGCGGCTTTAGCGCGAGCGCTGGCTCTTGATCCCGACATCGTGTTTCTTGATGAGCCTACATCTGGGCTTGATCCGATTGGTGCGGCAGACTTTGATGAATTAATTGCCAATCTGCGCGATACAATGGGCCTCACGGTCTTTATGGTAACGCATGATCTCGATAGCCTTTTTGCGATTTGTGACCGCATTGCCGTGCTGGGTAATAAAAAAATTCTGGTGAGCGGTTCCATTGAAGACATGCTGACTGTAGATGATCCATGGGTTAAATCCTATTTTCGAGGAAAGCGCGCACGTCAGATTGACACATCCGCGCCGAGCAGACGTCGGCCTAACAGCCAAATGCAGACGGGATAAGATATGGAAACGAAGGCCAATTACGTTGTGGTGGGAGTTTTCACGCTGATCGTCAGCCTGCTGGCTTTCGGTTTCGTGTATTGGATTGCGCGTTACGGCGAGGCGCGGGATTCTGTTGGTCTTGATGTTCGCATACCGGGCTCTGTGACCGGCCTTGGCATCGGCAGTCAGGTTCTGTTCAATGGTATCAAGGTGGGTGATGTTCGTCGGTTGCATTTGGATGAATCCAATCCCAGCATGGTTATTGTGCAAACGCGCGTGAATGCCACGACTCCGATTACTCGCTCGACAAAGGCTTCACTTGGCTTTCAGGGATTGACTGGTCAGGCTTATATTGAACTGAATGGTGGCAGCCTCGACGAGCCCAATCTTCTTACAGAAGCAGCCAAAGAAGACACGATTGCGCGTATTGATGCTGATCCTTCATCGATCAACAATCTGCTTGCAACCGCGCAGGACATTTTTGGACGCGCAAATTCCGTCCTCGGCGAACTCGAGGGCTTTGCTAAAGAAGCACGCGGCCCGCTGATCGATACGATCAATAATACAAAGACCTTCACAGACGCTTTGGCTAAGAATGCCGACGTGATTGATGAATTGGGTTCGAACGCGGGCAACATCAATCAGATCGTCTCGGAAGCGAAGCAGATGATGGAGCGCCTGAACGCTGCGTCTGCACGTGTTGAAAACGTTATTGCCAAGGCAGACCAGTTGCTTTCTAGTGACGACAAGGATGGTCTTGTTGCACAAGCTAAGTCTACACTTGAATCGATCCGTCAGTTATCGAACAATCTCGATAAGCGCATTACACCGATTGCCAGCAATCTTGAGCGCTTCTCCGGTTCAGGTCTGAGCGATGTACAGGCATTGATCGGTGACAGCCGTCGCGCAGTACAGCGCGTAGAGCAGGCGATTACAGAACTAGAGCGTAACCCACAGCGTTTGATTTTTGGTGGTTCCGGCAGTGTACCGCAGTATAACGGAAGGACGCGTCATTAATGTCCATTACAGGTTCTATCGTGACAAAATCCCATCGTAAGCTGATCGTTCCACTTCTTTTGACAACCATGCTTTCCGGTTGCGGAACCACGACGCCACTCGACACATTCAGCCTGTCAGCGCCGCAGCAGCTGCAGGGCACATCAGTCAGCCGTAAGAACCTCCAGATACTCGTGCCATCGCCCAATGCGTTGAAGGCGCTTGATAGCGAAAATATCGTTGTCAACACTGCGCCCGGCGCGATTGAGTACCTCAAAGGTGCTCAATGGGGTGACAGACTGCCAAATCTCGTTCAGTCTCGTCTTGTGCAGGCCTATGAAAACGTTGGCGTATTCGGTGGCGTAGGCCGTCCGGGTGACGGTCTGGCGATCAATTATCAGATACTGAGCGATCTGCGAGTATTCAGCATTCAGGCCTATGGCTCTCAGCGTGCAGCGGTCGTAGAGATCGCTGTTAGGCTGATGAATGACAAGAATGGTGAAGTTCGCTCCACACGTGTTTTCCGCGCCTCTACGCCAGTTCACGGCACCACAAACAGCGAATATGTACGCGCGCTGGACAAGGCGTTCGATAAGGTCGCAAGTGAGATCGTCAGCTGGACAATCTCTTCGCTTTGATCCTACAAAACACTAAAATATTAATGGCAGCCCGGATAAATCGAGCTGCTTTTTTGTCGACGTGAATTCTTAAAGATCTGTTTGGTCATCAGTTTGGCATAAGATTGACACCCAAAAACCGAACAAATCATAGAACGAAAATAAAAAAGCGCAGCCTTTTGGCTGCCTCAGACTGCTGACAAACCCGTCGATTTTTTGGGCGGGTTTTTGGTGTTTTGGGAGTGCGTGTTCAGATGGTATTTTCGCGGCTTGGTGGGCGCAGTTTGAAGTGGACTTGAGAGCCCTCATCCCCAAGCTGGTTTTGGGGTTTTCGTCATCGCCATTGCGATCTTCTTGATATTCTGGGCGCTCGCTGCAAGCAGGCATTGCCATCTGACCTTGATGAGACCGCGAAAGCGGGCATAGCGGTGCCCGTGTAGCTGTTTGGCATCGGCAAACGAGCGTTCGACCGTCTCTTTGCGCCGCTTGTAGATCACCTTGCCCCACGTCGTCTTGCGGTTCATGTCGGTGCGCTCTCGGGCATCAGCCCAGACATGCCGGGTAGCCGATGAACAGCGCCTTGAACATCAGCGTCGGATCGAGCGGCGGGCGGCCGTTGTCGGCGCAGTAGAGCCTCGCGACGCGATCATGGATGAAGGAGAAGTCGATCACCGCATCGATCTTGCGAAGCAGGTGATCCTTCGGCACCAGGCTATCTAGCGTCACCATCTCGAGAGCCGTCTGTTCGGGAGCTGGTTTCTTCAACATGGCCCAGTGAATCATAAACCCCCAGCTTGCGCCAGAGGTTTGTCAGCAGTCTGAGGCCCGCTTAAAGCGGGCCTTTTCATTTCAGATATAATTTAATTAGTCTTGCGCTGCATCATCGTCCGTTAGTGCCTCGGACTCACGGTTTGCGATCACCTCAACTTCTTCATTGGCACCAGAGGTGACTTTGAAATCGCGCTGATAAATACGATCCTTGTTTTTTGCGACGGCAACATAGTCGCCCTCGATCAAAACCATGGATGAGTAAGCACCAGCACTTTCACGAACAACGTCGCCAGAGGCATTTAGGATCGACCATGAAGTGTCGGCGAGGGCTTCGCCGCCTTTTTTCGCCACAAGCTTAAGAACGACCTCGGCTGCCCGATGCTGAACCGTCGCTTCTGTCAGCTTGCCTGCTTCCACACGAATATCTGCACGGATAATGGCATTCGCTGTGCCATAGTTGGAAACAACGTGATAGGTGCCGCTATTCAACCGGATGATCGTGTCTGGCTTTACATCTGGCACGATGAGCGAACGGTCGCTGTTGTCTTCATCGGCATAAATTGAGAAGCGCACGAGATCACTTTTGATTTTGCCCTCGTCGGGTAAAACGGCGCTCAGTTTCATTCCGCCAGCGTCGAGCGTCATAACCTCATGACGCGTATTTTTATTGAGTGTAATGCGTTTCGTCGCACCAGCGCGCCCATAGGCAGCGTGAACAAGATAACTGCCTTCCGGCAAGTTAAAAACTGTGCTGCCACCCTTTGCTGATGCAATCAGTGCCAGTTGTCCGTCTGCGCCAACCTCCGGCGCAAATACTCGCCAAACGATTCCCGAAGAAATATCCGGTCCATCCTGATTGAGACGAGCCTTCAGATCGAGCTCGCTCGTTTTAATCAGCGGATTGTTCTCTGGACTTGTCGGGTCGGCATAGGGGCTGATTGATGGTAAATTCAGTTTGGGATCCGGGAAATTCGGCAAGCCAATCGCATTGTTAGACTGCGTTGGTCCAGTGTTTCCCGAAGGGGATTGCATTGCTGGTGCTGCTGCCGTTGCGGGTAACTCGAGCTGAAAGCTCGGTAATTTGAAACCACTGCCACCAGGACCACCTTGCGGACCACCACCAAATCCACCGCCGGGCCCACCCGGTCCACCACTCTGTCCACCGCCGGGGCCACCTGGCCCCTGCGCTAAAGCAGATGATGCGATTAGGGCAAACGAAAGTGTCGCTACAAGTGTCTTGCGGCGCGATGATTTTGCACTGTTTGCCCGAAACGGACCCAGACTATCTGACATGATGTTGTTTTGAACCGAAGCGGGTGGCGAATTCAAGGCTAAATTGGCGGACACCTTCGCAAATTTACGTTTATGCAAAAACACGAAATAGATTTTTGACTTTACACCCCGATCCTATCGGGCGAGAAGGAACTGCCTCCACATTAAACTGGAGTGACATATACAGATTTCAGCGATGAGGTTTCCCCCGTGACGCATCCGGTTTTTGAGTTTCTGGCGCAGCGCAGCTCCACGCCTATTTCCGCAATTTTAGAACCGGCTCCACAAGGTGCTGAGCTGGATGAGTTGCTTAAAGTGGCCGCGCGTGTGCCTGATCATGGCCGTCTGACGCCATGGCGCTTCATTCTTTATCGCGGTGATGTACGTCATAAGGTTGGTGAATATCTGGCCAAGCGCGCCGAGGAGCGGGAAGGACCACTGAATGAAAGTCGCAAGGATCAGGAGAGGGCGCGTTTTGCGCGTGCACCACTGGTTATAGGCGTCGTCTCTTCGCCAGTCGCTCATGAACGTATCCCGGAATGGGAGCAGTTTTTGTCGGCAGGTGCTGTCGCCATGAATCTTTGTACCGCAGCGAATGCGCTTGGTTATGCAACCAACTGGATTACCAACTGGTATTCCGATGATGCGCCAGCCCGCACCTATCTGGGACTTGCACCAGAAGAGCGTGTTGCCGGATTTATTCACATCGGTACGGCTGCAAACAAAATGCCAGAACGTCCGCGGGCGGACATGGATAAAATTGTTTCTGATTACAGCGGGCCATGGATATCTTAATCGTTCTCCTCTAAAATTAGTTATAAGTGACGGAAAACGCTGATGTTTTATGAACCTTCATCTGGTCATAATCTTCCTCATAATCCATTCAAGGCAATCATCGCGCCGCGTCCTATCGGTTGGATCGGTACGCGGTCGAAAGATGGTGCGGTAAACCTTTCACCATACTCATTCTTCAATGTGGTCAGTGACACACCGCCGATGATTATGTTTTCGTCCAGCGGTTTTAAGGACAGCGTTTCATATATAGAAGAGACAGGTGAGTTTACGGCCAGTCTCGTCAGCGATCATCTCAAAGAGCAGATGAATGCATCTTCAGTAAATGCACCACGCGGCGTGAGCGAATTTGATTATGCAGGTTTGACCGTTGCGCATAGCAAGCTGATTGCAGCACCTTTTGTCAAAGAGGCTTATGCTGCACTGGAATGCGTTCTGGTCGAGATCAAGCGTTTGCAGGACAAAGAGGGCAGGCCGACCGACAATTACATGGTGATTGGCGAAGTCGTTGGTGTTCACATCGATGAAAGCGTGCTGACCGATGGGTTGTTTGACATCAAAAAAGCCAAACCGGTGACACGCCTTGGCTATATGGACTTTGCGACGACGGATGAGGTTTACCAGATGTTCCGTCCGAAATGGGACGACGAGATTTGAGGGAAGGGACTGGTTACAGCCCCTTTTTCTTTGCCTCGCCCCAGATCGCTTCCATTTCTTCGAGTTGGGCCGCTTCAAGGCTGCTGCCCGACTCCTTCAATGATGTTTCGATGAAGTCGAAGCGGCGCTTGAATTTGTCGTTCGCTGCAATCAGCGCAGTTTCCGCATCAATTTCGAGGTGTCGGCCAAGATTGACCATCGCGAAAAGCAGATCGCCATATTCTTCTGTGATATGTGCCTTGTCCTTAGCTTGCATCGCTTCTTTAAGTTCAGCCGTTTCTTCAGCAATCTTATCGAAGATTGGCGCTGCTTCCGACCAGTCGAATCCTACCTTGGCGGCCTTTTGCTGGAGTTTAAGAGCACGGAGCAGGGCAGGGAAAGCGTTTGGAATATCGTCAAGATATCGTGTTTTCTCAACTGTTTCCAAACCAAGCTTCGCACGACGCTCGGCCCGCTCGGCTTTTTCTTCTGCCTTGATGCGGTTCCATGATCCCTTTGCCATGCCAGCACTTCTGGCTTCTGCATCACCAAAAACATGCGGGTGGCGCCGGATCATTTTGCGAGTAATGGCCTCCACAACATCGCCAAAACCGAATTTGCCGTCTTCTTCTGCCATGCGTGCATGGAAAACGACCTGTAACAGCAGATCACCCAGTTCTTCGCGAAAATCATCCATATCGTCGCGCTCAATGGCATCGAGCACTTCGTAGACTTCTTCCAGCGTATAGGGCGCAATAGATTGCGATGTCTGCTCTACATCCCATGGGCAGCCAGTTTTCGGATCACGCAGCGCAACCATGATTTCGAGAAGACGGGCGATATTTTGCGAGGGTTCCATCTTCACTCCGTAAGAATTGATGTCGCATTGTTGGTACAAGCTGCAAGAATCAAGTGGTTTGGGTTGCAGTCGGTCTCGGTTTTTGCATAGTCAGCTCGCAATCGGGATCGCACATCAAGGCGATATGTTCAACAAGCAGGTATTTAAACAATGACGATTCTTGTGACAGGTGGCGCCGGATATATTGGTTCGCACACATGCGTTCAGTTGATTGAAGCCGGTCATGAAGTTGTTGTGGTCGATAACTTCGAGAACAGTAGCCCTGAATCGCTTCATCGGGTTGAGAAAATCACAGGGCGCGCGCCGATCCGCGAGCCAGGAGATATCCGTGATCGTGCCTTGCTGGAAAAGATCATCACACGGCACAAATGCTCAGCAGTCATCCATTTTGCTGGATTGAAAGCCGTTGGTGAGTCGGGTGAAAAGCCGTTGCATTATTATGACTGTAACGTGCTGGGCACTTTACGTCTTCTGCAGGCAATGGAATCGACCGGCGTAAAGACTCTCGTGTTCAGTTCGTCAGCGACAGTCTATGGTGACCCGCAAAAGCTGCCGATCACCGAAGATCAGTCGCTTTCTGCAACAAACCCTTATGGTCGCACGAAACTTGTGGTCGAAGATATGCTGCGCGATCTCTATAACAGTGATAGCAGCTGGAAAATCGCGATTTTGCGTTATTTCAACCCTGTTGGTGCGCATGAAAGTGGTCTGATTGGTGAAGACCCAAAGGGTATTCCCAACAATCTGATGCCGATTATTGCGCAAGTCGCGACCGGGCGTCGCGAAAAACTCAATGTCTGGGGCAATGATTACCCGACGCCAGACGGAACAGGCGTTCGCGATTATATCCATGTCGTTGACCTTGCAGCCGGTCATCTCAAAGCACTGAAAAAGCTTGAAGAACCACAGTGCTTCTCAGTCAATTTGGGAACCGGGCAGGGCTATAGCGTGTTCGATGTGGTTAAGGCTTTCGAGCATGTCTCTAATCGTGAAATCAAATATGAAATTGCCCCTCGTCGTCCGGGCGATGTGGCCGAATGCTATGCCGATCCGTCATTTGCTCGCGATTTTCTAGGCTGGACTGCGCAGAAGGATCTGCGCGAAATGTGCAAGGATATGTGGAACTGGCAGTCCAAGAATCCGAATGGATACGAACAAGACTGATGATGCCCAGCTTCCCGTAAATGTGAACTGATAAGCTGCTTTGCCTATCCTTTAGTATTGTACCAAAGTCTGATTGCACTATTACAACAAGGGAAAGGGCTGCCCAGTTTGCGGCCTGAAGGGTCTAAGCGAGCTTATTAAGGACTATCGAGATAATGCGTTTTATACCGGACAAATTCACCTGTATGTTGATTGCAACGATTGTGCTTGCGTCATTTCTTCCAGTGCAGGGTGATTTTGCCGAGTGGTTTGGCATAGCGACTAAAATTGCAGTCGGTCTTCTGTTCTTCCTTCATGGTGCGCGTCTATCGCGTGAAGCTGTCGTTGCTGGCGTCACGCATTGGCGTCTGCATCTGGCCGTCGCAAGCTCCACATTCATTCTGTTTCCTATACTCGGCTTGGTTGCCGGCTGGACCATTCCTGGACTGTCGCAATCGCCATTCTATCTCGGCATTCTCTATCTCTGCGTTCTGCCATCGACTGTGCAATCGTCGATTGCTTTCACGTCGATGGCTGGCGGTAACGTATCAGCGGCCATTGTTTCAGCATCCGCATCCAACATTTTCGGCATGTTTTTAACGCCGTTACTCGTGGGCCTATTGTTTGCTGTTAAGGGCGGCGGTGGAATTTCCGTCGATGCACTTGAATCTATCTTGCTGCAATTGCTCGCGCCGTTTGTGCTTGGTCAGATTCTTCAGCCATGGATTGGCAATTTTATGCGTCGTCACGGCAAGTCATTGGGCCTTGTTGATCGCGGTTCGATCCTCATGGTGGTCTATCTCGCGTTTAGCGAAGCGGTTGTTGAAGGCTTGTGGCACAAGGTTTCTTGGAACGATCTGAGTGTAATGATCGGCGTCAATATCCTGCTTCTGGTGATTGTCATGCTCGCCACCTGGTATGGAAGTAAATGGCTTGGATTCAATCGCGCCGACCGGATTACGATCATGTTCTGCGGCTCCAAGAAAAGCCTTGCCAGTGGTGCGCCGATGGCGAGCGCTATCTTCATCGGGGCTGATGTCGGCAGCATCGTATTGCCGCTGATGCTGTTTCATCAAATACAGCTTATGGCTTGTGCCGTTATTGCGCGAAAACTTGCTGATCATAAACCCGCATCCAACACGGTAACGTCGGCAGCGGAATAGAACTGTTCTTGCTGTCAAAGCGTTATGAGGGTAGGAGGGCAGCAGATCTCAAGAAAAGGCAATGCATATGTCCGAGCAGAACGGCAAATCCACTGATAAAGAGTCATTTGATCAGGAAGCTTTAGCAGAAGCTTACAATCAGGCACTTGCGCTGGAAAAGGCTGGCGATTTGGATTCTGCCGCGTTGGCCTATCAGGCTGTTCTTGAAATAGATCCCGAGGATCATGGTGGCGCTGCTGTGCGTCTTGCGAGCATGGGACGTGGTGCTGTTCCGTCAAAAGCACCAGATGCCTATGTGTCGACGTTGTTTGATCAACATGCTGAAATGTTTGATACAATTCTTGTCGATCAGCTGGGCTATGATGTGCCGTTGCAATTGCGCGAAATGCTTCTCGAAATGGATGAAGAATTTCAGGCTGACAGAATGCTTGATCTCGGCTGCGGAACCGGACTTTCAGCCGACGCGCTGGATGATATGGCTGACCACAAAACCGGCGTTGATATCTCCGAAAACATGATCGAAGTCGCCTATGAAAAAGGTGATTATGATGCGCTGTTTGTAGGTGAAGCGGTGCGCTTCCTTGAAGAGACCAAGGAGGACGCTTGGGATCTGATCGTCGCCACAGACGTGCTGCCTTACATGGGGGCTCTTGAGCAATTCTTCGCTGGAGTATCGGCGCATTTGACATCTGGCGGCTATTTTACTTTCTCAAGCGAAACACAGCCTGACGAGCGATTTGCTGGGCGTAATTTCATGGTCGGCGATTATCAGCGCTTTGCACATGCTCAGACATATGTACGTTCGCTTCTATTTAAGCATGGTATGGAATGCATCCGCTGCGACGACATTGTTGTTCGCAGTGAACAAGGTTCCCCAGTACCTGGACATCTTTACATCGCCAAACGCCACTGATCTTAGAACGGCCAGCACAATTTAGTTCCATAAGATAGCTTATGCGATCATCGATTGTGGCCGGGGTGGGTTCTAATTTGAAGTGCGACTTGCAAATGATAACAATGAGTTATCCAATGCAAGGAACTCGTCATGGACCGCACCTATACGCATAATAATCCGGATTTTCGACGTTGAGTTGAGTTCTGGCAGGATGTGAGCATTTCTCGGTTTAGAGATAAAAGCGAAGCCGTCGGAACTTTAACGATCACGGCGCGTTTAAAAAAAGATGTTGGCATATATATTTAAAATCGACTTATATAATATACGCATAAGCACATATGATTTCAAAGATTTAGACTTATGTTGGCGCTTTGATTGGCTTTAGGAGAGGACGGGTTCATGGTTAAAATAACAGCAGCCTTGGTTGCGCTGCTTATTATTTCGGGTTGCACAAGCACTGAAAAAGACGTCAGCATTGGCACAGTCGCTGGTGCGGCTATTGGCGGTATTGCTGGTGGTGGACGTGGCGCGTTGATCGGTGCTGGCGCGGGAGCTCTTGGCGGTCTTTTGGTTCGTAATCTCCGCAACGGAAATTGCGAATATAGAAATAGCCGCGGCAAAATCTATACTGCTCGTTGCCGCTAAGAATGTGAGGCAGGGCCATAAGCCCTGCCCCATTTTAAATTTTCAAACATAATGACAAAAGCGAGTTCGCGTCACTTTGTTTCGTTTTCAATTTTCAAGTTGACTAGAATTTAGATTTTTTGGCCGACATCAATGCGATTTCCATCCGGGTCTTCAAAGACAAAAGCCCGCAATCCATAGTCCTTATCTTGTAAACCTTTTATGATCCGCAGTCCGTTCTGCTTGCATAGTGTGTGCAGAGCGTCGACATCATCAACCAGCATATGAGCAATGTTGAAATTTGCAGCCTTATGCTCTTTTTGCAGCGATAAATGCAATTCGCCGTTCTCGCGGCGCAGGATCATGAAACCCACCGGATTTCCGTTCTCAAAGACTTTTTCAAAGCCCAGTACATTCATGTAAAAACTGCAGGCCCGGTCCATATCTTTAACGGGAATCATAACTGCAATTCGTCCGAAACCGACATTCTGATTAGCGACATTGTTCATCGCGTAACCTCTGTTTGCGAAGGCCTAGCCTCCAGACAGACGGTGCTGTTGAAAGAAATGCGCTTCATTGTTTTTATGAGAAGGACGGTGCCAACGCCCTATTCCTACTTTGTTTTCAGTTGCTTTGGAACTCGTCTGTGTTGATTAAGATCATTTTTCGGCAGACGTATTTTGATATAGCTGCTGGGAGTTGATCTAAGACGAAAGCATGCGTGTAATAGTCGGCTGCTTAGGCTATTACCTCTATGCGCCGACTCCGAATGCCAGTGTGAACATCCCTGCACGGAGAGCGTTGTTTCCAGCCTTTTTGGCTGGTCTGCAAGGAAGGTAAATTAGATGTTGGAAGCACGTATCAGGAACACATCTCTGCGTGATAAGATTATCACTGCGGAAGAAGCAGCAAGCCTGATAAAAGATGGCATGATTGTCGGTATGAGCGGTTTTACCCGCGCAGGCGACGCCAAGGCTGTTCCTCTTGCAATGGCAGCGCGGGCCAAGGATGATCCGTTTCAGATCACTCTGATCACCGGCGCGTCGCTTGGTCACGATGTCGACAAGCTGCTGACAGAGGCTCATGTTCTTGCACGCCGTATGCCGTTTCAGGTCGACCGGACTTTGCGTTCAGCCATCAATCGCGGTGAAGTCATGTTTATCGATCAGCACCTGTCCGAAACCGTCGAGCAGCTGCGTTCCAACCAGATTGGCCCGATTGATTACGCCGTTGTTGAGGCTCTGGCAATTACCGAGAATGGCGGGATTATCCCCACAACTTCCATTGGCAACTCTGCAAGTTTTGCAATCCTTGCTGAGAAAGTGATTGTTGAGGTTAACCTCAATCAGCCATTGGCGCTGGAAGGGCTTCACGACATTTATATTCCAACCAAGCGCCCTTCCCGCGACCCTATCCCTGTGACGGCTTGTGATAGTCGCGTTGGTTTGCCCTATATTCCAATTCCGCCCGAGAAAATCGCTGGTATCGTTATAACCCAAGAAAACGATAGCGCATCTACTGTTGAGCCCGCTGATGTCGAAACCGTTGCGATTGCTTCACACCTGATCAAATTTCTATTGAGCGAGGTTGATGCCGGTCGTCTCGATCTGACGCTTAACCCGCTGCAGGCTGGTATTGGGACGATTGCTAATGCGGTTCTGAATGGATTTTCTGAAAGCCCTTTCCATAATTTGCGGATGTATAGCGAGGTGTTACAGGATAGCACTTTCGACCTGTTTGACGCAGGCAAACTTGATTATGCGTCGGGTTCATCGATCACGCTAAGCCCGGCATGTGGTGAGCGCGTATTCAACAATATTGATCGTTATCGCGATAAGCTGATCCTGCGCCCGCAGGAAATCAGCAATCATCCGGAAGTTATTCGTCGTCTTGGCATTATCGGCATCAATACGGCACTTGAGTTTGATATTTACGGCAATGTAAATTCCACGCATGTGGATGGAACGCATATGATGAATGGTATTGGCGGTTCGGGTGACTTTGCGCGCAACGCCTATATTTCGATTTTCGTCAGCAAGTCTGAAGCGAAGAATGGAGCCATATCTTCAATTGTTCCGATGGTGACCCATGTTGACCATACCGAGCACGATGTGGATATCCTTGTTACCGAACAGGGGCTGGCGGATCTGCGTGGTTTAGCACCGCGTGAACGCGCAGAGCTTATCATTAATAATTGCGCTCATCCTGATTATCGTGACCAGTTACACGACTATTTTGATCGTGCGTGCCAACGCGGCGGGCATACCCCTCACCTGCTTGAGGAAGCTTTCAGCTGGCATAGCCAACGTCAAACGACTGGCAGTATGTTAAAATAGTTGTCGATAGAAAATTATCGGCGACGTAAGTCGCCGATTTATGATCAAAATTATGGGAACCTTATTCTGATTGGAACGTTAACTGGCACATCATTTCTTTAATTAGGTGATGCCGAGTGAGACTATGCAACTTAAAAAATAAGTAAGGCACCTCATTCGCTGGTTCACTCTTCGGTTTGGCGATGGAACAGCCACTGACTGAGTTTTAAACAGACGTTCCGGGAAAGGCCCGACTGCCTATGTCAATCCTAATCAGCCTTCTGATAACGGTTCTGGTTATCTTTCTCGTTCTTTATCTTATCAATATGTTGCCGCTGGATGGTAAGGTAAAACAAATCGCTCAGATTATTGTAATCATTATTGGTATAATATCGCTGCTTAAGTATTTGGCAGTCTTCTAGATAGTTTGCGATATAAGACTTTAGTGCTAAGGGCGCCCATTTGGGTGCCCTTAGCATTTTTATGAATAGAGTTTAGAGAATTATAAATTAGTAACATGTGAAAAATTTCATTCCCTGTTATTTTTTTTAAGATAGTTGTTGTGCGGATAAACTATAGGTAATATAGAACTGTGCTCTACCATAGATTGTGCCTTTAATGGCACGCATGTAATTAAAATTGCATCGGTGGCGAGACTTAACTTTTCCCACCAAAGCGCTCCTCTTATAAGACCCACAATATTAGGTCTGTTCACAGAGGGTTCAGAAACAGACACCTAAAAGATCGTCGTTGGGCTTGGGGGGATAGGCATGAAGTCGGCTATTTGGAAGGCAGCGTTAATCACGTTGTCTGTCGTCTTGTTTTCTGTGGGAACGAGTATAGCCGTCGGCTTCTTCTCTGGTGGGAAGCCGAGCTTTGTCACAATTAGTCTCAGCGCTGGCATTCCATTGGTGACGGCATTCCCATCTCTCTTCTATATTTTTCTTCAGCATAACAAGCTAGCCGAAGCGTATGTTCAGCTTGAAAAGGCTCATAGCGAATTGCAGGCGCGCTCACGCGTTGATCATATGACTGGCTTGCTTAATCGAGAAGCATTGTTTGATGCGATGAAAATTAGCCGTTCGCGCATTGAAAGTGGAACCCTGCTGGTTATCGATGCTGACCACTTCAAAGCAATCAATGATACGTTCGGACATAGTGTTGGTGATCGCGCACTCAAGCTGATTGCTTTTGCACTGCAGAATGTGACCCGCAAAGGTGATCTAGTTGGTCGCATTGGCGGGGAGGAGTTTTGTGTTTTTCTTCCGGGTGCAACGGGGGACACCGGCGTGCGGGTTGCGCAGCGCATCCGTGCTGAAGTGGAGAACACACCATTCCACGCCACGGAATATCAGATATATCCGTTGACGATCAGTATCGGTGTTGCATCGGCCCCAAAGAACGAAACCAATTCTCAAGTGTTAAGCCGGGCAGACCGTTGCCTTTATATGGCCAAGCAGCGTGGTCGCAATTGCGTTGTTTTCGATGAAGAAAGCGGCCGCATTACGAGCGCATCTGTGGTTTCGATTACCAGCGGACGCGAAATCGCGCGCGGCTAGTTTATTCCCAGCGGATGACTTCTTCCTCCGACCACCCGACGGGCACAAAACCCATTCTCTGATATAGTTGCAGCGCACGCGGGCTGTCGAGGGTATTGGTATGAATAGCCACTTTCTGCGGTCCGTGCGACCATGCAGCCGAAATGGCCTCATTCAGGAAAAACTTTCCAAGCCCCCGCCCCTGATAGACCGGCATAAGACCGAAATAAAGGATTTCAGCCGTGTCTGGTAACGCAGACAGATCCAGTTCGATAAGGCCAGCCGGGTTGCCATCGACGTAGAGAACGTGAATTTCGGCGGTTTCCGCATGGATCGCGGCAGCCACTTCCGCGTCGGTTTGCACGCGGCGCATCATCCAATGATGCTGGCGTCCGACCTGTTCATAAAGATAACGGTAGAAATGCACCGGTGTTTGTGTCGAACGCATCAGTGCAAGGCGCAGGCCAGATGGCACTGGAACCGAAAGCGCCGGACGCGCTGTCATTTCCAGATGGGTCACTCTGGCCATCAGTTTTTCAGTCATGCTTATTCTGCTTCGCCGGTCACGACAGGTGTATCCTGCCTGCTGCCCCATTCGCTCCACGAACCATCATAAAGCCGATTGTCTTCGTGGCCAAGCGACGTCAATGCCAGTGTGATGACTGCTGCGGTCACACCGGAACCGCAGCTGGTGACGACCGGCTTGTTGAGGTCAACACCGGCATCAGCAAAGATTTTGCGAAGGCTATCAAGGCTTTTCAGTTCACCATTTTCAGACAGAGTACCAACAGGAACGTTTCGTGCGCCCGGCATATGGCCTGATCGCATGCCTTCACGTGGTTCGGCATCGCGACCCGTGAAACGTCCGGCAGCCCGCGCATCAGCAATCTGAGAGCTGCATTTGTCCACGATTTTGCTCATCTCTTCGAAGCTAACAACTTTGGCTTCGTTGAATGAAGGTGTGAAAAGCGTTGCGGCGATTTTTGTAACTTCATTGGTGACTGGAAATCCTGCCGCCTTCCAGCCATCTAAACCACCATCAAGCACCAAAACATTTTTTACGCCCATTAAGCGGAACATCCACCAGACACGCGGCGCGGAAAACATGCCGGGGCCATCATAGACAACAACAGTCTCATCCGCCGTAATGCCCATCGCACCAACATGACGGGCAAAAAGCTCCGGCGATGGCAAGGTGTGGGGGAGGCCAGATTCTTTGTCGGCAATCAGATCCTGATCGAAGAAGACTGCGCCCGGAATGTGCGCTGCATCATATTCATCACGACCATTGCGACCGGCTGCTGGCAAATACCAGGATGCATCCACGATTGCGAGACCCGGCTCGCCCAGACGAGCTTTCAGATCATCGCGGGAGATAACAAATGCGCTTTTGTCGGACATGATTGCTCCTGAACTTACACTAGTGGTGCATTGCCAAATCGAATGCGGAAACGGCGGTTTTCCCTGCCCTTCTTTTCGATCTTGCCGATGTGGATTTCACCCACTTCCTGCGTGGTAGAAACGTGTGTTCCGCCGCAAGGTTGCGAATCCACTGAGCCATTTTCACCGATAACCACCAGACGAAGGCGTCCGGCACCAACGGGCGGGCGCACGTTCTTTGACTTCACAATATCTGGATTGGCGAGAAACTCTTCATCGGTAATCCACTGCAGCGTGACGGGATCATTGGCTTTCACCATTTTCATGAGTTTTTCGGTAACGCTTTCCTTGGTGTGGCTCGCATCTGGAAGATCGAAATCGACGCGACTTTCCTCTTCACCTACGGCAGCACCGGTGATTGGAAACGGGCACGCGACAGAAAGTAGATGGCAGGCTGTATGCATACGCATCAGCTTGTAGCGGCGCTCCCAATCGATATGCAGAACCAGCTTCTCGCCAATCGCGGGAAGCGCCTCCCCTTCGGCTGGCACATGGACGATTTCGCTTTTGTTTTCGCCGGTAACAGTTGCAGCAATTTCAATGCGCGATCCATCAGCACGTTCAAAAAAGCCAGTATCTCCCGGCTGTCCGCCGGAAGTGGCATAAAAATTGGTCTGATCAAGAATAATGCCGCCGGTGTCTGTCACAGCCAAGACGGAGCCCTCCGCGCTTTTAAGATATGCATCTTCGCGGAATAAAGCTTCAGTCTCATATGCCATGGTCAGTCCTCGTAGGGGATGTCAATTTCAGTCTTCGTTGCCAGCCACCCCGGCACTGGCAGGTTTTTGCCGCGCAGGAAAGCAGGATTGAACAGTTTGGACTGGTAACGATTACCATAGTCGCAAAGCACGGTCACGATTGTGTGGCCCGGCCCAAGATCTTTTGCAAGGCGGATTGCACCGGCAATATTGATGCCTGAAGAACCGCCGAGGCAAAGCCCCTCCTCCTGCACCAGATCAAACAGAATATCGAGCGCGTCCGCATCGCCAACACGGTAGGAAAAATCGGGTTTGAAACCTTCGAGATTGGCCGTGATGCGCCCCTGCCCGATGCCTTCTGTGATGGAATCACCTTCTGATTTCAATTCGCCCGTCGTGTAGAAAGAATGAAGCGCTGCGCCATGCGGATCAGCGAGAGCGATCTTGATATCGGCGTTCTTATCCTTGAGGCCAAAGGCAGTGCCTGCAAGAGTCCCACCTGAGCCCACAGCCGAGACAAAACCATCGACCTTGCCATTGCTATCGCGCCAGATTTCCTGCGCAGTGGTTTCAATATGTGCGATGCGATTGGCAACATTGTCGAACTGGTTAGCCCAGATTGCGCCATTGGGTTCGGTCTTCGCAAGCTGCTCGGCGAGACGACCGGACAGCCGCACATAATTGTTCGGATTGCGGTAAGGCGCGGCAGGAACCTCAATCAGCTCAGCTCCCAACAGGCGCAGCGCGTCCTTCTTTTCCTGACTTTGTGTTTCAGGGATAACAATCACAGTGCGATAGCCAAGTGCCTTCGCAACAAATGTGAGGCCAATGCCGGTATTTCCAGCTGTACCTTCAACAATAACGCCACCGGGCTTTAGCAGGCCGCGCTTTTCAGCATCATGGATAATATAGAGTGCTGCGCGGTCCTTAACCGACTGGCCGGGATTGAGAAACTCAGCCTTGCCGTAGATTTCACAACCTGTGATTCCAGAAGCCTTTTTCAAGCGGATCAGTGGGGTGTTGCCGATAGCATCGAGTGCGGAATTGAGCATGGCTTCTGTTCCTTCTGTTGAGAGGAAACTATGTTGAAGCATGGCTTTCTTCAAGCAAGCGCGAAATATTTTCCGTGTGAAAGCGCAATTGCAAACTGGTTAGTATCAATGAAACGAAAAAACCGCCCTGTTGAGGGCGGTTTAAAGTAAATGTCATTCTGGCAGATTAAGCAGCGCGCTGACCGCCACCGCCGCCACTGGGACGGCGCTTGCGATGGAATGGACGCTTTGGCTTTGCAGCGGCTTCACCACTTGCAGGTTTTGCAGCCGGGGTTGCACGGTGTTCACCAGACTTTGCCATTTTGTGAGCTGGACGACGATGCTTCTGTGGAACGCCGTGCGAACCGGGCTTGCGGTCCGAACGTGGCTTGTCTTCTCCATCGTCGAACTTTGCGACTGGTGCAGGTGCCAGCTTAACAGGCGCTTCCTTAATGGTCAGCTTGTTACGCGTCACACGCTCAACGGCGCGCAGCTTTGTGTCTTCCGTTGCTGCATCATAGAGCGTGATCGAAGCACCGCTTGCGCCGTTACGACCGGTACGGCCAATACGGTGCACATAGGTTTCAGGCTCATCTGGCAGGTCGTAATTGACGACATGGCTGATGCCCGGAACGTCAATGCCGCGTGCAGCAATGTCGGTCGCAACCAGAATGCGCAATGTACCATCGCGGAAACCGTTCAGCGCGCGCTGGCGGGCGTTCTGCGACTTGTTGCCGTGAATTGCAGCAACATCAAAACCATCGCGTTCGAGATGGCGAACAACGGCATCTGCACCATGCTTGGTACGGGTGAAGACGATAACCGACTTCATGCCCTTATCGCCAAGAAGACCAGAGAGCAGACGGCGCTTATCTCTGGTTGGAACCGGATGCACAACCTGTGTGATTTCAGCGGCCGTTGTACCCTGCGGTGCAACTTCAACGCGTACTGGGGTTCGTAGCAGGCTCTGTGCAAGTTCTGCGATTTCTTTTGGCATCGTGGCCGAGAAAAGCGCTGTCTGGCGGTTTTTATGCGTGCCCTTGGCGATGCGCTTCACATCATTGATGAAGCCCATGTCGAGCATACGGTCAGCTTCATCGAGAACCAGCCAACGGGTTTCTGACAGATCAACGCAATTTTCGCGGACCAGATCGGTCAAACGACCCGGCGTTGCGATCAGAACGTCCACGCCGCCCTGCATGCGCTTGATCTGGCTCAGACGCGACACACCGCCGAGAATAAGCGCAGTGGAGATATGGGCCTGCTTGGCAACAGTGCGAATTGTTTCTTCGATCTGCACAGCCAGTTCGCGGGTTGGTGCGAGGATCAGCGCACGTGCAGTCTTGCCTTTACGCTTGTCGCCAAGTGCAATGATTTTCTGAAGGATCGGCAGGCTGAATGCAGCAGTCTTGCCCGAGCCTGTTTGTGCGATGCCCAGAATGTCGCGACCTTCCAGTTGATGCGGAATGGCCTGCGTCTGGATCGGCTTTGGCTCAGTCATACCAGCAGCCTCAACGCCCTTAAGCAGAACGCCAGTAATACCAAGAGCGGCAAAGCCGCCGATGTTTTCAGCTGCGTTTTCAGCAATATTTTCAGTCGTCAATTTAAACTCTTTCGGCGGCACCGCAAAGCTGCGGTCCGCTTTAAAACTTCGGACAAGCGCAACTTGCCGAACGGGAATTTCATGGATGTACGACGGGACGCCGGAAACAATCCGGTCGACTTGCGCTGCCGTGCCCGAAACCAGCCGGGTCTCCCCTGCTATCAGACCATTCTGACTGCAAGAGGCGAGACGCAACAAGTCCAATTCCGGGAGGGCTGAATTTGTTCAGCCCATGCGCCTGAGCCGCCATATGGGGTATTATGCCCCAAAAAGCAAATGAATTTTATCTTTAGCTCTATCAGATGATGAAATCTGCGAGCACCTGATTGTCTGTAATATCCTGATAAGCCCAGCCCGCTTCCGCAAACTTCTTTTCAAGAATTTTGAAATTTCCAGCATTCTTAGTTTCAATGCCAATCAGCACAGAACCAAAATTACGCGCAGATTTCTTCAGATATTCGAAGCGGGCAACGTCGTCTTCTGGTCCAAGCAGGTCGAGGAACGAACGCAGCGCACCGGGACGCTGCGGGAAGCGGAAGATGAAATATTTCTTCAGGCCTTCATACCGAAGCGCGCGTTCTTTCACGTCCGGCAGGCGTTCAAAATCGAAATTGCCACCAGAAACAACGATAACAATACGCTTACCTTTGAGCTCGCTTTTCTTGAAATCCTTGAGCGCATCAATGCCGAGCGCGCCAGCAGGCTCCAGTACAACGCCTTCAATATTGAGCATTTCAACCATTGTGGAACACAGGCGGTTTTCTGGAACCGTGATCACAGCGCTCTTATCGAAGCCCTTGAGAAACTTGAAGTTTTCTTTGCCGATTTCTGCAACCGCTGCGCCATCGACGAAATTATCAACCTGTGAAAGCTTAACCCGTTTTCCAGCTTCAAGGCTACCTTTAAGGCTTGCAGCTCCCTGCGGTTCGACGAAGCGATAAGACACTTTCCAGCCGATGCCATCGAAATACTGCGTCACACCGGCAGACAAGCCACCACCGCCGACTGGCAGAAATACGAAATCTGGCTTTTTGCCATCTGGTAGCTGGCGTTCGATTTCGAGCGCGACAGTCGCCTGCCCTTCGATTATACCCTGATGATCAAATGGCGGCACCATCACACCGCTGTTTTCTGCTGCATATTCCTGTGAAGCTGCATAGCAGACGTCAAAAATATCGCCGACGAGTTTGATTTCGATAAACTCCGCACCAAAAGCGCGTGTCTTGTCGATTTTCTGCTGTGGTGTTGTCACAGGCATGAACACAACGCCCTTGCGGCCAAAATGCCGACAGGCGAAGGCAAAGCCCTGTGCATGATTGCCAGCCGAGGCGCAGACAAAAACTGCATTCTCGTTCGTTGTCTTCACTGCGCGCGAAATGAAATTGAAAGCACCGCGTATTTTATAAGAGCGTACCGGCGTCAAATCTTCACGCTTGAGCCAAATCTCTGCGCCATATTTACGTGAAAGATAGTCATTGAGCTGCAACGGTGTCTCTGGAAAGAGCGCACGCATTGCAGTTTCAGCTTGAACTACGGCTTTAACGAAGGCGTTCATTGGTCGGCTTTCTGCATCCATAAAAATATTTGCGCATGGCTACATGGCTTTCGTGCCGCAAACAAGCGTGAAACACGAAACATGAGTATAATAGTTATATTTTACCAAGGGGCAGATGGTGCGGTCGGCGGGACTTGAACCCGCAAGCCTAAAAGGCGACGGATTTTAAGTCCGTTGCGTATACCAATTTCGCCACGACCGCAGCTGAGACTTTCTATGTCATGATTTGTGAAGCAAATTCAAGCGGTTTTGAGCGGTTGTAACAACTGGTTTTGATAACAGTGGAAAAAATTTAGAAAATAGCCCGCAACGAATCTGTTGAATAAAAGCGATATTGATAACAATCAATCGTATGCGGGGTCTCCAGTTTGAAAAACACAGAAAATCAGTTGCAGCTTTCGTCTGCCAGGGATTAACTATGTCGATACAGAATGGAGTCTGGGCATGACGAATACCCCGCAGCAGGCCGTAACGGCTGCAATGCTTGCTATTGGCGATGAACTTCTCTCAGGACGCACAAAAGATAAGAATATTGGTCATCTGGCTGATATGCTGACCGCTGTCGGCATCGACCTCAAAGAGGTTCGTATCGTTCCTGATGATGAAGACGCCATTGTTACAGCCCTCAATGCTTTACGCCCCGATTATGACTATATTTTCACGTCGGGCGGCATTGGCCCGACCCATGACGATATTACAGCTGATGCCGTATCGCGCGCTTTTGAAGTCCCTTGTGTCTATGACGAAAAGGCTATGAAATTGCTGGCTGACAATTATGCCAAGCGCGAACTTGAATTCACGGATTCGCGTAAACGCATGGCGCGTATGCCGCAGGGATCAGAGCATATCGATAACCCGATATCAGCCGCACCCGGCTTTCATATCGGCAATGTTTACGTGATGGCAGGTGTGCCGTCAGTGTTTCAGGCAATGCTCGACAATGTTTTGCCCACGCTGAAAACGGGCCGTAAGCTTTTATCCAAAGCTGTACGCTGTCCATTTGGTGAAGGTGTGATCGGCGCACCGCTGACCGCAATTCAGAAGGAAAACCCGGAGACAATAATCGGATCATATCCGAAATTTGAAAACGGTCGTTTCAGCACCGAACTGGTGGTTCGTGGCAGTGATGAAGCAAAAGTAGACGTGGCGGTTGCTGCAATCGAAGCAATGATTGCGACACTGCAAGAACAAGGTGCAGCGTAAAGGTTCAAACTTTACCTAAGCTTACACTGCGCCATATGTTAAAATAAGAGTATAGCCGGAAGGAGATCTGATATGTCCTACAAAACGGTCGTGGCCTATTCCCGCAGCGAGGCCGAACTGAAGCGGGTGTTGTCCGCAGTTGCTCTTCTGACGCGCAGAACGCCAGATATTCATGTTATCGGCCTTTATTCTGTTCCCTCGCCCGTCGTTTATGCCGACCCAAATGGTTTTATCGATCCGGGCATGTTTGAGCTGCATGATAAGCAGCACAAAGAAATATCGGAACATCTGAAAGCGCAGTTTGAAGAAGAAATGCGCCGTCAGGGAATCTATCATGAGTTCCGTATCACACGCTCTGAAACCGGAACCGCTGCTGATGGTGTATTAACGTCATGTCTCGGCGCAGAATTGTTGGTGGCAGGTCAGCCAGATCCAGATGATCCGGCGACGAATGATGAAACAGCCGATACGCTCGTGTTTAATTCCAGCTGTCCTGTGCTGTTGGTGCCTCATGCGCCCGTTGTTGCGATGGAGGCCATTGATCGCATCGTGGTTGCATTCAACGGCAAGCGTGAAGCAGCACGCGCCGCCTTCGACGCTTTGCCTTTAATGAAAAATGCGAGCCGAACGGAACTGGTTTGGATTGATCCGCCTGAGCGCGAAGGTGAAGACGAAGCCCTTGCTGGGAGCGAATTAGCAGAAGCCCTATCGCGTCACGGAGTGGATGTCAGCCTTACACCGCTCGCATCCAACAGCCGCAATGCGCAGGACGTGCTTCGGGAGCATATTATCGCGCACCGCACGGATCTTTTGGTGATGGGTGCATATAGCCATTCGCGATTGCGCGAACTGGTTTTCGGTGGCGTTACCCGTTCAATGTTAAACGACCTACCCATCTTAACGCTGTTCTCACGTTAAAAATATCCATAGCGTCGGGCTGCTTCATGCAGTCTGGCGCTATATTTTTAATATTGGGAGAACGTTCGACCTCACGCCGCTCTTGCGTAAAAGGTCATTTTGCGGTTATCAGCATCACCCGGCGCTGACTGTGCCGGGCGGAGAGCCTTTTCTTTTTGGGCAGCATGCATAGGAAATGCCGTGCGCGCATCAGGAAAAGCAGCAGATCCAAACAGTTCAGCGCGAGTGGCACCCGTCATCGCGCATTTTTGGTTTGACAAATCCGGAGTGAAACTCGCGGATTTTCCATGGAGCGTTCCGATGTCGTTGCCTGATAAAGCCTTTCCCGTTTCCTGGGATCAGTTCCACCGTGATGCCCGTGCGCTCGCCTGGCGTATCGCCGATATGAATCAGGAATGGCGCGCTATCGTCGCTATTACACGGGGCGGTTTGGTTCCTGCAGCTATTGTTTGTCGCGAACTTGGCATCCGCTTGATCGAAACGGTCTGCGTTGCATCCTATCACGATTATACATCGCAGGGTGAAATGGAGATTCTCAAAGGCATAAGCACTCCGCTTCTTGAAAATGGCGGAGAAGGCGTAATTGTCGTTGATGACCTGACGGACACTGGCAAAACCGCAGCCATCGTGCGCGAAATGATGCCGAAAGCGCATTTTGCAACCGTTTATGCAAAGCCGAAAGGTCGTCCGCTGGTCGACACTTTCGTGACAGAAGTCTCGCAGGATACGTGGATCTATTTCCCATGGGATATGGGATTCACCTATCAGGAACCAATAGCTGGCGCAAAACGAGGCTAAACGAAAATAAATGAAAGTCGATTGCGGTGGTAAAACAACCGCAATCGCACTATATTGAAAGTCTGCCAAAATTGGATGGAGGCGTGACTTCAAGCTATTTAGCTACAGTGTTACGTTTACTAATTTCAGCAAGGTCTTAAAAATAAATGCATTTTATGCTTCATATCGTGGACCCCTGTTAAACAAATCCATTGTCATTTTGGCGAATCAATCCATTCTGTTTTGAAAATGGTGGGACTTTCGCAGTGAAAACACAGGCTAAAAAATTTGTTGCGACGGAAAAGCGTATTTTGACGCCTTCTGGCCGTTTGCAGCAAGTTGCGGCTCTTGTTTACCGCTATGAAGCAGAGGAACGGCAAGTTCTTGTTATCACCAGTCGTGGAACCGGTCGCTGGGTCATCCCTAAGGGCTGGCCCCAAGTGGGTCGTACACTTGCCGAGACGGCTGCACGTGAAGCTTATGAAGAGGCTGGCGTGCGTGGGGAGATATCATCTCATCCGATTGGCAGCTTTGACTATTGTAAAAACGATCTTCCGCCTGAATGCATCAATCAGTTTACGGTTGCAGTTTATGCTTTGCACCTTGTTGAACGTGCGAAGGACTGGCCGGAGCGTGAGCAGCGTATCTGTGAGTGGGTTTCCCCTCGTCAGGCTGCTGAGCGTGTGGATGAATTTGACCTCAAGCGCATTCTTTTGGGTTTCGATGGGTCACTCACCGCGATCGCTGCTGAATGACGGTCGCTGCAGAAAGATAAGTCGCTGTTTTGTCAGATAGCTGTATAATCCAAATGACGGTGTTGCTAATTGGCATGTGTCACACCATTATTTGAGCTGACCTTCATATATCTGTCATTCTCCCCGTTATCCACATTCTCCCTCAAAGCTCGATCACAATATCTAGCGGCGTAAGCCTTATGGTAAACCAATGCTTGACGCTCATGTCCGAGTCGTTTTTTATGAAACTGTCGTTGCGTGAGTAGCGTGGCCGAGTGTAAAATTATGTCGGTCTTTTCTTCAATTTAGTCGGTCGAATTACGGGCGTAGCGTTGAAAATACGTTTATCGAACGAAATTTTTTGCGTCTAAATTTCAGATGCTTAGCTTAGCGGGAAGATTTCGGTTTATTGGTGTCGATGTCGGATTAATACTAGATTTAGTATTTTTAATCATGATAACATACCAGATAAGCAAAGTCCTATCCGAGAGCATGTTTAAATCTGCGTAAAACTGGCCTTATGGCTGGAGCGCTGATCATGCGCTGACTAGGGCATTTGATCGAATAAATTCTTGAGGAGCTTGCTCCTCGATATGATTGCCCTCCCGCATTGGGAGGACGTTCGAAACGAATATGCAAGACGCCGGTCGCGGCTGGCGTTCCAAGGCTGAACTAGGGCTGAAATCGATCAGTCCAGTTACTATATATAGAACGTTTGGATGGGACAGATGAAGATCGAACGCCGTTTTACGAAAGAAAACCAGTCAGCTTATGCGGAGATCGAATTTCGCACAGCGACGAGCGAGATCAAAAATCCCGATGGTTCGGTGGTGTTTCGCCTTGAAGGCATCAATGTTCCGGCACAGTTCAGCCAGGTAGCAGCCGATATTCTCGCGCAGAAATATTTCCGCAAAGCCGGTGTCCCTGCCCGCTTGAAAAAAGTTGAAGAGAACGATGTCCCATCGTGGCTCTGGCGTTCTATCCCGGATGAAGATGCTCTTGCAAAGCTACCAGAAGAAGAGCGTTATGGCTCCGAGATGGACGGCTGTCAGGTTTTCGATCGCCTCGCAGGAACATGGACCTATTGGGGCTGGAAAGGCGGCTATTTCAATTCTGAAGAAGACGCGCGCGCTTTCCGCGATGAACTGGCTTATATGCTGGCGACGCAACGGGTGGCACCGAACAGCCCGCAATGGTTCAACACGGGTCTTCATTGGGCCTATGGCATCGACGGTCCGGGTCAGGGTCATTTCTATGTCGACTGGCAGACCGGCAAGCTGACCAAATCCAAGTCCGCTTACGAGCATCCACAGCCACATGCCTGTTTCATTCAGTCGGTTGGCGACGATCTGGTAAACGAAGGCGGCATCATGGACCTTTGGGTTCGTGAAGCACGTCTGTTCAAATATGGTTCCGGCACTGGCTCTAACTTCTCTCATCTGCGTGGCGCTGGCGAAAAATTGTCTGGCGGCGGTAAGTCTTCCGGCCTGATGAGCTTTCTCAAGATCGGCGACCGTGCAGCGGGCGCGATTAAGTCGGGTGGCACAACACGACGGGCCGCCAAGATGGTGGTTGTTGATGTCGATCACCCGGATATTGAAGAATATATCGACTGGAAGGTGAAGGAAGAGCAGAAAGTTGCCGCTCTCGTCACCGGCTCCAAGATCGTCAAGCAGCATCTAACTGCAATCATGAAGGCTTGCGTCAATTGCGAAGCCGATAATGATGACTGCTTCGATGCATCGAAAAACCCTGTTCTCAAGCGCGAAATCAAAGCTGCTAAGAAAAACCAGGTTCCTGAAAATTACGTCAAGCGCGTTATTCAGTTTGCGCGTCAGGGTTATACGGACATTGAATTCAAGACCTATGACACCGATTGGGACTCAGAAGCCTACCTGACTGTTTCCGGTCAGAACTCCAACAACTCCGTGTCGCTCAAGGATGAGTTCCTGCGCGCTGTTGAAAATGACGGCGACTGGAACCTGACCGCGCGTCGTGATGGAAGCGTGATGAAGACGCTCAAGGCCCGCGATCTTTGGGAAAAAATTGGTTATGCGGCATGGGCATCGGCTGATCCGGGTCTCCATTTCAACACCACAATGAATGATTGGCACACCTGCCCTGCAGCTGGTCCAATTCGCGCGTCCAATCCGTGTTCGGAATATATGTTCCTTGATGACACAGCTTGTAATCTGGCATCGATAAACCTGCTGACTTATCGCAACAAGGATGGCTCGTTCGACATCGAAGCTTATGAGCACACCGCACGTCTCTGGACGATGGTTCTCGAAATCTCGGTAATGATGGCGCAGTTCCCGTCCAAGGAAATCGCCCGCCTCTCCTATGAATATCGCACGCTTGGTTTGGGCTTCGCCAATATTGGCGGCCTGCTGATGACATCCGGTATCCCATATGACTCCGACGAAGGTCGTGCGATCTGCGGTGCGTTAACTGCAATCATGACCGGCGTTTCCTATGCCACATCTGCGGAAATGGCCAAGGAACTTGGCGCATTCCCAAGCTATGAACCAAATGCTCAGAGCATGCTGCGCGTTATTCGCAATCATCGTCGCGCCGCTTATGGCGAAAATGACGGTTATGAAGGTCTGGCCGTTAATCCGGTTGGTCTGATTGCTGAAGATTGCCCTGATCAGAACATGATCATCCGCGCACGTGCTGTATGGGACAAGGCGCTGGAACTTGGTGAAAAACACGGCTACCGCAATGCCCAGGCAACCGTTATCGCGCCGACTGGCACGATTGGCCTCGTCATGGATTGCGATACCACAGGTATTGAGCCTGATTTCGCACTGGTAAAGTTCAAGAAACTTGCTGGCGGCGGCTATTTCAAAATCATCAACCGTGCCGTTCCTGAAGCGCTGCGCACCCTTGGTTATTCTGAAAGCCAGATTGCTGAAATCGAAGCCTATGCTGTCGGTCATGGCAACCTTAATCAGGCACCGGGCGTCAATCCTTCGACACTGAAAGCTAAGGGCTTTACAGATGAGAAGATTGAAGCACTGAATGCTGCTCTCAAAAGCGCTTTCGACATCAAGTTTGCTTTCAATAAGTGGACACTCGGCGAAGATTTCTGCAAAGACGTCTTGAAGCTGACCGATGAGCAGCTCAACGACTTCTCGTTTGAAATGCTGCCAGCAATTGGCTTTGGCAAAAAGGAAATCGAAGCAGCAAATGTTCATGTTTGCGGTGCGATGACCCTGGAAGGTGCTCCTTTCCTTAAAGAAGAGCATTATGCCGTGTTTGATTGCGCCAATCCTTGTGGCAAGATCGGCAAGCGTTATCTCTCGGTCGAAAGCCATATTTGGATGATGGCAGCGGCACAGCCGTTTATTTCGGGTGCGATCTCGAAAACCATCAACATGCCAAACGAAGCAACTGTTGAAGATTGTAAGAGTGCTTACTTGCTTTCCTGGAAGCTGGCACTGAAAGCCAATGCGCTTTATCGCGACGGCTCCAAGCTTTCGCAGCCGCTCAATGCATCACTGATCTCCGATGATGAAGACGAAGATGATGCAGTTGAAGCTTTGATCGAAGCGCCTGCTGCTGCACGCGCTGTTCAGATCACAGAACGCGTTGTCGAGAAGGTCATCGAAAAGATCGTTCATGAGCGTGAAAAACTGCCGAATCGTCGCCAGGGCTACACGCAGAAGGCTGTTGTTGGCGGCCACAAGGTTTACCTGCGTACAGGTGAATTTGGTAATGGTCGCTTGGGCGAAATCTTCATCGATATGCACAAGGAAGGCGCCGCTTTCCGTGCGATGATGAACAACTTCGCCATCGCCGTGTCGCTTGGTCTGCAATATGGCGTACCGCTCGAAGAATATGTCGAAGCTTTCACTTTCACCAAGTTCGAGCCTGCTGGCATGGTCATCGGTAACGATGCAATCAAGACAGCAACATCGATCATCGACTATGTGTTCCGTGAACTGGCTGTGTCTTATCTTGGCCGCAACGACCTTGCGCATGTCGATACGAGTGATTTCTCGAACACCGCACTTGGCAAGGGTATTCAGGAAGGCAAGACCAATCTCGTTTCTACAGGCTGGACCCGCGGCTACAAGCCAACGCTCGTGTCGAACACACAGACCGGCATTGAGTCAAAGGGTTCGGTCACATCGGCACCGCAGGGCTCCAATGTTACCACGCTGAAAGCGTCTGCGACGCGCTCGGCAACTGTTGGTCTGGCAACGGATGGGGCGACTGCGCTGAAACGTGAGTTTGAACAACAGCCAGCAACTGCACCGCAGCAGGATAATGTCGCGGCAACGGAATTGTTCTCCGACAAGGCAGCGGCTGATGCAGCATCTGCGCGAGCTGAGACAAACAATGCGGCTAAAAAGCTTGAGGCCGATCGTCGTATCAAGTCGATGATGCAGGGGTATACGGGAGATAGCTGCTCCGAATGTCAGAACTTCACCATGGTTCGTAATGGCACTTGCTTGAAATGTGACACCTGTGGCTCTACGAGCGGCTGCAGTTAATCTGAAGTTTAATTGAATATAAAAGACAGGCCGGATAATTCCGGCCTGTCTTGTTTTGGTACATCTGAATTATTTTTCTTAAGCACCAGAATTCAGAAAAAAATCAAATTAAAAATTGGAACCCTATTCACATCTCTACGTTCAACTAGTGGAACAAGATGAACAAAGGAGATGATTATGCTTAGAACAACACTGCTGACAACGACATGTGCGCTGCTAATTAGTGGTTCGGCTTTTGCCCAGACAGCGTCTCCAGCACCAACTGAATCGGCGCCTGCTTCAGCAGAGCTTCCGGTTTCTTCCCAGAATATGTTTGGTAGTCCGCCCGCTGCAGAATCTGAAAAGATTGGGTTTGTTGAAGCGAAGGATGGTCAGTTGCTTGTGTCAACCTTCATTGGACAGACCGTCTATGAAAGTGATGCAGCCGATGCAGCCTCAGTAGGTAATCTCAATGATCTGATCGTGAGTCCCGATGGTGAAGTTCAGGCCGCAGTGATCGGTGTTGGTGGCTTCCTGGGCGTTGGTCAAAAGGATGTGGCCGTAAGCCCAGACCAATTGCAGCTTGCAACACGGAGTGACGGTAAAAAATGGCTGGTGATCAAGGCCACCAAGGATCAATTAACTGAGGCCCCTGCCTTTGATCGCTCTGTGTTGTTTGTTGACGGCGTCGCTGATCCAGTAGCTGCTGGAGCAACAAATGCTCCAGCAGCCGATCCAGCCTCCCCGGCTCCCATGGCTGATCCTGCTCCGGCACCAGCTGCCCCTGCTGCGCCAGCGCAGTAAACTGAAATATTTATATATCGCGATCAATATCCCGGCCAGAGGCCGGGATTTTCTTTGAAATGAGGCCGAAAGGTTGATTTCAGCGGTTCACACACGTAGGACTCGTAAAAATCACCAAGCTATTCGGGAAAATCGATTGACGGAATTTTTTATTGCCCACCCATGGGCGCAGACTCTTGCAGCCCTTACAGGCCTTTTCCTGGCAGCCTTTGTGGCAAATTTTCTCATTAAAGCGATATTGCTCAAAGTTCTCGACCGGATTGTTCAGAAAACTGCTTTTGGTCAGGATGAGGAACTCAAACAACACGGCGTCATTGCGCATTTGGCCAACATCGTTCCCGCGCTGATTATTGCAACGGGGGTTGCGGCTGTGCCGGAGCTTCCCCCGACTGCACTAAAAGTCATCAGCAATGTTGCCATTGCCTTCATCATCCTGACGCTGGCCTTTACCGTCAGTGCGGCGCTGAGCGTTGTCGACACGCTGTATAGCCGCCGTGAAGAGTCAAAAGACCGACCGATTAAGGGCTATGTACAAGTCAGCAAGCTGGTGATTTACCTTGTCGCGGTGGTGCTGATCATCGCGACGCTTCTGGATCGTTCGCCCGTGATCCTGCTGTCTGGTGTCGGTGCCATGGCTGCTGTGCTTATTCTGGTATTTCAGGATACACTGCTCTCACTCGTTGCCAGTATGCAGATCGCTTCATCCAATATGGTGCGCGTCGGTGACTGGATCGAGATGAAAAATCTTGATGCCAATGGCGACGTGGTGGAGATTGCGCTTTATACGGTCAAGGTTCAGAATTTCGATAAAACGATCACTACAATTCCGATCCGCAAGCTGATCACAGAACCGATGAAAAACTATCGGGGAATGCAGCAATCGGGTGGCCGCCGCATTAAGCGTGCCTTGTTTATCGATCAGGCAACCATCCGCTTTTTGAGCGAAGATGAACTTCATAGTCTGGCTTCCATCGATCAACTTACGGGCTATCTGTCAAAGAAAGAAAAAGAAATCGCTGATTGGAATGCCAAGCTTGGCGATAAGGCAAAAAATCCGGTCAATACGCGCCGGTTTACAAATATCGGCACGTTCCGCGCCTATGTCGAAACCTATCTGCGGAATCACCCTAACGTTCACAAGGGCATGACGCTGCTTGTGCGCCAGATGGACCCGACACCGGATGGTTTACCGCTTGAAGTCTATTGCTTCACCAATACGACCGTCTGGGCATCTTATGAGCAGATCCAGTCCGATATTTTCGATCATCTTTATGCGGTTATGCCGGAATTTGGGCTTTATCCGTTCCAGAACCCAAGCGGCGGCGATTTCCGCAAGCTCAATCTTGTGGACCTCCCTCCGCGTTCTGCAAAGCCTTGATGATAGCAGCCTGAAGCTCAGGAACCTTATAGCCTGTGCGCGATGGCGTGAGGCCAAGGCGCACAATGGCGAGGTTCATGGATGGAACAATGATCAGGCTTTGACCGTCATGGCCCGACATCCAGAAGGCATCTGCCGGAATGCCTTCTGTTCCAGCTTTAACGCCCGCAGTTTGCAGCCAAGTCTGCGCTGATCCGTAGCGGCTGTCAGAGGCTTTGGACGGCTTTTGCATCAGTTGAATGAAATCTTCGCTTAGAAGCTGTTTGTCGCCCACTTTGCCCTTATCGAGCAGCAGGCGGGCGATGGAAAGCCAATCTTGCACATTGGCATAAAGATAAGATGAGCCAACAGGAACGCCACTGACATCAGCCTCCAGCGTGGCGCTTGCAATGCCTAATGGTTCAAAAAGCGTCGTCTGCGCATAGGTCAGCGCCTGTTCGGGCGCATCGAAGCTTTCCATGTAAAGCTTTGATAGAATGTTGGCCGTACCGCTGGAATAATTGAATTTGGTGCCGGGCTGTGCTTCGAGCGGCAGTGAGGCCGCAAATTCCGTCATATTGTTTTCGAGGAATAGCATCCGCGTTACATCGGTTACGTTACCATAATCCTCATCAAATTTGAGGCCGCTTTCCATTGCCAGCAAATCAGCAAGCCTGATTTTTGATCGGTCGTCACCATTCCATTCTGGCAAAAGATGATCGCGCTGCAGATCCATTTTGCCTTCAGCAATGCGCATGCCAATCAGCGTTGCCATAACAGATTTCGTCATCGACCAGCCAAGCAAAGGCGTGTTGGCATCAAAGCCTGACCCATAAGTTTCGGCGATAATCTGGCCGTCTTTCAACACGGCAATCGCGCGCATCCCCGGCCCGGCCAATGCTGGATTTTCAATAATACTCTGTATTGCCGGATTGATATTTAGATCTGCAATGGCTGCTGCCGCATCCATAGACTGGTTCAATGAAGGACGCAGATCAACGTCGTGCACATTGGCGCAACCAAGGCCCGGACGATAAACGGCCTTGCTTGGTGCAAAGAAACCGAAAATATGGGAGGTAACTGTCTCGGTGGCATTATCGACTGAAACATCGACAAATTTCAGTAAAGGATGACCGGGAGCCTGAACATCAAGCGCCAGCACTTCTTGCGGATCACGATGGGCCAGAAACACATTCGAGCAGACGATCTTGGCAGCATAGCCGGTACCAACTTTAAGAAGTTCAGGCGGGCGAAAACCAAGCCATAGAATGACGACCAGAATAGCAAGAAGGAGAATGGAACCCGTAACTTTCAAAAAGCGCATCGCATTTTCTTCTTCATAAGAGATTCATCAACTGCCTTTCGCGAGCCAGTTATCTATGCCGTTCGCCGCCGCTAAGCCCGTTGCAAAACACGCGGTCAGAAGATAGCCGCCAGTCGGCGCTTCCCAGTCAATCATCTCGCCAGCGACAAACGTGCCCGGCAATTTGGTGAGCATATAATGCTCGTCAATCTCACTCCATTCTATGCCACCAGCCGAGGATATTGCCTCTTCAATCGGACGTGGACGAACGAGCGGAATTTTGAGTGCTTTGATGGTGTGCGCAAGCTTGGCCGGGTCTTTTTCGCGCTGAATTTCAAGCATGAGGGCTGCTTTAACGCCCGTAAGTCCCGCACCCTTTCGCAATAAATTACTGATACTTAGCCTCTTATCCTGACGCGATAAATCATGCGTTAGGCGTTCAAGTGTGCGACCCGGCGCAAGATCGAGAAAGAGGTCTGCATGGCCGTCGCGTTGCAGCGTGTCGCGTAAAGCACTTGAATGCGCATAGACAAGACTGCCTTCAACACCGCCACGCGTGATCACGAACTCACCCTGTATAACACCCGCATCGCTGGTGATGGTCACAGACTTAAGCGGCTCGCCTGCGAAACGCTCGGCGAAAAAAACGCTCCAGTTTACATCAAAGCCGCAATTGGCTGGGCGCATTGGAGCAGACAGAATGCCCTGCTCCGCAAATAGTTCAACCCAAGCGCCATTAGAGCCAAGTTTCGGCCAACTTGCACCGCCAAAGGCAAACAGTGCTGCGTCAAAGCTTATGACCTCTGTACCTGTCGGTGTTTCGATGACTGGCTTTCCATTCTCAAAACCTGCCCACTTATGGCGGGTGAGAATTTTGACGCCCTGTGCTTCCAGTCGCTTTATCCATGCGCGTAAAAGCGGCGATGCTTTCATGGCTTTTGGAAACACACGACCGGATGAACCAACAAAGGTTTCCGCACCCAGCGCATCTGCCCAGTCGCGCAAATTCTGCGGCGTGAACTGTTCCAAAGCTGACCGAAGGCGCTCATTGCTCGCACCAAAGCGCTGCACAAATTGAGCTAAATTTTCGGAATGAGTGATGTTGAGGCCGGATTTTCCAGCGAGCAGAAACTTGCGCCCGACGGTTGGCATCTGCTCATATACAGTAACGGAATGCCCAAGTTTAGACAAATGTTCGGCGGCAAACAGCCCTGCTGGACCGCCGCCGAAAATTGCAATCTCGCGTTCACGCATTGCTGTCTGCACGGCGTTTTGTCATCAATCCTCTTTTTCCAGCATTTCTTTAACAGTAGTTGCTAACTGTTTGAGAGAGAATGGTTTTGGCAGAAAACCGAACTTGGCATCCGCTGGAAGATTGCGCGCAAATGCATCTTCTGCATAACCCGAAACGAAGATGAACTTGATGTCCGGATGCGTCTTGCGCAGTTCACGCAAGAGTGTTGGTCCGTCCATTTCTGGCATTACAACGTCAGAGACAACAATATCGACCTGGCCATTGAGTTCTTCCAGCACCTCAAGCGCTTCAACGCCGGATGCTGCTTCGTGCACGGTATAGCCACGCGATTGCAACGCACGCACGCCGCCCATACGCACCGCATCTTCGTCTTCAACCAGAAGTACCGTTGCGGAGCCGGAAAGATCTGCAGCCTTTTCGACCTTCTTTTCCTTGACCGCGACAGGCGCATTGTCTGCGCCTTTTTCTTCGATATGGCGTGGCAGGAAGATTTTAAAGGTCGTGCCTTTGCCGACTTCTGAATCGCAATAGATGAAGCCGCCAGTCTGCTTGATGATGCCATAGACCATTGAAAGGCCAAGACCTGTGCCCTTGCCGACTTCCTTGGTGGTGAAGAACGGCTCGAAGATTTTTTCGAGCACATCGGCTGGAATACCGGTTCCGCTGTCCTCCACTTCAAAAACAACATAATCGGCTTCGGGCAATTCGCGATAATTTAGTTTAGCTGATTCCGACGCTGTGACGTTGCGTGTGCGCAGCGTGATTTCGCCACCCTCTGGCATTGCATCACGCGCGTTAACAGCCAGATTGACTGCAACCTGTTCGAACTGACCGAGGTCAGCCTTCACTGGCCAGACATCGCGTCCATGCTCGATCTTAAGTGCAATATCCTTGCCCACCAGACGGGCCAACAGCATACGCAAATCAGCCAAAACATCGGTCAGATCGAGAACTTCTGGACGCAGCGTCTGACGGCGCGAGAAAGCCAGCAACTGCCGCACGAGTGATGCAGCACGGTTGGCATTCTGCTTGATGTTCATAACATCCGGGAAGGACGGATCAGAAGCGCGATAATTGCTTAACAGCAGATCGGACGACATGATGATCGCAGTCAACACGTTGTTGAAATCGTGCGCGATACCGCCAGCCAACTGGCCGACTGCCTGCATCTTCTGGCTCTGAGCCATCTGATTTTCGAGCGCTTTCTGCTCGGTGGTTTCCACGGCAGAAATAATCGCTGCTTCTTCGCTGGTTTCGCCAAGATCAGTAACAGCGCTGAGGTAAAAGCGGATGTGACGATCTTCATTGCCCGGAAGCACTGTATCAACGGGCGAAATACTCGCCTGCCCTGCGAAAGCCGCCGCAAGCGCCTTGTTAAAGGTTTCGCGGTCACGCTCATGAACGACATTTTCAAGCTTCACGCGGTTATCGACCGCATCGCGATCAACCACCGGCGCAAAAATATCTAGGAAGCGTGCATTGGTTCGCAGTGTATGGCCTTCGGCATCAACGGCAGCGATAGCCATCGGAGCTGAATTGAAGAAGCGCGTGAAGCGCACTTCGGCAGAACGCAGTGCGGCGGATGAATCTTCGCCCTCTGCACGATCCAGAACAATTGTGCGGCTTGTACCGCGCGTACCATCGCGCGCAGCCTGAACACGGTGATAAAACCGAACCGCAAGGCTCTGACCGTTACGCTTGATAAGATCAAGATCAATCACCGTATTGCGGCTGGTGCCCGGCTCTGCCTTGACGGCCTTGATAAGCGCCATGCCGCTGCCCGCGACAATGTCTTTCAACGTAAGCGAGCCCGGCGTGAATTGCGTCAGGTCAACGCCAAGCCATTCGGCAAGCGTGGCATTGAGATAGATAATGCGGCCCGAAGGATCAGCAGAGAAGAAGCCAGCAGGTGCGTGGTCAAGATGATTGATTGCCTCCTGCAGTTCCTGAAAGAAACGCTCTTGTTCTGCGCGTTCATCCGAAATGTCAGCAATCTGCCAGGCGACGAGCTGACCTTTATAGTCCTGTCCACCATCAACCGGGCGTGCTTTGATGCGATACCAGACCGGCGATGCTGAGCCTTGACCATCCCGCGAAAGACCACCGGAAATGCGCACTTCTTCCTGTGCAGAAAGTCCATCGCGGACCGCATTTGTCAGGCGATAGATTGCGTCAGACGCGGCCGGTTCGCTTGTCAGAATATTATCAAGCGAGCGCACGCCGTCGGCCTCCGCTACACCTGTCATTCCGGCATAAGCGTTGTTTGCATAGACGATCTGGCCACGCGCATCTGAAATGACGGTACCTTCCGGCATCGTATCCATAAAACGATGCTCAAGATCCCGCTCGCCATGGCGTTGACTGAACTCGATCAATCCGGTTGCAGCGCCAAAAAGATAGAACACGCCGATCATCGACAGAATGCCCATCAATACGATAGCAAATCCATCGCCAAGTTTATCGCGAAACACGAAATAGACGATTGCTGCAACCGTCAGCACAATGCCGATGATCAGGAGCCGCAAAGCTGAACTTGAGCCACGCTTCGGCATGACGAGCGGTTTCGGATAATTATTGTCCGTCGGTCGCGACATCAGGCTCACTGCCCTTTCATGCTGTTTAGCTGAACTACAAGGGCCGCAAATCGTCCCGCTGCTTTTTGTTTCAGCTTAAGCGCTATCTTATTCATCAAGCAAAACCAATCACGTTCCCTGCTTCGTTTTCCAGCTTCATATCTTGTGCCAGATTTTGACGCATATTGCAGGGTATATACGATTCGTAGAATGCGTTAATCGCCCGGCAGCACAAGCTTGCAGACTTTAAATCAGCTTTAAATGGCGCGTTTTGCACTGCTTTGGCTGGGGATCATATGTTTCAGCCCAATGGATGGAACATTCCCAAGTGAGACAAATTGAATTAGTGTTGCGTAAGAAATGCATTGTCCGTGATTTATGGCTTCGGGATTTAGGCGCAGGGAATTGTGGTTTCCGTCACGGATAGTATTGGTTTTAGTATGAGAGGGTTACCCGCATGAAAGAATGGCTCAGCGGTCTTGTTGGGGAAAGTGCAGCAAATATTATCGGCTTCATTCTCATTTTTGCGATCATTCTTGGCGGAATTTTCGTTGTTCTGAGCATTATCCGGCGCTTCAGTGGCAGTGGTTTTTCCACGAGCGGACGAACAGGTCGCCAGCCAAGGCTCTCGGTGATGGATGCAGCAGCTGTTGATGGGCGCCGTAAGCTGGTTCTGATCCGCCGCGATGATGTCGAGCACCTTCTGCTGATCGGTGGCCCAAATGATGTTGTTGTTGAGCAAAACATTGTCATGGAAGCCCGTGCAAATACGTGTTTGCAATCATCCCGTATCGAGCCTGAACACATTGAGCGCTTCCGTCAACACGAAGCGAGCGTTACATCGGACGTGGCCGAGCGTCCAGCACTTGCTCAACCTGTTGCTCAAGTTGTTGAAAAAGACGAAGCCATTCAGCTCAATTCTCCAATTGAACCGGTTGCCCAGCGCAAACCTGTACCAGTTCAGCAAATTTCCCCTGAAGCCCAGCAATTTCGTGCGCCTCCACGCCCTCCGGTAGCACCGCCTGTAACCCCAGTTGCCCCACACGCTCCGCAAAAGGTTGAAGCTCCAGCGCGTCCACAGCCGCCTCGCCCAGCTCCTAATTATCCGCCGCAGCCGCGCACTGTTCTTCCAGCCGCACGTCCGTCTCAGCAGCCGCAGTCGCCGCGTCTGCACCCGGCCTATCCACTCAGTCAGGTTTCCCGCGGCGTTCTTAGTTCAACGTCCGCAGCCAGTGCTGCCGCTGCTGCGAGCGTTGCAGCTGCCAACCTTGGTAACGTCACGCCAGCCAATGAACAGACGACGATTCCACGGGTTGCTGCACCTGAGGTTAGCCCGGCTGCAACAATTGCGCCGGCGTTCAAAACTGAACCAGAGCCAATTGTCTCAACAGCTAAAGAAGAACCATTTGACGTCATTGCTTCAGAGCCAGAACCGCAGTTTGAAGACGACCTGGGGGATATTGGTGGCGCGCTGCACGACGCCATTATGGCTGATCTTGCGACAGATGGCGGCGATATTGCAGGTAACAAAGAACCGGAAATGCTTGAAATCGATATTTTCGAGGAAGAGTTACTTGGCTCGCTCGACATTTCTCCAAATGGCAACAAGCCGGATGACAGCATTGAGGACGAAATGGAAAAACTGCTCGGTGAACTCACCAGCGATGAAACCCGTAAGTTCTGATTAAATACGTGATCTGAAAAAGGGCGTCGGCAGAAATGCTGACGCCCTTTGCGTTTGACCTATAAGCCAAAGAAAAAAGGCTGCGAAAACGCAGCCTTAAAAATTTCTGTTCGACTGAAATAAATCAATCGTCGCGATAAACCTTTTCGCGGCGCTCGTGGCGCTCTTGTGCTTCAATGGAAAGCGTTGCGATTGGTCGTGCATCCAAACGTTTCAAACTGATTGGATCGCCGGTCTCCTCACAAAAACCGTAGGTCCCTTCGTCAATACGGCCAATGGCTGAATCGATTTTGGAAATCAGTTTGCGCTGTCTGTCACGTGCGCGAAGTTCAATAGCCCGATCCGTTTCGGAGGATGCCCTATCCGCCAGGTCCGGGTGGTTTGCATTTTCCTGCTGTAACGCGTCGAGAGTTTCGCGCGCTTCGCGCAGAATATCATTCCTCCATGCAATAAGCTTTCCACGGAAGTAAGACTTCTGCCGTTCATTCATGAACGGCTCGTCTTCAGTGGGCCTATAGTCAAGGTCGATCAATTCACTCATTCTGAATTACCCCACATCTAGGAGACGCGTGCGGTATATAAGTCGATCACATCGATGACACAACATTAAACACACGCTGCGAGCTATTTTTTAGTTCATCAAAATTATGTGATTATGATGAATTTATAAGCGACTGAAATTAAAAATGTAAAAAATTCGCATTTATTTTTGTAAAACGCTTCAAAACAGCAATCTTAGAACTCTTTACGAAACATAATTACCGCAACAGGACAATCCTTGATCAATCTTATGCCCAATATTGAAGCAAAACTACCTGTGCATATTAATTCTCTTAATATAAAAATTGGCTGAAATTGGAAATCCTATCCCTATTTCGAAGCAATTGTGGCATGAAATGTGTTCGATCCTCCTCAAAGTTTGCACGGGATTCCATAATGAGTCGCCTCTTTCTTCTTCGACATGCCAAAGCAATCTGGCCAAAACCAGCCATGAAGGACTTTGACAGATCGCTGGATGAAGAAGGCATAGCTTCATTGGACGGGCTCGCAAATGTGATGAAATCATCTGGCGCGCTTCCAGACAGGATTGTTTTGTCCGCTTCTTCCAGAACCCGCGAAACCGCATTTGGTTTGATAGAGCGACTTGGGATTGATGTTGAGACGGTTGTTGATCAGACAATATATAGCGGCGGCGCTGGCGAATATTTGCAGGCCATAAAGAACAATTCAAGTTCCGAGCAGCTAATGTTGGTCGGGCATAATCCGAGCATCGAGGATCTCGCACTGGCGCTGACAGGTGATGGTGATCCGCAAAGCGTGGCAAGGCTTGAGGCAGGCTTTCCCACAGCTGCACTCGCAACATTCACATTTGATGGACCATTGTCAGAGATTGCGCAGAAGCAGGGTTTCCTGGAAAGTTTTCTAGTTCCACGCTGAATGCATAGCACAACGATATTGCTGACACCTTGTTGATATGCCTCACAAGTTCCTATCTATGGATTTGATATGGCGCAATTTTTACGAGGGCACAATTGGTAAAACTGACCAGTTTCGGCGATGAAGCACGGATCGCACTCGACACGTTGACCGATCGGGCAACCGGCCTGATGTCTCCTTCGCTTAGGCTTGGTGTCACTGGTCTGTCCCGCGCGGGCAAAACCGTTTTCATCACGGCTCTTGTGCATAACATGGTGCATGGCGGTCGTCTGCCGCTATTCGAAGCGTATAAGTCAGGCCGCATATCGCGCTCGCAGCTTGAGCCGCAACCAGATGATGCTGTGCCGCGTTTTCAGTATGAAGAACATCTTTCAGCGCTGCTTGATGATCGCATCTGGCCGGATTCTACTCGTGCCATATCGCAGCTTCGCCTGACAATTGAATATGAAACCGCATCGGCATGGGGGCGCTGGCTTTCTCCGGGTCGACTTTCCGTTGATATTGTCGATTATCCGGGTGAGTGGCTGCTCGACCTGCCCTTGCTCGGCAAGACCTATCGTGAGTTCAGTGCCGATTCCTTTGCGCTCGCAAACGAACCGACGCATAAGGATCTGGCTCAGGAGTGGATTGCTGAAGCCCACACCGTCACGCCTTCCGATAATGCCGATGAACTGACCGCGCAGCGCCTTGCGAAGAGTTTTACTGCCTATTTGCGTGCTGGTAAGGCTGATGAGCGGGCATTATCGACGCTTCCTCCGGGGCGTTTCCTGATGCCCGGTGATCTGGATGGGTCACCTGCCCTGACATTCGCGCCTCTGCCCGATTTGAAACCGGAAGATTTCAAAACCGGCAGTCTGGCTGCAATGATGGAACGCCGTTATGAGTCCTATAAAACACATGTCGTAAAGCCGTTTTTTCGCGAGCATATCGCGCGTCTTGATCGCCAGATCATCCTGATTGACGCCATGCAAGCTATGAATGCTGGTGGCGCTGTTGTTGCCGATCTTGAACGAGCACTGACCGACATCATGTCCTGCTTCCGCCCCGGTCGTGCGAATTTGCTGACGGGGCTTATTCAGCGCCGCATTGGTCGTATTCTGGTGGCCGCCACGAAGGCCGATCATCTGCATCACGAAAGCCATGACCGCTTGCAAGCCATTGTTCGGCGCCTGGTCGAACGCGCGATTGAGCGAGCAGATTTTTCTGGTGCCGACATTGAGGTTCTGGCTATGGCTGCTGTTCGCGCCACTCGCGAAGCAACGGTTAAAGAAGGCAAGGACACGCTGCCAGTTATCATCGGAACGCCACTCAAGGGGGAGCGGATCGATGGTGAAATCTTTGATGGTGAAACAGAAACTGCTATATTTCCCGGTGATTTACCAAAAAATCCTAATGTAATATTCGAACCATCGCTTTCGAGTGATGATCCTGCAATTCGCTTCGTCCGTTTTCGCCCGCCGCGCCTTGAACGCACGGCGGAAGGTATCACGCTTTCGCTGCCGCATATCCGGCTGGATCGTGCATTGCAGTTTCTGATTGGAGATCGTCTGGCATGAGTGAGCAACCTCCACGCAAACCAGCGGCCTTTAGCGTTCAGCAGCCTGCGGAAAAGGTTGTCGCGGCAGAAACACCGCGCCGCCCACGTGCCGTTACCGATCTTGAAAAAGTCGTACCCGACATTGATGTTTTTGCGCTGAGTGAAGAGGAAGCTGCAGAACTTGAGATTCTGGATCCGACTTTTGAAGCACCACCGCGTAGCCGATGGTCTTTGAGCAAGGTCTTGTTTGGTGCTCTGGGTGTTCTCGCGTCCTTTGCCATTGGCATCTGGATTGAAGATCTCATTCAGGCGCTATTCTCACGCGCTGATTGGCTTGGTTGGACAGCGCTTGGCGTGGCGATGGTGGCGCTTGCTGCATTTGTGACAATTATTGCGCGCGAGTTGATGGCTCTTCGACGGCTTGCCTCGGTGCAGCACTTGCGAAAACACGCGGCAGATGCGGCTGAGCGCGATGATATGGCAGCAGCGCGAAAAGCGGTTGATGAGTTGCGTGGGATCGCAGCAAGTCTGCCGGAAACCGCACGCGGACGGCAGATGCTGGATGGTCTGACCAATGAGATCATTGATGGTCGTAATCTCATTCGCCTTGCCGAGACTGAAATCCTTCGCCCGCTGGACCGTGAAGCACGTGCGCTGATCCTCAATGCGTCGAAGCGTGTTTCGATTGTCACGGCTATCAGCCCGCGTGCGCTTGTTGATATTGGCTATGTAATTTTTGAATCAGCGCGTCTCATACGCCGGCTTTCACAGCTCTATGGTGGGCGACCGGGAACGCTTGGCTTTCTCAAGTTGGCTCGTCGCGTTGTGGCACATCTGGCAGTCACAGGCACGATTGCCATGGGCGATAGCGTTATTCAGCAACTCATCGGACATGGGCTTGCGTCGCGCCTTTCGGCAAAGCTCGGCGAAGGCGTGGTCAACGGTCTGATGACCGCGCGGATCGGCATTGCCGCTATGGATGTGGTTCGACCCTTCCCGTTTAATGCAGAAAAACGCCCCGGTGTTGGCGACTTTATTGGCGATATCGCTCGATTAAATGGCGATAAGGCTGTAAAGTCAAAGGATCGTAGCTAGAAAGCTTTTTATTCTCGCTAAATTTGCCAGCTTTAATAGCGATGACAATAAAGCATTAACCATTCACGACGATTATGAGAGATGAATTTAGGGTGTTCGAATCTTTGATCCTTGCGCCATAAAACACTCTGCCCTTCGGTTGCGGCGTGTTTACAAATAATCTATTGGAACTGTGCCCTTCAGGCCAAAATTCCGGGACAGAGCTGACTATGAAAAACACCATCGCTGCATGCCTCACGCTCCTGCCCGCATCGCTTTTCGTTGCGCCATCTCTAGCCGCAGATAAGGATGAACAGTTTTTCCAGACAATCGAAGGCCAGTGGTCCGGTCCGGGTGAAATTGTTGCTGGTAAATACAAAGGCACCAAATTCGTCTGCAATCTCGCTGGCACAACGCCGGATGCCGCAGTCGGCATGACACTTGATGGTACATGCCGCGTTGGTGTTTTCTCACAGGCGATGAAAGCGACAATCACACGCGATGGCTCTACCTATTCCGGTAAGTTTAACGATGGTGCAGAAGGCAAGGGCCTGAACGTCACTTCCGGCACGGTCACAGGCAACAAGGTTGTTCTTGGTCTTAACCGCAAAGAATTGAACGGCGCGATGCTTGCGCGTGTTGCTGATAAAAATACGATGAATGTCACAGTATCTGTTCGTGTCGAGAAAGAACTGGTTCCGGTGATCGGTATGAGCCTCAAGCGCGTTGACAATATCGCTGTTGGCAGCATCGCGAAAAACTAAAGCTCTCTATTCTTCAAGCCACCAGCCCGCATCTGTGCGGGCTTTTTCTATGTCAGAACTCGCGCAGGCAGCGTTCCATTCGGAAATACTTTTGCATGAGATATTAAGTTCTGGGGCAATATCATTGAGTGGAACCAGTACGAAAGCCCGCTCCTGAATGCGCGGATGCGGCAGTTCGAGCGTCGCATCATTCATGATGATCGCCTCTCCTGCTTTTGTTTGCATCGCAAGAATATCAATATCAATGATACGCGGTCCCCAACGCTCAAGGCGAACGCGCTTCAATGAACGCTCAACATCAAGGCAGATCTCAATCAATTGAAGCGGTGCAAGCGTGGTTTTGATTTCCGCACAGGCATTATGAAACCAAGCCTGATCCGTCTTGCCCCAGGGCGGTGTGCGATAGACCTTCGATACTGAGACGACTTCTGTGTCGTGCCGGGCATCAAGCAGTCTTAAGGCTTTTGCGATAGACGCAATTGGATCATCAATATTGCCGCCAAGACCAAGCCAGGCGCGATAAGGCAATTCATTGTTCATCAGCGCGGATAAACCACCGTAACTTCAACATGGTCAAGTACACCCGGAACCGGCGCATTTGGCTTGCGAATGGTGATTTCGGCGCGTTTGATCTGCGGGAAACGTTCAGTCAAAGCTTTGCCGACGTCCAGCGCAAGTGTTTCGATCAGATAACGCTGACGACCAGTAATAATGTCCTGAATAACGGTAAAGGCGATGCCATAATGAACAGTGCCTTCAATATCGTCATTTTCCAGGGATGAACCGGCATCAACATCAAGTATTGCATCGACATAGAAGCGCTGCCCGAGCTTATTCTCTTCGTCAAAGACGCCGTGATGCGCGAAGAAAGCGCAATTCATAATGCGGATGGTATACACGGCTCTTTTCCTATTGTGAACGTGCTCTGCTTTGCAGGATAGCATCAGCAACTGCAAGGGCGTCTCTGTTAAACGCGACATTATGAACGCGGAAAATGCCGGCTCCTGCCAAGCGTAGCGCTACCGATGTCGCAGCAGTTCCTATATCGCGCTGCAAAGGCTCAGCCTGTCCGGTCATCGCACCGATAAAGCGCTTCCGCGAAGTCCCGACCAACAGAGGATAACCGAAACGCTGCAATTCTTCCATGTGCGCCATCAGCGCAATGTCCTCATCCTGACTTTTGCCAAAGCCAAAACCCGGATCAAGCGTAATATTCGAAGCGTTGATGCCTGCCCTGCCCGCTATTTCGAGTGACCTATCCAGAAATGCAAATTGATCGGCGATCACGTCTGCATCGATCTCCCGGTCCCGGCTTGTATGCATAATGACAAGCCCCGCACCCGTCTCTTTCGCAACTTGTGCAATTTCCGGTTCTTTTTGCAGTCCCCAGACGTCATTGACGATATGTGCACCCGCTTCCACCGCAAGCCGCGCGGTTGAAGCGCGGTAGGTATCAATAGAAATGATACAGCCAAATTGCTCGGTCAGTGCACGAATGATTGGCACAACGCGCGCAGCTTCGGTTTCTGCGTCGACTTTGGCCGCACCCGGACGGGTTGATTCACCACCCACGTCGATTATCGTAGCGCCTTCATCAAGCATTGTTTTTGCAGCAGCCACCGCATTATCCAGCTCAATATGCTTGCCACCATCGGAGAAAGAATCTGGTGTAACGTTCAAAATACCCATGATGACCGATTTTGAACCCAATTGGAGGCTACGGCCATGAGCGAGCTGCCATTGTTTGATCATTCAATGATATTCCAATTGTTTATTAACGCTGCCAACACAACTCTCTAACGAGAGTGCCATTTTATGAATGCGTTATAGTTCTCTTGACGATTGCATGCCATGTTGCTCATCAATGAATTTGCAATTTTCTTTCTGGTTTATGAAGAGGTGCCGGAACATGTCTTTGAAAAAACGAGTTCTGGCATTGGGACTGGCTTTTGCCATCATTGCTCCACAGGCGCAGGCAGCTTCGATTTTCCGAACCTTCAGCTATTATAATGTGAATGGAAAAACTGCAGAAGATCTCGATAAGGCTTTGTCACGAAGCGGGCCTTTTCTGAAAAAGACTGGCCAGCATCATCCGGGTGCCGCCGAGATACGTTTTGATGCTAAAGTTCGTTATGGCCGCGCCACAGGTCAGAAAGCCTGTAAGGTGCAGGATGTTTATGTGAACGTTCACGCTAAGGTCATGCTGCCACGTTGGAAACAGCGCCGCAAAGCTGAACCGGAAATCGCACTGATCTGGGATACACTTTATCAGGATATTCGCCGCCACGAAGAAAGTCATATCGTGATTGCCCGCAGCCATGCAAGCGAAATGGAACGTCAAATACGGTCCTTACGCAGCCGCAAAGATTGCGCTTCGCTCCGCGCTGACATTGATAAAGTAACGGAAAAGCTGATGGCAGCACATGATAAAGCGCAGGAAAGATTTGACCGTGTTGAAACGATCAATTTCGAGCGCCGCTTTGAACGCTTGCTAACATATAAGCTCGAAAAGATGGTTCAATAGCCGAAAATTACAAATGCCGCTGAGGTGCATGAACACACTTCAGCGGCATCCTTATATAATACAATCTTAGTTCTGGCGTTCTGGCACTCTGATCACAACACCATTGAGCTCATCGCTTACACGGACCTGACAGGAAAGACGCGAGTTGGGCTGCGGCTCGTAAGCGAAATCCAGCATGTCTTCTTCCATGGCATCTGGTCCGCCAACAACCTCGGTCCACTCTTCGTCAATATAAACGTGACAGGTTGCACAGGCACAAGCACCGCCGCATTCGGCATCAATCCCCGGCACGCCATTGCGAACAGCCGCTTCCATCACACTTGATCCGTTATCAGCCTCAACTTCAATGCGTGAAGCGCCATCGGCGGATACGAAGATAATCTTTGTCATTTTAAGTTCCTGAACACGCGCGTTCTGCGTGTTTGATAAGCTCATGCGATGCAAAGTGATCGCTGTGAGTTCTATTAATATCTTGCAGACGCAAATACGGCCTTATTCAAAGAGTTTCAACCGCCATAACCTGTTGTTTAAGCCAACTGCGCCAATATGCCGTTATGATCACATCTTCTGGGGTTAAACGCTGCCATTAGCATCCCACCCCTTGTCGGGACCACGATGAAAACATTAATATCGGCGTCAATAAGCCTATTCGATACGGGCACGATGCAGCAAAGTTGAATCAAACCCAAAAGTGCAGAATATTGCCAGTTCACTTTTTACGTGTATTTTTGTTAACGAATTGAAGAATAGATATTTTGGTTATAGGATAAGCGAGTGCGATTTCCACAGAATGATCATTAACTATGAAACGCCAGATTTCCGGGGTTTTATGCAACTCAGGTCATTTCTGTTAACCTTGTATTTAAAGTTTTACAGATCAAGCTTGGGCGCCTATTTCCTTAACAAGCCCGAGCCGATACGATGAAAAATGGCGGAGTAAGTTTTGTAACGGCTCTCAGTTGATCCGGCCGTCGCAGTAAAGAGTACGAGGTAGGCAAGGCTATGGCTTCTAAATCCAAGGCGCAAAAGCTCGACCACGAGGTTGAACAGGCACTTGAACATGCACTCGACATCGAATTCGGTGACGACTTTGACATTGATATGGATCTGAGTGCACTTGACGAAGAGTTCTCTGTTGATGACCTCGAAGAGCAGATTTCGCGCGCAGCCGAAGAACTAGTTGCTGAGCAGAACACGAAAGTGGTCGATGCTGCGACTGTTTCTCCTGTAGACATTACTACCGAAGGAACTGCGAAGGCTGAAGCGATTGCAACCGTTTCCGTCATTGCCAGCCCTGCCGCGCCACCCATGCCGCCAGTTGTTAATGCTGCCTTCCCAACTGCTAAGCCAGAAGCTGCCAATGTTGCGCCAAAGCCAGCCAACAAAGCAAAGCCTGCCGCTGAGCAAACTGCACCGAAGCCCGCCGCTTCGCCAGCGCCTGTTGTTGCTGCCACGCCTGCCGCAGCTCTTACACCGGCCAATGACGATTCCCGTAGCAGCCGTACAATCACTGCTGCGCCTCGCCGCGTAACAGAACGCTCTTCCAAGCTCTACTGGACGACAACTGCCATGAGCGTCCTTTGGGCCGCCGGCGGCGTTGCGATTAGCAAGGCAATCAGCCCTGACGTGTTTTCGAGCCTGCAGGCAACCACAAATTTCTTTTCCTCACCTGCTGGTATCGGCGTGATGGCTGGTGTCGCACTTCCAGTCGCGATGTTCTGGGGCTTTGCGCACATCGTTAAGCGCGCGCAGGAAATGCATGTTGCTGCACGCAGCATGTCGGAAGCAGCACTTAAACTCTTGCAGCCTGAAGCAGCAGCTGGGGATCGCGTATCGACGCTCAGTCAGGCTGTTCGTCGCGAAGTTGCTGCGATGAATGAAGGCATTGAACGCACACTTGCACGCGCTGTTGAGCTGGAAACGCTTGTTCAGTCTGAAGTCAATCAGCTAGAGCGCGCTTATACAGATAACGAAGTTCGTATTCGTTCGCTCGTGAGCGATCTTGGCAATGAACGCGAAGCTGTGGTCAGCCATGCGGAGCGCGTACGCTCGTCCATTACAGGCGCTCATGAGCAGCTCAAAGAAGAATTGTCGAGCGCTGCCAACATTATACGTGATAATGTTGCATCAGCATCTGAACAGCTCAGCTCTCTCTTGGGCGATTCCGGTGAGCGTCTGATCAGCAGCATTAATGAAAGCGGCGGTGCAATTGCTGATGCAATTGAAACGCGTACTGGCGACATTGCCACCCGCATCACGACTTCTGGTGAAGCTTTCTCAAGCCAGCTCGACTCTCGTATTACGACACTTGACCAGCAGTCGCGTGAGATTTCAGAACGCGTTAGCGCGGCACTTGATGAGCGTACCGCTGGCATTGCGACACTTCTTGGTGAAGCAACGCAGTCGATGGTCAGTGAGTTTGATGCACGTCTGACTCAGCTCGACACCACGCTTAATGAACGTGGTCGCTCGCTGCTTAGCGAGTTTGAAAACCGCGCTCATGCGCTCGATAGCAGCACGGAGAAGCTCAACGCGGCTCTTGAAACCCGCTCGCGTCAGATTAATGAAAACCTCATTGCACGTACCCGTGAGATTGCGGAAACCTTCTCAGGTGGCCGCAATGCACTGAGCACGATGATCGATGAGACAAAGGCAAAGATCAGTGATGATCTGACCTCGATCAGCGTCAGCGTCGGTAATGTTCTCAATGAAAATGCCACAGCATTTGCCGGTAAGTTGTCGGAAAGCCGTGATGTTCTTGCAGCGTCGCTTGAAGGTGAGACCGAGCGCGTTTCAGCTGTTATTCGCGGTCATGCCGATACACTTGCTGCCCGCACAAACGACATCGAAAGCGCTATCAACAAAAGCGCTTCGGCTCTCAATTCGGTTGCGGAACATCATGCGGCAATTCTCGCTGACAGAACCAACGTTCTTCAGGAAGAAATGGCAAACAATGCTTCGCGTCTTGATGCGACATTTGCTGATCACGCCCGTTCACTGGATGAACGCGCTGCTTCCCTTAGCGGTGTCATTGCCGGCAATCAGGCTATGCTTGCTCAGTTGATGGACGAACGCACAACAGCATTACGCGATAACTTCAATGAAAATCGCGAAGTTTTGGCGCGCACTTTCGATGAACGTGTTGCATCGCTAGAGGCGCTCATTGCTGGAAATCAGCAGGAGCTTGCTCGCGTGTTTGACGAGCGTTCGCATGCCATCAGCCAAACGATCGGTGCCAGCCGCGATGCATTCGAGGCGACATTTACCGATCACGTACAGCGCGTTGAAGAACGCACAAGCGGTCTTCGTTCGGTCCTGAACGATCACAATAGTGCCCTTGCCCAAATTCTTGATGGTCATGAACAGACCATTGAAGGTCGCACGGCTGCAATTCGTGAAACATTGACTGAAAGCACAGCTTCGCTGAGCCAGGCACTACAAGATCACGGAGATATTCTTTCGCAGCGAACAGACAACCTGCACAATGCGATTGAAAACAGCAGCGATAGCATCAGCCGCGTCTTTGAAGGCCAGACTGGTATTATCGAAGAACGCACGCAGACAATGGAAAAGGCGCTTGCGATTGGCGTCGATAATGTTCGTCGTGCTCTTGAGCAGAGTGCTGGCACGGTTGCAGGTTCGCTGCGTGACAAGATCACAGAAGCAGCAAGCATTCTTTCCGCAGAAGCTGCGAAAGCTGGTCAGTCGCTTGATGGATTTGGACAGAGCTTCACTGCTGATCTCAGCAATAATCTCGCCGCCACAGAACAACGCCTCAGCGAACGCGCAAATGCAATTGCATCCCGTATGTCCGAGATTGAATACAGCATTGCAGAGACCGCTGCCAAAACCAGCGAGACGCTGGCCGGACACGGTGAAGCCTTTGCTGCAAGCGTTGCTGAAAATCTGGCAGGCACAGAAGCTCGTTTGAATGAGCGTGCAAGCACCATTGCCGGCGGCCTTGAAGCCATTGAAAGCCGCCTCACCGGCGAGCTTTCGGCGATTGAAGCCCGTATTGCTGATACTGCAAGCAAGACAAGTGAAACACTGGCTGGCCACAGCGAAGCCTTCTCGTCGAGCGTTGCCGACAATCTCGCAGGCACCGAAGCGCGTCTTAACGAGCGTGCAAGCGCGATTGCTGTTGGCCTTGAAGCCATTGAAAGCCGCCTCACCGGCGAACTTTCAGCAATTGAAGCACGTATCGCTGATACTGCAACCAAGACCAGTGAAACGCTGGCTGGCCATAGTGAAGCCTTCTCAACCAGCGTTACTGAGAATCTGTCGGGGACCGAAGCTCGTCTTACCGAGCGCGCAGATGCTATTGCGACACGTCTGGGAGACATTGGTTCGCGTATCACTATGGAACTCGGTTCTGTTGAAGCGCGTATCGCTCAGGTAACGGATACAACTGCTGTTACCCTTGAAGAACGTACCCGCGAACTCAATGCGGTTCTCTCCGCTCGTTCGCAGGAGATTACGCAGATCCTCAACGATACTGCGGAACCTTTGGTTCAGCGTCTGGCTGATAGCGGTCGAGGCCTTGCAGAACAGCTCGAACAGGCAACCCATGCAGCAACCGATCGTCTGCGTGCGGAAAATGCTGCCCTCGTCAACGCACTGGCTAACCGTACAGCTGAAACCATTGCTGCGGTTCAGCAGGCAAAATCCGGTCTTTCGGAAAATGTCAGTGAGCTGATTGAACGCCTCTCGGCGTCGAATGGCGAACTTGGCAAGTTGATCGATGCGGCCGCGAACAACCTCAATAGCATCGATGGCCGCCTTGTCGAAACGACAAGTAACTTTGTTGAGAATGCAAACCGTGCAGCGCAGATGTTCCAGGCTTCGACTGGTCTCATTGATACAAATATAGGCACCCTTCGCGCACTCTCCGATGGAACTTTGTCGCAGATTGCAGATATTGCCGAGCGTTTTGAAGATCATGGAAAGGTTCTCGCGACTGCTTCCGATATGATTAACTCAGCACAGAACGGTCTTGCTGGTACGCTAGAAGATCGTCACCTGGCACTCGACAAGCTGGCTGCTGGTCTCGTTGAAAAATCGGAAGGCATCGAAAAGTTGATGCAGTCGTTTGAATCTGTTGTCACGCTCGCATTCCAGCGCGCCGAAGGCCAGACACGCACATCGGCTGAAAAGATGCGCGAAAGCGTCGCTGAGATCGTTGAACAGGCTTCCCAGAAGTTCTCTGCTGCTACCGACGATATTCGTCGCACTGCAACGGAAATTCGCAGCGAACTCGACACGACCCGCGGCGAACTCAAGCGCGGCGTTCTCGATATGCCCGCGGAAGCCAAGGAAACGACGAGCGCAATGCGCAGGGCAGTTGGCGAGCAGATCAATGCTCTGAAAGAGCTGGCTGAAATCGTCAATAAGTCGGGCCGTCTGGTCGATGTTGGCGAAAGCCGTGCAGATCGTCGGGTTTCGCGTCCAGTAGAGACACAGCGTGCAGCACCTGCTCCGGTTCAGGCGCCTGTAGCAGCAGCGCGCCCGCAGCAGGCAGACGTGGCAGTTCGCAGCCGCCCAGTTGAGGTTCCAAAGGTTGCGCAACCAGGACAGTCTTCCGAAAAACCACGCGGCTGGGTTTCTGACCTTCTTGCTCGTGCATCGGTTGAAGATGAAGTTTCTGCTCCTTCTCAGGCACAGCCAACACAGACCCCACGTTCGCCCAGCCATGTTGTTGAATCGCTCAACTCGCTCTCGGTCGATATCACTCGCGCAATTGATCATGAAGCATCGGTTGAATTGTGGGATCGTTACCGCCGCGGTGAGCGCAATGTCTTCACGCGTCGTCTTTATACCCTCAAGGGTCAGCAGACGTTCGATGACATCAAGCGTAAATATCAGACCGATGGTGAGTTCCGGCGCGCGGTTGATCGCTACATGGACGACTTCCAGCGCTTGCTCGAAGACGTTGCACGTAACGACCGCGACAACATGGTAACTCAGACTTACCTGACGTCGGACACCGGCAAAGTTTACACGATGCTGGCTCATGCAAGTGGACGTCTGCGTTAAGAAAAACGGACATAAATCAGAAAAACGCAGCCAAAATGCCGCTTCAGACTGCTGACAAACCCCTGGCGCGAGCTGGGGGTTTATGATTCACTGGGCCATGTTGAAGAAACCCGCTCCCGAACAGACGGCTCTCGAGATGGTGACACTAGATAGCCTGGTGCCGAAGGATCACCTGCTTCGCAAGATCGACGCGGTGATCGACTTCTCCTTCATTCATGATCGCGTCGCGAGGCTCTACTGCGCCGACAACGGTCGGCCGCCGCTCGATCCGACGCTGATGTTCAAGGCGCTGTTCATCGGCTACCTGTTCGGGGTGCGCTCGGAGCGTCAGTTGGTGCGCGAGATCGAGGTGAATGTCGCCTATCGGTGGTTCTTGCGCATGAAGCTGACGGACCCGGTCTTCGAGGCCTCGACGCTTTCCCAGAACCGTCGCCGCCGCTTCAACGACACGTCCGTGGCGCAGGACATCTTCGATGCGATCGTGGAGCAGGCGATCCGCCATGGCCTGGTGGATGGCACGGTGCTCTATACGGATTCGACCCATCTGAAGGCCAATGCCAACAAGGGCAAGTACGATCTGGTGATGCTGAAGAAGTCGCGAGCCGACTACTGGGCCGATCTCGACCGGGCGATTGAGGCCGAGCGTGTGGCGCACGGCCAGAAGCCGTTGAAGGACAAGGAACGCGAAGCTGAGGTGAAGGAAACCAAGGTCAGTCATACCGATCCCGATAGCGGTTACATGGTCCGCGACGGTAAGCCTAAGGGTTTCTTTTATCTCGATCACCGCACGGTCGATGGCCGCCATGCCATAATCACTGATACCTATGTGACGCCAGCCAATGTGCATGACTCCATCGTCTATCTCGAACGATTGGACCGGCAGCGTGAACGCTTCGAATTCACTGTCGGCGCAGTCGGTCTGGATGCGGGCTATGCCACGGCAGGCATTGCTAGAGGTCTGGAGGGGCCAGAGGTCTGGAGGGCAGGCAAATCCTTGGCGTGACCGGCTATCGCAGGCCGACCCCGCCCAAAGAGGGGATGGTCGCCAAATCGAAATTCGTCTACGAGCCCGAGGCGGACGGTTATCGCTGCCCTCAAGGCCAGTTACTCAGCTACGCCACCACCGACCGCAACGGCTACAAGCACTACCGCTCGGACCCGTCAGTGTGCTGCGACTGCCCGCTTCTGGCATCGTGCACCGCAAACGCCAAGGCGGAGCGGACCATTACCCGGCATGTCTGGGCTGATGCCCGAGAGCGCACCGGCATGAACCGCAAGACGACGTGGGGCAAGGTGATCTACAAGCGGCGCAAAGAGACGGTCGAACGCTCGTTTGCCGATGCCAAACAGCTACACGGGCACCGCTATGCCTCTTTCGCGGTCTCATCCAGGTCAGATGGCAATGCCTGCTTGCAGCGAGCGCCCAGAATATCAAGAAGATCGCAATGGCGATGACGAAAACCCCAAAACCAGCTTGGGGATGAGGGCTCTCAAGCCCACTTCAAACTCCGCCCACCCAGCCCCGAAAACACCATCTGAACACGCACTCACAAAACACCAAAAACCCGCCAAAAAAATCGACGGGTTTGTCAGCAGTCTGAGGCCCGCTTAGGCGGGCTTTTTACAATTATGCTTTGCGCAGACGCAGCAAATCCGGCGGCGTTGCTTCCTCTATGAGACGCGCAATTGCCTGATCCAGTGTCATCGATTCCTGATCGCGTGACCCCAGACGACGCATATTGACCGTCTTTTCTTCCGCTTCACGCATACCGCAAACCAGAATGACCGGAACCTTCTGAACCGAATGCTCACGGACCTTGTAGTTGATCTTCTCGTTGCGAACGTCAGTCACGACCTGCAAGCCAGCAGCTTTAAGCTTGGCTGCAACTTCAGCAGCATAACCGTCAGCTTCGGATGTAATGGTTGCTACAACGACCTGAATTGGAGCGAACCAAAGCGGCATATGACCAGCAAAGTTTTCGATCAGAATCCCGAGGAAACGTTCCATCGAACCGCAGATTGCGCGATGGATCATAACCGGCTGAGTCTTTTCCGAATTGCTATCGATATAGAATGCGCCGAAACGCTCCGGTAGGTTGAAGTCAACCTGAGTTGTTCCGCATTGCCATTCACGACCGATCGCGTCTTTCAGCGTATATTCGAACTTCGGACCGTAGAAGGCACCTTCGCCCGGCAAAATGCCGGTCTTGATGTCGTCCGACTGTTCCTTGATCTGCTCAAGAACCGTCATCATCACGCTTTCGGCGCGATCCCACAATTCGTCCGAACCGACGCGCTTTTCAGGGCGTGTCGAGAGCTTGATCGTGATCTCCTTGAAGCCGAAATCCTTGTAGACCGACAAGATAAGATCGTTGATACGCAGGCATTCCGCAGCCATCTGTTCTTCGGTACAGAACACATGCGCATCATCCTGTGTGAAGCCGCGCACACGCATCAGACCATGCAAAGCACCCGAAGGCTCGTAACGATGCACATTGCCAAACTCTGCAAGCTTTATAGGCAGATCTCGGTAAGACTTAAGACCATGCTTAAATATCTGAACGTGACCCGGGCAGTTCATTGGCTTTAGTGCAAATACGCGGTCATCGTCGGTATCATCACCGGCAACCGTGACCTTGAACATGTTGTCGCGATACCAACCCCAGTGACCTGAAGTTTCCCAAAGCGACTTGTCCAGCACCTGTGGTGCGTTGACTTCTTGATAGCCATGGCTATCGAGACGACGACGCATATAGGCCACAAGCGTCTGGAACATGCGCCAGCCTTTGGCGTGCCAGAACACAACGCCCGGACCTTCTTCCTGGAAATGGAACAGATCCATTTCGCGGCCCAAACGGCGGTGATCGCGCTTTTCGGCTTCTTCAAGCATATGAAGATAAGCGTTGAGATCAGCGTCATTGGCAAATGCTGTTCCGTAAATACGCGTCAGCATTGGATTGTTTGAATCGCCGCGCCAGTAAGCACCTGCAACCTTCATCAACTTGAAGGAGTTACCGATCTGACCTGTGGACGCCATATGCGGGCCACGGCAAAGATCGAACCATTCGCCCTGATTGTAGATCTTGAGATCCTGACCTTCAGCGATCGCATCAACCAGTTCGACCTTATAGCTCTCGCCCTTATCGGCAAAAACCTGCTTGGCCTTTTCGCGTGACCAGATCTGCTTGGTGAACGGCTTGTTGCGCTGAATGATTTCGCGCATTTTCTTTTCGATCACCGGCAGATCATCGGGTGTGAACGGTTCATTACGCGCAAAGTCGTAATAAAAACCATTCTCGATAACCGGACCAATTGTAACCTGTGTGCCCGGGAAAAGCTCCTGCACGGCTTCTGCAAGAACGTGTGCCGTATCATGACGGATCAATTCAAGCGCACGCGGGTCTTCGCGGGTCAGAATTTCAATTGCACCGGAAGCGCCAAGCGGATCAGACAGATCGCGCACGGTGCCATCTACGGCGTAAGCCACGGCCTTTTTAGCAAGTGATTTGGAGATTGATTCAGCTAACTCGAAACCGGTTGTTGCAGCATTATATTCGCGCACCGATCCATCAGGAAACTGCATGGAAACATTCGACATCGTATTGTCCTTATCCAGTCCCGCCAACGATTGCGGGTGGTTAGTCATGAAACGATCCTGCTTTGAATTGGCAGAACCATCTATATGTTGCTTGCACAACAGGAAATGAAGACCGGCTAATAATCTTTTTTGGCCATTACGTAAAGCAAAAGCACCGTGGCAAACTGCATCACGGTGCTTTCAGGACGTCTCAAATTTGGCTGAAATCAGTTGCGAATAGCCAAACACGGAACACCCTGCAATTTGAGCTGGGTACAGGTCCTTTGCGCAGCATCTGAATCTTTAAAGCCGGTAAAGCGAACGCGATAAAGCTTGCGACCACGCGGCGCGGTCGAAATCTCAGCTTTGGTGCCCGGCACCAACCGGTCTACGACTGGCAAATATTTCGCCTGCAACTCGTCCGCACCTTTGCGCGATGGCGTCATACCGACCTGAACACGCCATGGCGACGCTGCAGGATTAACCAGAAAACCACCATCGCCCTGCTCTATCTTGGAATCATCGATCATATCCGAGACGGCATCTTCTTTTGGCTCAGGGGGCTTAATCTGCGTGACGATTGGCAGAGCATTTTCAATTGGCGCAGCAAAGGCAGTCAATTCACGTCCTGCAAATCCGGCTCCTTCTGTGCCAAAGCGCGTGAGGAGCTTCGACATGCGATCATCGCGCTCACGTGACGATCCGGCACCAAGAACAACGCCAACAAGATGCTTGTTGTTGATGATTGCGGATGAAACCAGATTATAGCCCGAGACATCGGTATATCCGGTCTTAATGCCGTCAACGCCCTGATAACGATACATCAGATTGTTATGGCCGTTAAATGGACGGCCTTTATATTCAAACGAACGCTGTGAAAATAACGCATATTCCTGAGGAAAATCACGGCGAAGCGACATTCCAAGCACCGCCATATCGCGGGCAGTTGTCAGCTGTGGCAAATGCCCTGTCAAACCCGATGGATTGACGAAATAAGTGCTTTTCATACCGAGATTTCGGGCTTTCTGCGTCATCAAACGACCGAAACCTGCTTCCGAACCGCCAAGATACTCGCCCATAACTGTCGCTGCATCATTGGCCGATACGATGATCATGCCATTGATAGCGTCACGAACAGAAATCGTCTCACCGGGCTTAAGATAAAGCTTCATGCGGACTTTCGCCGAAGCATTCTTTGTCACCGGCATTTGATCATCCCAATGGATACGACCTGTCTTCAACGCTTCAAATGCCAGATAGAGCGTCATCATTTTGGCCAGCGATGCTGGCGCGTGTTGCTCAGTTGCTCCGTCCTGCCCCACCACTACGCCCGTATCCGCATCAAATACGACCCAAGAAACATTGGCCATGGCGCTGGTTGCACAGAAAACACTGGCAGAAAGCGCAACACCGGCAACAAGCTGGGCGATGCGGGAAGACGATTTATGCATGATGGCTCGCAAGACTAGAAAACACGATGCAAATGCAGCTGAAATGCGGCGTCAAAAAGACGTTGGTTAAAACTGATTTGCGTTTCCTGATAAAACAGAATTACCATTAACGAATTCTAATCAACGCGAAATTCATCAACAGATTTTATGAAAGAATTTAATTTTTGGGTGACGAAACGCGCCAATAGCGCCACGGCAAATACCACTTGAAATAAGGAATTAATTCTCTCGGCACGGGATCAAAACCGTGGGTGCCCATCGGCCCACAACGCATGATCCGGAAAAGCCCCATCCAGCTGCCACTCCACAAGCCATATCGTGCTACAGATTCGTAGGTATATTCGGAACAGGTTGGCATATGGCGGCACGAATTGCCGATGAAGGAAGAAAGTGTGAGCTGATATAATCGTATCAAACTCGTACCCAGCACCCTGCCCGGCGTTTTGCGCCACGGATCGCTGAAGTTGCGGGTCTGGCGCGTTTTGCGCCTCTCGGCATCACCCGTGTGATGTTTCCCGCAACCACACATCAGGCAGCTTGCACCTTTTCTTCGATTTGGCGAATGCAATCAACGACCGCATCAAACGTCAGAAGCGTAGAAGCGTGACGAGCCTTATATTCGCGCACTGGCTCAAAATATTTTAAATCCTCAAATCGACCTTCAGGTTCAGGACCGTTTTCCTTCAGCATTGCATACATTGAATCGCGCACTGCCCTAAGCTCTCCGGACGTACAGCCAATAACATGCCGTGCCATAACCGACGATGACGCCTGCCCCAATGCGCAGGCTTTTACCTCATGCGCAAAGTCCGTAACCACGCCATCATGCATCTTAAGATAGACCGTGAGGGTTGAACCGCACAATTTTGAGTGAACGGTCGCAACGGCATCCGGGTCAGCAATGCGGCCAAGCTTTTCAATATTCCCTGCAAATTCAAGGATACGTTTATTATAAACATCGTCGATCATTGAGACGAACCTTCTGCCTTGCCGGATAAATACGTAAATTGTCGCCCGGTTACGGTTTGAAGTTGCATTTTGCGCTCTATATAATAGGCAAGTCGCGACTGCGCCATGGTCAGATTATCACATGGTTATGAAGTCGCATAAATTCCTGTCCGGCAACTTGGTGTTGTCGGATCAATACACCGCACGCTCAGACCTCTCATAACTGAGCGCATCGTTGTATTGTCCGTTTAACTCGTCTCCTCTTTGAAGGAGGCTACTGGAGAATAACGATGGACGCGCGCATCAAAAAAATCCGTGACGAATCTATTGTATCAGCACAATTGCAAAAGCCAACGCAGGCTGAAGCAGAGGCCGCTGTGCGCACCCTCCTTCTCTGGGCAGGAGATAATCCTGATCGTGAAGGTTTGCTCGATACGCCAAAGCGTGTAGCGAAGTCCTATAGTGAGCTTTTTGGCGGTTATGCCGAAAGCCCTGAAGAGGTGCTTGGCACCACCTTTGAAGAAGTATCCGGCTATGACGATATGGTGCTGGTGAAGGATATTTCCTTCTTCTCACATTGCGAACACCATATGGTGCCGATCATTGGGAAGGCACATGTCGCTTATCTGCCAGATGGAAAAGTGCTTGGTCTGTCTAAAATTGCCCGTGTTGTTGATATTTTTGCGCGTCGCCTGCAAACGCAGGAAAGCATTACGGCTCAGATCGCTGACAGCATTCAGCGTATATTGAAGCCACGCGGCGTTGCCGTATTGATTGACGCTGAACATATGTGCATGGCGATGCGTGGCATTCGTAAACAAGGGGCAAGCACGATCACCACGACCTTTACCGGCGATTATAAGACAGACGTGAACGAACAGGTTCGTTTCATGACTCTTATTCGTAAGTAAGTATATTATCAGGCGCAAAAATGAGTAGTTTTCCAGCACAACCTTCCGACAAGAAGGCAATTGAAGAAGGCGCGGTTTTCATGCCGCGCTTTGACGCTTCCGGCCTTATCACGGCGGTCGTCACTGACGCGCAAGATGGCGAGTTGCTCATGGTCGCTCATATGAACGACGAAGCGTTGCGCCTGACGCTTGAAACTGGCATCGCGCATTACTGGTCGCGCTCGCGATCCAAGCTTTGGAAGAAAGGCGAAACGTCTGGCAATCTTCAAAGCGTTATCGAACTGCGTACTGATTGCGATCAGGACGCGTTGTGGCTGAAAGTCCGCGTAGCTGGCGATGGCCCAACCTGTCACACGGGTCGCCGCTCGTGTTTTTACCGACAGGTTCAGTCCGAAAATGGTCAAGTTAGCCTTTCAATTGAAGGCTCCTGCGATCACGACCACTAGAGCGCGCCCAGAAAACCATTTCGCACCTTTCGTAATGCGCTTTAATTTTTCCGAGCTGTTATTTTTAACATTTATTGTTTCGCTACAGTGTTTTGATAAACTCGCCGAAACAAGAGGTGTTGATCGATATGTTCCCTTGGGGTCAAAAGCGTAAAGCAGCCAGTTCGCAGCCTTCGAACATCGAAGGTGCCGAAATTGCCAAGCCTCAAGCCCGACCTGAGCCACGACGAATCGCACTCGCATTAGGCGGCGGCGCAGCGCGCGGCTGGGCTCATATCGGCGTGCTTCGCGCTCTTGATGAAGCGGGTATCGAAATCGAAATGATCGCCGGTACATCAATCGGCGCACTGGTTGGTGGTTGCTATCTTGCAGGCAAGCTCGATCAGCTGGAAGAGTTTGCACGTAGTTTAACACGACGGCGCATGTTCAATCTTCTGGACATAACCTTGCGCGGCAGCGGACTTTTCGGTGGCATGAAGCTTGATAGTCGTATGCGCGAACACCTTGATGGTCTGCGTCTCGAAGATCTCGACCGGCCTTTTGTTTCCGTCTGCACCGAATTGCGCACAGGTCATGAAATCTGGCTCTCTACAGGCCCGCTGGTCGAAGCCATGCGCGCATCCTATGCCTTGCCCGGTATATTCGAGCCAGTTCGCTGGCAGGAACGCATTCTTGTTGATGGAACCCTCGTCAATCCTGTGCCCGTCTCTGTCTGTCGCGCTTACGAGCAGCGGTTGGTGTTGGCCGTCAACCTGCATTACGATCAGTTCGGACGTGCTGCAGTCATCAAACATGCGCAATCGCATCCAGATACGTTAAGCGAGATGATTCATGGCGGAAACGAAGGCCGCCTTGGTATTACTGGCGTTATGATGGAAGCTTTCAACATCATTCAGGACCGCATTTCCCGCGCCCGTATGGCTGGCGATCCACCTGATGTCTCCTTGATGCCAACTGTTGGACAAATCGGCCTTGCGGACTTTCACCGCGCCTCGGAAGCAATCGATATTGGTTATGCAGAAACGATGAAACGATTGGAAGATATCAGGCGCCTACAGAGCATAACTGCTTAATAACGCGATATTTCAAAAAAGATTGAAACTAACTAAAGAATAAGCTTGTGCCTCTCTGATCGATTTGCTAGACGGCTCATCGCTGACAGTGTTCAGCTTCTACCACACAGTGCGGTCGTGGCGGAATTGGTAGACGCGCAGCGTTGAGGTCGCTGTGGGGCAACCCGTGGAAGTTCGAGTCTTCTCGACCGCACCATTCTCTTCCAAAATATTTTATCTGCTCTTGTTGAAGCTTTGCTATCTGGTTTACTTCAGATGATGCGAAGCTTTTTGCATTTTAAAATCATGTATTTAAGAGTTTTATGAATTAATTTCATTCAATTGTTATGAACTTGAAGAATGGCCTTGTGCAGTCGAAATTGTTTTGCTAAATGCCCTCTCGCTGACATTGTTCAGCTTCTACCACACAGTGCGGTCGTGGCGGAATTGGTAGACGCGCAGCGTTGAGGTCGCTGTGGGGCAACCCGTGGAAGTTCGAGTCTTCTCGACCGCACCATCCTATTCAAAAATAATAGTTTGTTTTGCGCTTTTTTCAGCTGCATCAAACCATCTCAACTACCTAAACAAAACCCCGCCTAAAGCGGGGTTTTCTATTATTTATCGATGCTATGTTCACCCAGTTTTGGCGAGCGCTTATCCAATTTCAGTTCGGCGTCCGAGAATCGGATTGGCGTACGCAAGCCCGGTACACCATCGGGATCGATTCTCATCTGGCGCGCGATGAATTGCGGATCAGCAAACACGTCTTCAACCGTGTTGATCGGCCCGGCGGGCACCCCTGCCTTAGCAAGCGCTTCCAGAATATCATCCCGTAACCATTGCGTTGTACGCTCTTCAAGCATTGCCGTCAGTGCATCACGATTGGCGACGCGCGATGCATTGGTGAGGAAGCGCGAATCGCGCGCAAGTTCACCGATTCCCAGCAAAGCCGTCAGTTTTGCAAACTGCCCGTCATTGCCACAGGCGATAATGAAATAACCGTCCGATACAGGCAGCGTCTGATAAGGCGCGATATTGGGATGCGCATTGCCCATACGCTTGGGCGAAACGCCGGATGCCAGATAATTCATCGCCTGATTGGCAAGAACCGCTGACATGCAATCAAACAGCGCCATATCGATATGCTGACTCTTGCCCGTGCGCTCACGCATGATGAGAGCTGACTGGATAGCGATGACGCTGTACAGCCCAGTAAAAATGTCTGCGAAAGCCACACCAATTTTCTGCGGTTGCCCGTCCGGCTCGCCAGTCAGATCCATGATGCCGCCCATGCCCTGGATCATGAAATCATAACCCGCACGTTGTGCATAAGGCCCGGTGTGACCAAACCCCGTGATTGAGCAATAAATCAGCCGCGGATTGATTGCTTTCAGGCTTTCATAGTCGAGGCCGTATTTATCAAGACCGCCGAGCTTGAAATTCTCAATCACCACATCCGCATCGGCAACCAGCTTGCGCACAAGCTCCCTGCCCTCATCAGAGCGAAAATCAGCAATAATCGATTGCTTGCCACGATTACAGGCGTGGAAATAGGCTGCCGACTTTTCGCCTTCAACCTCGATAAATGGCGGCCCCCATGTGCGGGTGTCGTCACCTTCAGGGCTTTCGACCTTGATGACGTTGGCACCAAGGTCGGACAGTGTCTGTCCGACCCATGGACCTGCCAGAATGCGAGCCAGCTCAATGACTTTAAGACCCGCAAGCGGTGTATTCTGCATTTCTCAAAACCTTTCCGGCGATCAGAAGAAGGCCTGAATTCCGGTCTGCGCACGTCCGAGAATCAGCGCATGAACATCATGCGTACCCTCATAGGTGTTGACGGTTTCAAGATTCTGAGCGTGGCGCATGACGTGATATTCGATCTGAATACCGTTGCCGCCATGCATGTCGCGAGCCTGACGCGCAATATCGAGCGCCTTGCCGCAATTGTTGCGCTTAACGATGGAAATCATTTCGGGCGCCATTTTGCCTTCGTCAAACAGACGGCCAACGCGAAGCGATGCCTGCAAGCCGAGCGTAATTTCAGTCAGCATATCGGCAAGCTTTTTCTGATAAAGCTGCGTTCCAGCCAGCGGCTTGTCGAACTGCTTGCGATCGAGACCATACTGACGCGCGCGGAACCAGCAATCCTCTGCCGCGCCCAGCACACCCCATGAAATTCCATAGCGCGCACGGTTGAGACACCCGAACGGACCCTTAAGGCCCGATACATTCGGCAACAATGCATCTTCCGATACTTCCACGCCATCCATAACGATTTCGCCAGTGATCGACGCACGCAACGAAAGCTTTCCGCCAATCTTGGGGGCAGAAAGACCCTTCATGCCCTTTTCAAGCACAAAACCACGGATCGCACCGTCATGGGCAGTCGACTTGGCCCAGACCACGAAAACGTCGGCAATCGGCGAATTGGAAATCCACATTTTTGAACCGCTGATGCGATAGCCGCCATCGATCTTGTCGGCGCGGGTTTTCATGCCAGCAGGATCGGAACCGGCATCAGGCTCGGTGAGACCAAAGCAGCCGATCAATTCGCCGGAAACCAGACCCGGCAGATATTTCTTGCGCTGTTCGTCGGAACCAAAAGCATAGATCGGATACATGACGAGCGACGACTGAACGCTCATCATCGAACGATAGCCGGAATCGATGCGCTCGACTTCACGTGCCACCAGACCATAGGAAACATAGCCAGCATTGGCTGCGCCGTATTCTTCGGGAAGCGTTACACCAAGAAGACCAGCCTGCCCCATCAGCCGAAACAGGTCCGGATCAGTCGTTTCATCAAGATAAGCTTTTTCAATGCGCGGCAGCAGAACATCGCTCGCAAAAGCCTGCGCCGAGTCGCGGATCATCCGCTCGTCTTCGGTCAGCTGCTCATCAAGCAGAAATGGATCTTCCCAGTTAAATGCGGCACGCGACATGAATAATCTCCTCAAATTTGGTTGATGAGACTATGGCGCAGCATTATGCGACATGCAATTTACGTTTACTCATCTAACTATTCCATTTAGTAATAGATGATGATTTCACTTTCGAGACGCCTGCTTCCTTCTACAAGTGCGCTTGCAGCCTTTGATGCAGTCGCGCGCTATCAGAGCTTTTCGAGCGCCGCAGAAGAGCTGTCTTTAACGCAAGGTGCAGTTAGTCGTCAGATCGCTTTGCTGGAAGAACAACTTGGCGCTGCTCTGTTTGACCGCACCAGCCGCCATGTTTTACTGACCGATGCCGGACGTGCCTATCTGAGTGGGATAAGCCCTGCCCTTGCCTCCATTCGCGCGGCCTCATTGCAGGTCATGTCGCAAATGCGTGGGACAACGCTCAATCTTGCATTTCTGCCGACCTTTGGAACTCGTTGGCTGATCCCAAGAATCCCGCGTTTCGTCGCGCAATATCCGGATATTATTCTGAATTTTGCCACCCGCATTGGCCAGTTCGACTTTGAACGCGAGGGCCTTGATGCGGCAATCCATATTGGCCAACCGGACTGGCCAAATGCCGATTGCACATTTCTTATGGAGGAAACCGTTGCGCCTGTTTGCAGTCCAGCTTTTCTGAAACAGCACGCCATCACAGAGCCGAATGACCTGTTGCGCCTGCCGCTTTTCAACATGGCATCACGCCCTGGAGCATGGAGCCACTGGTTCAAAAGCCTCGACATTGCAGCACCGGTTGCGGGCGGAATGCGCTTTGAGCAGTTCTCAAATGTCTCTCAGGCTTGTGTCGCAGGTCTTGGGATTGCACTGATGCCGCTGTTTCTGATCAGTGCCGAAATTGAAAGCGGGCAGCTTGTCGTGGCCTATCAGCACACAGTCAAAAGCCCGAGCAGCTATTACTTTGTGACACCGCAGGCGCGTGCAAACACGCCTGCGGTCAAAGCTTTCCGCGATTGGCTTCTTACTGAGGTCAATCGCGAGTTCGAACCTCACGCCATCGAGTTGCTGACGATCTCATAAGAACGAAGACGCTGCTGATGGTCATAGATCATGCCCGTCACCATCAATTCGTCCGCACCAGTGCGTTCGGCAAATTCGCGAATGCCCTTGTCGACGGTTTCAGGACCGCCCACGACACGACATGATAGCATCTGGCGAACCAATGCCTGTGCGGAAGGATCAAGTTGCTCCTGATAACCCGCCACAGGCGCAGGCAACTTGCCCGGACGGCCGCTGCGCAAGTTCACAAATGCCTGCAATTGCGATGTGAACAGATGATGTGCTTCTTCATCCGTATCCGCTGCAATGACATTAAGCCCAAGCATAACATAAGGCTTCTGCAGATATTCGGACGGCTCAAATCGTTCGCGATAAAGCGCGACGGCGCGTTCCATGTCAGCCGGTGCGAAATGGGAGGCGAAGCCATAAGGCAGTCCCAGCATCGCAGCCAGTTGCGCGCCAAACAGGCTCGAACCGAGAATCCAGACAGGAACATTCAACCCCGCGCCAGGAACTGCCTGAACGCGCTGGGCAGGATCAGCTGGCTTGAAATAATTGAGAAGCTCCACGACATCGCGCGGAAAATCATTGGCACTGCTTTCCAGATTTCGGCGAAGCGCATGTGCCGTCAGCTGATCGGTGCCGGGCGCACGACCGAGGCCCAGATCGATACGACCCGGAAACAACGAAGCCAGTGTGCCGAACTGTTCGGCGATTACCAATGGCGAATGGTTCGGCAACATGATGCCGCCTGCACCAACGCGAATGGTGGACGTGCCCGCTGCCACATGGCCGATAACGACCGAGGTAGCCGCACTGGCAATACCGGGCATGTTGTGATGCTCGGCCAACCAATAGCGTGTGAAGCCCAGTTTTTCGGCCTGCTGAGCAAGCTCCAGCGTATTGCGTAGAGACTGTCCGGCATCGCTGCCTTCAGGGACGGGTGAAAGATCGAGTACGGATAAAGGTATCATGCTGGCTCATATGGTGTGAAACAGTTGGAATGCAACTTCATCCCAACAAAAAGGGCGACCCGTATAAGGCCGCCCTTAAACTGTTTATTCAATAAAAGTTTCAGTGATGAGAAGCATGGTTTGGTTGCGAACCATCCTCACTCTCTGGAATAAACTCACCCACCACGTCTTTTTCGGCGATGAACGTATAAAACATCGGAACCACGAACAGCGTGAAGATCGTCCCGATGGTGATACCAGTGAAGATCACCAGACCCATTGAATAACGGGCAGCAGCACCCGCGCCGCTAGCAAGAATCAGTGGCACAACACCAAGAGCCATAGCAGCCGTGGTCATCAAGATCGGGCGAAGACGCGTTTCGGCAGCTAGGATAATCGCCTCACGACGCGAATGCCCATGCAAACGCCGTTGCTGATTGGCGAACTCCACCATTAGAATACCGTGTTTGGTTATCAGCCCTACAAGCGTAATCATGCCGACCTGCGTGTAGATATTGATCGTACCCAACCCAAGATTAAGCGGAACAATAGCGCCGAAGATCGAAAGCGGAACCGACATCATGATGATGAAAGGATCGCGAAAGCTTTCAAACTGCGCTGCCAACACAAGATAAATCACAACAACGGCAAGGCCGAATGCGATCAGAATCGTGTTGCCCTGCTCGACTTCCAGACGTGACTGGCCGGAATAATCCAGGAAGAAGCCTTCCGGCATTTTCGAACGTGTCAAATCAACAAGTGTTTGCAGGCCTTGTCCCGTCGTTACGCCCGGCAGAGGCAAAGCGGAAATTGTTGCAGAATTTAGCTGATTAAACTGTTCAATTGCTGCCGGAGCACCAGCCTGTGTAATCTTAATCAGAGCCGAAAGCGGCACCATTTCGCCCGAAAGACTGCGAACATAGAAGTCGCCCAGCTTTTCCGGGTTCGAACGATACTCATCGGGAACCTGCGTGATGATATCGTAGCTGTTTGAATCACGGTCAAACTTCGCCACCGAAGCACCACCCGTTAAAAGCCCAAGCGTCGAACCAATATCGCTGACCTGAACGCCCAGCGTCGCTGCGCGATCACGATCAATTGAAATTCGTGTTTGCGGTGAATTAAAAGATAGCGAATTCTGAACCACAATATACTGGCCAGTTGCCTGCGCTTCGTTCTTAATTTGCTCTGCAAGTTCAAAAACCTGATTGGCAGGGCCAGTCGATTGAAGAGCGATCGAAATCGGCAGACCACCACCCGTCCCCGGCAAGGAAGGAGGCGCAAAGATAAATGACTGAACACCAGCCACTTTCGTGAGGCGCTCGGTCAGTTCCTGCTGGATTTGCTTTTGCGTGCGACTGCGATCGTTCCAGTCATTGAGCACCCATAGCGCAATACCAGAATTTGTACCGCCATCCATGCCCACAATCTGAAATCGCGTTTTAAGATCAGGCGTATCTTTCGTCAGCTCATCAATTTCCCGCGCATACAAATCTGTATAGGCGGACGTCGCATATTGTGGCGCATTTATAAGGGCAAACAGCGCACCCGAATCTTCTTCTGGAGCCAGCTCGCTTGACGTCTTCAAAAAGAGAAATCCGGTAAGTGCTACGAGTGCAGCAACAATCAAGAGCGTTACCGGCCGGTAATTGAGAGATCCAGAAACCAGACGATGGTAGAATTTTTCAAGTTTGCCAAACGTCTTATCGATGAACTTTTGAAACCGCGTTGCCTCACCATGCTTGAGCAAACGAGCACACATCATCGGCGATACTGTGAGAGCAGCAATGCCGGAAATGATAACTGCGCCCGCAAGCGTAAATGCAAACTCCCGGAACAGCGAGCCAGTCAAACCACCCGTGAAACCGAGTGGTGCAAACACCGCAGCCAACGTGATCGTCATCGCAATAATGGAACCGGTAATTTCCTTCATACCTTTGAAGGCGGCATCCATCGGACGCAGTCCCTCTTCAATATGCCGGTGGATATTCTCAAGCACCACGATCGCATCATCGACCACCAGACCAATCGCCAGAACCATCGCGAGCAGCGAAAGAAGATTGATCGAAAAGCCCAGAATATAGAGGAAGAAACAAACCCCAATCAGTGAAATCGGAATGGTAACGATTGGAATAAGAACCGACCGGAACGATCCAAGGAACACGATGATAACCAAAATAACGATAGCAACAGCTTCGCCAATGGTTGTGAAAACTTCGTTGATCGACGAACTAATTTGCTCGGTTGCATCGTACACCAGAACAATCGTCATGCCTTCCGGCAACGAGCTCTGAATTGATGGCAATTCCTTGCGCACCGCGTTTGCCATATCAATTGGATTGGCGGCAGGTGTTGGAGATACACCTACGAACGTGCCCGCAGAACCGTTGAAAGAGACAATCGTGTCAGTGCTTTGAGCGCCAAGTTCAACGCGTGCAACATCGCGCAATCTTACGATTTCATCACCAGAAGACTTAACCGGCATAGCACCGAAAGCCTCAGGCGTTTGCAACGTCGATTCAAGTGTAATCGATGAAGCCACATACTTGTTCTTCGTCTTTCCAGGGGCTGAAAGGAAGTTAGACGCCTTGATTGCAGCCAACACTTCGGACGCTGTTATCTGTCGCGCAGCAAGTTGAATAGGATCAAGCCAGATACGCATCGAATAGACCTGACCACCCAGAATTGCGGCACTTGCCACACCCTGAATTGTGGACATGCGCGGCTGGATAACCCGTTCTAGATATTCGGTGATCTGCTCATTGGTCATATTCGGATTCTGAGCTGCGAGATACATCGTCGCAAAGCTCTGGCCCGTACCTTTGGAAATCACCGGATCATCAGATTCATCTGGCAACTTACCGCGAACCTGATTGACCTTGGCGATAACTTCCGTAAGTGCCGCGTCGGGATTTGCACCAAGCTTCATCTGAACGGTGACAGTGCTGGATGATGGGCGGCTTGATGAGGTTACATAATCAATGTTTTCGGTCGTCGCGACGGCCTCTGCGATTGGGGCAGTGATAAAGCCTTGAATAAGCTCGGCGCTCGCGCCCGCATAAGTTGTCGAGACCGTGATCACGGTTTCATCTACCTTTGGATATTCACGCACTGAAAGCTGAGCAATCCCCTGTAAACCCAGGAGAATGATCATAAGCGCGACCACAGTGGCAAGTACGGGTCGCCGGATGAAGATGTCTGAAAAGCTCATCGCTAGCGCCTATTTCTTGTCTGCTGCTGGGATCGGGTTCACAGCATTGTCGATTTTGACCGACATGCCAGCAGAAAGCCTGTTCTGACCAGCTGTGATAATAACATCGCCGTCTTTAACACCACTGATGATTTCTACAACCTCACCAAAACGGCGTCCAAGTTTAACGAACACCTGCTGAGCGGTCAGATTGTCACCGTCGTCGGATTTCTCGTCTTCCTTCTTTTCGGCACGGCGAACGGCAAAAACATAGTCACCGTAAAGGCTGGTTACGATTGTCGTCTGTGGCAGAGTAATGATGTTATCTTCTGTTGGCAGTTCAACACGAACCTGTAGGAACTGGCCGGGCGTCAACTTATGGTCCGGGTTTTCAACCTCAGCACGCACAGAAACCAGACGTGTTGACGGATCGATTTTAGGATCAATACCCGTAATTACACCGGAAAAATCAAGAGCCGCCATGCTCTGGCCCATCTTGATTGTCTGACCCAATTTGATCATCGGCAGCGACAATTCAGGGATTGTGAAATCAACCCGCATTGTATCGACCTGCTGCAGTGTCGCAATCACTGTGCCCGGCGTGAGATACTGACCAAGATCGACCTTGTTGATACCGATAATGCCGGAAAACGGCGCAACAACAAATTTCTGATCAAGAACGGCTTGCGCTTTTACAACTGCAGCCTTGTTGGCACTTGCGGTCGCTTCGGTGGTGTCTGCATCGGATACTGTACCGAAACCGCTCTTACGCAGACTCTGTGCACGCTTAAGGTTCTGATCGGCGAGAACAGACTGAGCTTCCGCCGCTGCAACATCTGCTTTCTCGATGCTGTTTTCCATTTCAAGCAGCAAATCACCCTGCTTAACGTCCTGATTGGCCTTAAATGCTATCTTTTGAACGATACCATTGAGCTGGACAGTCAAGTCTACGCCGTTTTTTGCATTTGCAGTTCCGATTGCCTCAATACCGGGCGTCCAGCTTGAAGGTGAGACTGTAATGGTCGAAACAGTCTGCGCCGGCTGTTTCATGTTCGCAAAATAGTCCTTAATGGCTTTCTCCCTGAACAGGTTGAAGCCAACGAGCCCCCCCACGACGATCACGAGAAAGATTATTGCCAGAATAAGGCGTTTGATCATTGCGGCTGCACTCCAGGGCGGCTCAAGCGCGTTTCTGCCTCAGCAAAAAATCGCGCGTATTTTACTTGAATGTTTGGATCAAATAACTGTACCGTCTGGACGGTATTGTCAACTATTGAACTGTCAGGAGCCTCACAGAATTGTCCACGAAGAAGAAGGTCTCTTCGCGCGAACGTATCCTTAAAGCGGCTGTTGAACTCGCTCAGGAAGTCGGCCCCGCACATATTTCACTCGACGCAGTGGCTGCTCGTGCGGGGCTTTCAAAAGGTGGATTGCTCTATTCTTTTCCGACCAAAGCCAAACTTTTGGAAGGCGTGGTCGAAGAATATATGAAGGTGCATGAACACGCGATGGAGGTTCAGGAGAAACTTCAAAGTGGCGGAAAGAATCAAGTTGCGCGTGCGTTTTTTGACGTTTTTCGCGTTCAGGCAGATGATGAACCACCAGCAAGCGGTATTTTGGCTGCTCTGGTCGAAAACCCGGATTTTATGATCCCGGTCAGACATTACCACCGCGCGCTGCTCGACCGCATGCTCGAAGATGCGTCGGATCGAAATCTCGTGCTGATTACCTATCTGGCAGTTTCCGGCCTCGAATGTGGTCGGCTGCTTGATTGCGATATTGTCAGTGACGAAGAGCGACATTCATTGATTTGCCGATTAGAAACGCTTCTCGAAGCTGGCTAATCGCTTCGTATAAAAAACGCGCCTCAGAAGGCGCGTTTTTTATAGATTAAAGAGCGGGGATGTCGCCCCTCTCCCATCCGGCTGTCGTTTCAGCCGCGAAATCCTCAAAACGGCCTTCGGCAATCGCTGCACGAATGCCCTGCATGAGATACTGGTAATAGGCCAGATTGTTCCAAGTCAGCAGCATTCCGCCCAGCGCTTCACCGGATTTGACCAGATGATGCAAATAAGCGCGGCTGTAATCACGCGTTGCCGGGCAGTTTGATTCTGGATCAAGCGGACGATGATCATCGGCATGACGCGCATTGCGCAGGTTCACCTTGCCAAAGCGTGTGAACGCCAGACCATGACGACCGGCACGCGTTGGCATCACGCAATCAAACATGTCGATGCCACGAGCAACCGATTTCAAAATATCATCCGGCGTACCAACACCCATCAGATAGCGTGGCTTTTCCGCTGGCAGAATCGGGCAAACGACTTCAAGCATATCGAGCATAACACTCTGCGGCTCACCAACGGCCAGACCACCAACGGAATAGCCTTTGAGATCCATAGCTTTCAGCGCTTCTGCCGAGCGTTCACGCAGACGCGCATTGTCACCGCCCTGCACGATGCCAAACATCGCCTTCCCTGGCTGTGTTCCGAAGGCAACCTTGCAGCGTTCAGCCCAGCGCAACGACATTTCCATGGCGCGCTCGGTGTTCTTTTCAGGCGATGGCAGCGCCACGCATTCATCAAGCTGCATCTGAATATCGCTATCAAGCAGCCCCTGAATTTCAATAGAGCGCTCGGGTGTCATTTCATAGGCTTTGCCATCGATATGCGAACGGAAAGTCACGCCTGTTTCATCGATCTTGCGCAATTGCGCGAGCGACATAACTTGGAAACCACCGGAATCTGTAAGGATCGGGCCTTTCCAACCACCAAACTCGTGCAGACCACCAAGACGAGCCACACGTTCCGCACCGGGGCGCAGCATCAGATGATAGGTATTGCCGAGAATAATATCGGCTCCAAGATCCCTCACCTGATCCATATACATGGCTTTGACGGTTCCGGCTGTGCCAACTGGCATGAAGGCGGGTGTGCGCACCACGCCGCGTGGCATGGAGATTTCGCCCTGACGCGTTGCGCCATCACGCGCAAGCACTTTGAATTCAAAATTTTCGCTGGTCATGCCGTGTCTCTAAATAATTTTGACTGAAAAGGAAACCGTTTCGGCTAACCTCGTTCGAGCAAGCTTGAATCTCCATAGGAATAGAAGCGATAGCCTGTCTCAATTGCGCGCTTATAAGCTTCATGCATGACCTCGAAACCACTGAAGGCCGAAACAAGCATAAACAATGTTGAGCGTGGCAGATGGAAATTGGTCATCAGCAGATCAACAGCCCGGAATTTATAGCCCGGCGTGATGAAAATATCGGTCGGGCCTGCCCATGAGCGAATGATACCGTCTTCGCCGGCAGCAGTCTCAATGAGGCGCAGCGATGTGGTACCAACGCATATCACGCGACCGCCACGTGCATGAACGGCATTGAGCGCATCAGCCGTTTCCTTTGAGACATAACCAATCTCCGAATGCATCTTGTGGTCTGTCGTATCGTCGGCTTTGACGGGCAAAAATGTGCCAGCCCCCACATGAAGCGTCACGAAATGCTCTTCAATGCCGCGTTCGCGGATTTTTGCGAGCAGTTCCGGCGTGAAGTGCAGACCAGCCGTTGGCGCCGCAACAGCGCCCTCTTCCCGAGCATAAACCGTCTGATAATCGCTGCGGTCGCGCTCATCTTCAGCGCGCTTGGATGCAATATAAGGCGGCAAAGGAATATGGCCTACGGCAGCAATGGCTTCATCAAGAGCTGCGCCATAAAGGTCAAACACCAGCAGCACTTCGCCTGCATCGCCTTTTTCCGCAACGGTTGCATCAAGCGTGCCCGTAAAGCAGCTTGAACCGGAGTGACCAAAACGAATGCGGTCGCCTTCTTTAACGCGCTTGGCAGGACGCAGGAATGCTTTCCAGCGATCAGCGCCAGTGCGCATGTGAAGCGTCGCACTCACTTGCGAAATATTGCCTTCGCGATCGCGCATGCCTTCAAGCTGCGCGGGAATAACTTTTGTATCGTTGAAAACGAGCGCATCACCCGGCTGTAACAGATCAGGCAACTCAAACACCTGTCGATCTTCGAAAGGCTGACCGGGACGAACACGCAACAGCTTGGCATGGTCACGCGGCTCTGCTGGGCGCAAAGCAATGCTCTCATCCGGCAAATCGAAATCGAAAAGATCAACACGCATTGTAAAACCTCAAACCAAGAGCGGCCCCGGCGAAACCGGAGCCGCTATATTTCTATAGAAACGACAGAATTAGATGTCAGCAGCGATGCGTGCAGTGACGATCATGTCTGGATCGGTAACAGGTTCACCACGCTTAATCTGGTCAACGTTTTCCATTCCTTCGATAACCTGACCCCAAACGGAGTACTGGCGGTCGAGGAATGATGCATCGCCAAAGCAGATGAAGAACTGGGAGTTAGCCGAATTCGGGTTCTGTGCACGCGCCATCGAAGCTGTACCGCGCTTATGCGAAACGTTCGAGAACTCAGCCTTCAGATCAGGCTTGTCCGAACCGCCCATGCCAGCGCGCGAGCCGTTGAAATGTGCGCCGCCGGTCTTGCCGAACTTGACGTCACCGGTCTGTGCCATAAAGCCGTCGATCACGCGGTGGAACACAACGCCGTCATAAGCGCCTTCGCGTGCCAGTTCCTTGATGCGTTCAACGTGGCCAGGAGCCAGTTCGTTAAAGAGTTCGATAACAACATTGCCCTTGGTGGTTTCAAGAACGAGTGTATTTTCCGGGTCTTTATAAGCCATCGGGCCTCTCCTATTGAGCGTATCCGCAAAAGTTTAAATGATTTTTGGGACAGGGATACGCGTTGAATCTATTTTTATTTAATGATCGTGGCTTTGACGATTTTGTCAGGGTTTTCAACCGAACCATTGTCGGATTCGCTACCCTTTTTGATCTTATCAACCACGTCCATGCCACTGACAACCTTGCCAACGACAGTGTACTGGCCATTCAGGAATGCGCCATCATTGAACATAATGAAGAACTGCGAGTTGGCCGAATCTGGCGACTGACTGCGAGCCATACCAACCGTACCGCGAACGAATGGTTCCTTAGAAAACTCAGCCGGAATGTTCGGCATGTCCGAACCGCCGGTGCCAACGCGCGAAGCGTTATAGCCCTTATCAACGTTACCAAACTTCACATCACCAGTCTGCGCCATAAAGCCCGGAATCACGCGATGGAATGCAACGCCATCATAAGCGCCTTCCTTTACCAGCTTTTCAATCTGTGCAACGTGCTTTGGCGCAAGGTTCGGCGCGAGTTCAATAGCAACATTGCCGTCCTTGAGCTGCAAATTGAGGGTGTCAGCAGCAAAAGCCGCTCCCTGAGAAAGTGCAACAATGGTGGCAGCGGCGAAAGCCGAACGAATAAAGGACATAATCGAGAAACTCCCTGAATCAGGATTTGAATTTTGCTTCCAGAGCGGAAGCAACAGAGGCGGGAACGAAGGGCTTTATATCGCCACCCATTGAGGCAATCTGGCGAACCAATGTGGCAGTAATTGTGCGCACAGCCGGATCGGCGGGCAGAAAGACGGTTTGCAATTCCGGTGCCATAGTTCCGTTCATGCCTGCCATCTGCATTTCATAGTCGAGATCAGTACCATCGCGCAGACCACGAACCATCAGCTTGGCGCCATGTTCGCGCGCAGCATCAATCACAAGCGCATCAAACGATATCACAGAAACGCGCTTTGCATCTTTGCCAAGCAAAGCCTCCGCACTGGCATTGATAAGCGCGACGCGGTCTTCAAAGCTGAACAGCGGCTTTTTACCGGGATGCACGCCAATCGCGACAATAACCTTGTCGGCAAGGCGAAGCGCGCCTTTGAGCACATTCATATGGCCTTTTGTGACCGGGTCGAAAGAACCCGCATAAATCGCGATCGTCATTTCTTCCAGCTAGCCTTTTCTCATCAGATTTTCAACAACAACCACAATTGAAAGAAATCAGAAACCAAGAAAACAAATTGAATGAGCAATGAAGCACGATTTCACGACAGATTCACAACCAGTTTACCAGCATAGCCGCAAGTTTGGTGCAACCTTTTTGCTTCTCAAGCGTATCTATAATGAAAGGATACAGCGATGATGATATTTCTTCTGGCAATATCCATGATGGTAGCAATGGCTGCATCGGCGATTATTCTGCTTCTGGAAGAGAATGAAGCAAAGCGTAACCGAGTTCGTCCCGCAGCATTCAGTTTGAGTACGATGCGTAAATTGCGTTCACATTAATTGCTTATTTTAAAGATCGTCAGTTCCCTCCAGTCCTGACATCTCAAAAAGGCCGATGGCTTCCGCCACCGGCCTTTTCATTTGATCAAAAGAGTAACCTGACGACTTTGCGCATCAGGAACTCCTATTACTCTTCACCACCAGCTACAGGCGCTTCACCTTCAGAAGCTAAACCCTCAGCTTCCACAGTGCCATTCTCTTCATCGCTTTCGGTTTCCGAAATGCGCTCGACCGAAACGACCTTTTCGCCGTCAGCCGTATTGAAGATTGTGACACCCTTTGTAGAACGTCCGGCGATGCGAATGCCACCAACCGGAACGCGGATCAACTGACCTTTGTCGGAAACCAACAAAATCTGATCGCTTGCTTCGACTGGGAACAGAGCAACCAGCTTACCAATTTCTTCGGTCTTGGAGGTATCCGTTGCACGAATGCCCTTACCGCCACGACCAGAAACACGGAACTCATAGGACGAAGAGCGCTTGCCGTAGCCATATTCACTAACGGTTAGAACGGTCTGCTCGCGGGCTTTCAGTTCCTGATAGCGTTCATCATTGAGTTCAGCTTCGTTTTCAACGTCTTCGCCAACAACAACAATGTCGTCTGCATCGTCGGCACCCTGCGCGCGACGCTCTGCAATCGAACGCTTGAGATAGGCAGCACGTTCGGGTGCATCCGCATCGACGTGATGCAGAATTGCCATCGAAATAACCTTGTCGCCGTCTGCGAGGTTAATACCGCGCACACCAATCGAGTTACGACCAGCAAAGACACGAACATCAGTGACAGGGAAACGAATGCACTGGCCACCGGCGCAAGTCAGAAGCACGTCGTCGAATTCCGTACAGGTATCGACCGAGAGGATTTCATCGCCCTCGTCTTCGAGCTTCATCGCGATCTTACCGTTACGGTTGACCTGAACGAAGTCCGAAAGCTTGTTACGGCGTACCGTACCGCGCGTGGTCGAGAACATGACGTCGAGGTTTGCCCAGGATTCTTCATCCTCTGGCAGCGGCATGATCGTAGTAATGCGCTCACCCTGCTGCAACGGCAGCATATTGATGAGTGCCTTGCCGCGCGATTGCGGATTACCGACTGGCAGACGCCAGACTTTTTCTTTGTAAACGATGCCGCGCGAAGAGAAGAACAGCACCGGCGTATGCGTATTGGCAACAAACAGACGAGTTACGAAATCCTCGTCCTTTGTAGCCATGCCGGAGCGGCCCTTGCCGCCACGACGCTGCGCACGATAGGTCGCGAGTGGCACACGCTTGATATAACCAGCATGACTTACGGTGACGACCATGTCTTCGCGAGCGATGAGGTCTTCATCGTCCATTTCAGCGCCGCCGAGACCAAACTCGGTGCGGCGTGGCGTGGCAAACTCATCACGAACGGCAATCATCTCTTCTTTGACGATTGTCATCACGCGAATGCGCGAGCCAAGAATATCGAGATAATCGCGAATTTCTTCGCCGATCTTATTCAATTCGTCCGCAACTTCATCGCGACCAAGTGCAGTCAAACGCTGCAAGCGCAATTCAAGAATCGCACGTGCCTGCTCTTCAGACAGATTATAGGTATTGTCTGCATTGATCGCATGACGTGGATCATCAATCAGGCGGATAAGTGGCGCAACATCAGCTGCAGGCCAGCGACGTTCCATCAACTGCTCACGCGCGGTTGCCGGGTCCGGCGCACGACGAATGAGAGCGATAATCTCGTCAATATTGGCAACAGCGATCGCAAGACCAACCAACACATGCGCGCGATCACGCGCCTTATTGAGCAGGAACTTGGTACGGCGTGTAACCACTTCTTCACGGAACGCCACGAAAGCGCGCAGCATGTCGAGAAGATTGAGCTGTTCCGGCTTGCCGCCATTCAGCGCCACCATGTTGCAGCCAAACGAGGTCTGCAGCGGCGTGTAGCGATAAAGCTGGTTGAGCACGACATCAGCAACCGCATCACGCTTAAGCTCGACCACGACGCGATAACCATCACGGTCAGATTCGTCGCGCAGATCGGAAATGCCCTCAATACGCTTGTCGCGCACCAGTTCAGCCATTTTTTCGATCATCGAAGCCTTGTTCACCTGATAAGGAATCTCGGTGATAACAATGGCTTCACGGTCGCCGCGCATTGGCTCAATCGCCACGCGACCACGCATAATCACAGAACCACGACCCGTGCTGTATGCCGAGTTGATGCCCGCGCGTCCAAGGATGATACCTCCGGTCGGAAAATCCGGGCCGGGAATGATTTCCATGATTTCTTCCAGCTCAATAGCTGGGTTTTCGATGAGCGCTACGCAACCATCGATGACTTCGCCAAGATTATGCGGCGGAATATTGGTGGCCATACCCACCGCAATACCGCCCGAACCATTGACGAGAAGATTTGGGAAGCGCGCCGGCAGAACCATTGGTTCGCGCTCGCGACCATCATAGTTATCCTGGAAATCAACGGTGTCCTTGTCGATATCCGACAGAAGTGATTCCGTGACCTTTTCCAGACGGCATTCAGTATAACGCATTGCCGCTGGCGGATCGCCATCGATCGAACCAAAATTGCCCTGCCCGTCCACGAGCGGATCGCGCAGCGAAAAGTCCTGCGCCATACGCACGAGGGCGTCATAAATTGATGCATCGCCATGCGGATGGTATTTACCCATCACTTCACCGATCACACCTGCCGATTTACGGTAGGGGCGATTGTAAGCGAGGCTCATCTCGTTCATGGCGTGGAGAATACGGCGATGCACCGGCTTCAAGCCGTCGCGCACATCGGGCAGCGCGCGACTCACGATAACGCTCATCGCGTAATCGAGATAGGAGCGCTGCATCTCCTCAATAATAGAGATCGGCTCAATACCTGTCGGGCCGCTCGGGCCGCCATTCATATCTTCGGAACCGGGTGGTGGCGTTAGATCTGACACTATTCAGATATCTTTCTCAACAGAATCGATAAAGTCACTTTATAGAACAAAACAGCACAAAAGGCCAATTTGGTGACCATTTCACTGAGCGAAATTTCCTCGCCTTATCAATACCTTGAAAGATATTCACATAAACATCGCGCAATGATGTTGTGTGAGGACACGCTTTGCGTCGACCATACGTCATTGATCGGCTACAATCCGTTTCACAAATCAAGCAATAATTGCCAATAAAAGGGGCGCGTTTAGCATGGGGTTCTACGATACGGTTTTCAGCGCCTTCGTCACCCTGCTCGTGACCATCGATCCGCCCGGTCTGGCTCCGCTCTTTCTGGCGCTCACCCCCGGCATGGATCGCAGCCATCGCAGTCAGGTAGCATTGCGTGCATCCATCATTGGCTTCATTGTCATGGCGCTGTTTGCGATTGCTGGCGCGCAGATACTCGGCATGTTCGGTATCAGCATCGGCGCTTTCCGCGTCGCAGGTGGTCTGCTTCTGTTCTGGATCGCTTTCGAGATGATTTTCGAAAAGCGAACCGAGCGTAAGGAAAAGAGCGCCGAAGTTGCCATTACCAAGGACCATATCCGTAATATCGCGGCATTCCCGCTGGCCATTCCGCTGATCGCGGGCCCTGGTGCGATCTCAGCAATCGTGTTGACATCCGATTCTTTTAACGGCATCGGTCCGCGTGCTGCCTTGCTTGGCGTGATCGCTGTATGTTTGCTCATTACCTATGTCGTATTGCTGCTTGCAGAACGCGTCGACCGGTTTTTGGGTGAAACAGGCCGCTCTATTCTCACACGTCTTCTCGGCGTTATCCTTGCAGCACTTGCAGTTCAGTTTGTAGCAGACGGCGTAAGGTCGCTAATTAATAGCTAGATCATAAAAGCACTCAACGCGTTTTCAAATATATAAAAACAATCTCGGACAAGAAAAACTTCGTTAGGATTTTCATTTAAATAATTGACTTATATATATTTTTTAGATTTTTTATAAAAATATCCGTAGCAATAGTGACATCTCCCGAATTATCGATGATTAAAACATCGTCAGCACCGTCATCAAAGTAGACCTCACGGGAAAGTCGTTTGATAATTTCTTCCCGGCTCTCGCGACCGCGGGCAGTCAACCGCTCTGCCAAGACCTCTGGCTTAGCAGAAATGACAACTATGCACCGTACGGCGTAAAGACTGCGGATTTCACCCAACACGCGGCGGGAGACATTGGCAATGACCACGGCACCTTTTGCAATTTCATGGTTGAGAGATTTTGGCAGACCATAGCTTAACCCATGCGCCTGCCAATGAAGAGCAAAAGCACCATCGTCAGCAGCCTTCGAAAAAGCCTCTTCGCTGAGACTGTCATGATATTCCGTGCCCGGCACTTGCAAACGGGTAATTGTGCGGCGAACGAAATGAAATTTTGGATCAGCAGCGAGTGCTGCACGCGCTGCTTCCATGATTGTGTCTTTACCGGCGCCGCTGGGGCCGACAACGGCCACAAAGCAACCTTTTGGAGCCGAGCTCCGACAAACATCTCTCATATCCGCACTCGATGCATTTCTAAACGATGTGCCAAAAGGAACGCAGTCGATAAGCCGCCTCACGAACAGTTCCTAATGCTTCATATGCTAGCTCACTCGCATGTACTTCATAAGCCTTGCGGATATGAAGTTCAACGATCAGATACATGAAATTATAATCCAAAGACAGGCATGTTTGGATGTCCGACACTAAGCAACGAACGTAAAAGCGATTTCTTCAACAAAAACTGACTGCTTTTGAAAAGAAAAATGGTTGAAATTTCGAGCAGGAAACCAAAACAGAGCATTGAATGCGCACATTATATTTCATAAAAAAATTAATTAAAACAGCAACCTATTTGTATATCTAAATTATTCAGCTTAACTAAAAAACGGGCGCTTAATGCGCCCGCTTTTTTCATCAAAATGGAATTTCGTCGTCGAGATCACGGGAGAAACCTCCGCCGCCGCCCTGACTGGATGGTCCAGACGAACCAAAATCATTACCGCCGCCGGAGTAGTCTGACATCTGGTTACGATTGCCGCCGCCACCGCCGCCAAAGGAGCGCCCTTCACCACCGCCTTCTCCGCGGCTATCGAGCATCTGAAGTTCACCACGGAACTTCTGCAACACGATTTCGGTGCTATAGCGGTCATTGCCGTTCTGATCCTGCCATTTACGTGTTTGAAGCGCGCCTTCGATATAAACCTTAGAACCCTTCTTCAGGTACTGTTCGGCAACCTTTGCAAGATTTTCATTGAAAATGACTACGCTGTGCCATTCGGTGCGATCCTTGCGTTCGCCGGTCTGGCGGTCACGCCAGCTTTCCGAGGTCGCAATACGCAGATTGGCAATCTGATCACCCGAATTGAGGCGACGAATTTCAGGATCGGCACCAAGATTGCCGACCAGAATGACTTTATTGACGCTACCAGCCATCAAAACTTACTCCGGGTCTCTCGCAAACACACTAAGTGAGCTTATGCCCAGCAAAACAGTGCATGCTTTTTAAAAATGGTCAAAGCACGAGCATTGACCTGAAACTCAAAACTCACCTTATAGCAGCAGCTCCCGCTGCGCTTATATTGGTCGGATTAATTCAGTCAATGTCCACAGAAGTTATGTTCTTGTTTTGTTCAAATTGCAAGCACGAAATAGGGTTTTCGGCCTGCCTTAAAGACCAAACTTTCCGTGGAAGATTGTTTCCGCAAGGTTAAGCCCTGCCGCTCACTGTTTCTTAGGCGCGCAGGGCTTGGATTTGAGCAACGCTCTTATATCGACAATGCTTCGCCGATAAATTTTTCGGAAATCTACTGCATTAAAGCGGACGATCTCCGCGCATATTCCAGATTTTCTGCAATCAACAACCACGAACAATTATGCGTCAATCTCAAAAGACGATACAGAATTACGTGAAGTGATTGTGCTTTCACAATCGTGAAAGCGAGGCAACTTAGTCAGGTGGTCTCATGCTCCATTTCCTCCTGTTGCATTGACTCGCCTATCTGGACCTCTTGTCGATATCGAGTAACCATCCCGACGTCTCTCCATCCAGCGAGTAATCACAGTCTGCGCCTGTCAGGAGTAACAGTCAATGCTCTTGCGTTCACATTTCGTATCGCATATCAGAGGTCGAGTTGTTCGATCTTTGTTCCGGTGATATTTAAGCTGTAAATGATCGAACGCCCCTTTCCTTGGAAGGGGTCCATACACATATTATGGAGCGGCGCGACGTTAAGCTCGACGCCCAACACTCCATGACAGGACCAAACAGGCAGGACGCGGAATGAGCGATCAGAAATTCATTTCCATACGTGGCGCGCGTGAACACAATCTAAAAAATGTTGACCTTGATCTGCCGCGCGACAAGCTGATCGTAATGACCGGCCTTTCAGGTTCCGGTAAATCATCGCTGGCATTTGATACAATTTATGCAGAAGGCCAGCGGCGCTACGTCGAAAGCCTTTCGGCCTATGCGCGCCAGTTTCTGGAAATGATGCAAAAGCCGGATGTGGATCAGATTGATGGTCTTTCCCCTGCTATTTCCATTGAGCAGAAGACCACGAGCCGCAATCCGCGCTCGACTGTCGGTACTGTAACCGAAATCTACGATTATATGCGCCTGCTTTTCGCACGCGTGGGTGTACCTTATTCGCCTGCAACGGGCTTACCGATTGAAAGCCAGACTGTCAGCCAGATGGTTGATCGCGTTCTCTCATTTGAAGAAGGCACCCGTCTTTATATTCTGGCTCCGATCGTTCGTGGTCGTAAGGGCGAATATAAAAAGGAACTGGCAGAACTTCAGAAGAAGGGTTTTCAGCGCGTAAAGGTCGATGGCACCTTCTACGAAATCGCTGATGTCCCTACCCTCGATAAAAAATATAAGCACGACATTGATGTGGTCGTGGACCGTGTTGTGGTGCGTGGTGATCTTGCAACCCGTTTGGCTGACAGTCTTGAAACCTGTCTCAAACTGGCCGAAGGTCTGGCAATTGCCGAATTTGCAGACAAGCCTTTACCAGCAGAAGAGACAGCCTCTGGAGGGGCGGCGAATAAATCGGCGAATGAAACGCATGAACGCGTCATGTTCTCAGAAAAATTTGCCTGTCCTGTTTCGGGTTTTACAATTCCGGAAATCGAACCGCGTTTGTTCTCGTTCAACAACCCTTTCGGTGCCTGCCCCACCTGCGATGGCCTCGGCACACAACAGGCAATCGATCCCAATCTCATCATTCCCGATGCATCTGTCTCACTCAAAGACGGTGCGGTCGCGCCATGGGCTCGGTCGTCTTCTCCTTATTATAATCAGACACTTGAAGCGCTCGGAAAAGCCTATGGCTTTAAGGTGAGCGCTAAGTGGGCAGATCTTTCAAATGAGTCCCAGCAGGCCATTCTTCACGGCACAAAGGGCAAGGAAATTGCCTTTAATTATGATGACGGCTTACGCGCTTATCAGACCACTAAGGCATTTGAAGGTGTTATTCCAAACCTCGAACGCCGCTGGAAAGAAACCGATTCAGCCTGGTCGCGCGAGGAAATCGAGCGCTTCATGTCCTCAACACCCTGCCCGGCATGCCGTGGCTATCGTTTGAAACCTGAAGCACTGGCCGTCAAAGTGGGCATGAAACATATCGGTGAAATCACCAATATGTCGATCCGCAACGCTGACCAATGGTTCCGCGATATCGATGGTACATTCAACGAAAAGCAACGCGAAATTGCAGCGCGCATTCTCAAAGAAATTCGTGAACGTCTGGACTTCCTCAATGATGTTGGTCTCGACTACCTGACGCTCGCGCGTAATTCCGGCACGCTTTCAGGGGGCGAAAGCCAGCGTATTCGTCTCGCTTCGCAGATCGGTTCGGGCCTGACGGGCGTTCTTTACGTGCTGGACGAACCATCGATCGGCTTGCATCAGCGTGATAATGCGCGCCTTCTGGACACGCTGCGTCACCTGCGCGATCTTGGCAATACCGTTATCGTCGTCGAACATGATGAAGATGCAATCCTGACAGCGGACTATGTAGTCGACATTGGACCTGCAGCGGGAATTCATGGCGGCCATATTATTGCACAAGGCTCACCTGATGACGTGATGTCGAACGCCAACTCGCTCACCGGCAAATATTTGTCAGGAGCGCTTGAAGTTGCAGTACCTGCTGAGCGTCGCGAAATCTCAAAGGCAAAGCGCATCAAAGTTGTTGGCGCACGCGGCAACAATTTGAAAAATGTCTCGGCGGATATTCCGCTTGGTACATTTACAGCCGTTACTGGCGTGTCGGGCGGCGGCAAGTCCACCTTCCTGATCGAAACACTGTTCAAGGCAGCGTCGCGCCGCATCATGGGCTCCCGCGAACATCCCGCGGAACATGACCGTATTGAAGGCCTTGAATTTCTGGATAAGGTCATCGACATCGACCAATCACCAATTGGCCGCACACCGCGTTCCAACCCTGCAACCTACACTGGCGCTTTCACGCCGATCCGCGACTGGTTCGCAGGTCTGCCGGAAGCCAAGGCGCGCGGATATCAAGCCGGACGTTTCTCGTTTAACGTCAAAGGTGGTCGCTGTGAGGCTTGTCAGGGCGATGGCGTCATCAAGATTGAAATGCACTTCTTGCCAGATGTTTATGTGACCTGCGACGTCTGCCATGGCAAGCGCTACAACCGCGAAACGCTGGAAGTACAATTTAAAGGCAAATCGATTGCCGACGTGCTGGATATGACTGTTGAAGAAGGTGCTGAATTCTTCACAGCCGTTCCTGCTGTGCGTGACAAACTCGAAACGCTTGTCAAAGTCGGTCTGGGCTATGTAAAGGTCGGCCAGCAAGCCACAACGCTCTCAGGCGGCGAAGCGCAACGCGTGAAGCTCGCTAAGGAACTGTCGCGTAAAGCTACAGGCCGCACGCTCTATATTCTTGATGAGCCAACGACAGGCCTGCATTTCCATGACGTCGCCAAGCTTCTAGAAGTGCTGCACGAACTGGTTGAGCAGGGAAATACGGTTGTGGTGATCGAGCACAATCTCGAAGTCATCAAGACTGCTGATTGGGTAATCGATCTCGGTCCAGAAGGCGGCGATGGCGGTGGCGAAATCGTTGCTGTTGGTCGTCCTGAAGATATTGCCAAGGAAAAACGTTCTTATACAGGCCAATTCCTCCGGGAACTGCTTGAACGCCGTCCAAGACGCAAAGCAGAAGCTGCTGAATAATTATAAAGCCGGGCAACGCCCGGCTCAGACTGCTGACAAACCCGTCGATTTTTTTGGCAGGTTTTTGGTGTTTTGTGAGTGCGTGTTCAGATGGTGTTTTCGGGGCTGGGTGGGCGGAGTTTGAAGTGGGCTTGAGAGCCCTCATCCCCAAGCTGGTTTTGGGGTTTTCGTCATCGCCATTGCGATCTTCTTGATATTCTGGGCGCTCGCTGCAAGCAGGCATTGCCATCTGACCTGGATGAGACCGCGAAAGAGGCATAGCGGTGCCCGTGTAGCTGTTTGGCATCGGCAAACGAGCGTTCGACCGTCTCTTTGCGCCGCTTGTAGATCACCTTGCCCCACGTCGTCTTGCGGTTCATGCCGGTGCGCTCTCGGGCATCAGCCCAGACATGCCGGGTAATGGTCCGCTCCGCCTTGGCGTTTGCGGTGCACGATGCCAGAAGCGGGCAGTCGCAGCACACTGACGGGTCCGAGCGGTAGTGCTTGTAGCCGTTGCGGTCGGTGGTGGCGTAGCTGAGTAACTGGCCTTGAGGGCAGCGATAACCGTCCGCCTCGGGCTCGTAGACGAATTTCGATTTGGCGACCATCCCCTCTTTGGGCGGGGTCGGCCTGCGATAGCCGGTCACGCCAAGGATTTGCCTGCCCTCCAGACCTCTGGCCCCTCCAAACCCCTGGCAATGCCTGCCGTGGCATAGCCCGCATCCAGACCGACTGCGCCGACAGTGAATTCGAAGCGTTCACGCTGCCGGTCCAATCGTTCGAGATAGACGATGGAGTCATGCACATTGGCTGGCGTCACATAGGTATCAGTGATTATGGCATGGCGGCCATCGACCGTGCGGTGATCGAGATAAAAGAAACCCTTAGGCTTACCGTCGCGGACCATGTAACCGCTATCGGGATCGGTACGACTGACCTTGGTTTCCTTCACCTCAGCTTCGCGTTCCTTGTCCTTCAACGGCTTCTGGCCGTGCGCCACACGCTCGGCCTCAATCGCCCGGTCGAGATCGGCCCAGTAGTCGGCTCGCGACTTCTTCAGCATCACCAGATCGTACTTGCCCTTGTTGGCATTGGCCTTCAGATGGGTCGAATCCGTATAGAGCACCGTGCCATCCACCAGGCCATGGCGGATCGCCTGCTCCACGATCGCATCGAAGATGTCCTGCGCCACGGACGTGTCGTTGAAGCGGCGGCGACGGTTCTGGGAAAGCGTCGAGGCCTCGAAGACCGGGTCCGTCAGCTTCATGCGCAAGAACCACCGATAGGCGACATTCACCTCGATCTCGCGCACCAACTGACGCTCCGAGCGCACCCCGAACAGGTAGCCGATGAACAGCGCCTTGAACATCAGCGTCGGATCGAGCGGCGGCCGACCGTTGTCGGCGCAGTAGAGCCTCGCGACGCGATCATGAATGAAGGAGAAGTCGATCACCGCGTCGATCTTGCGAAGCAGGTGATCCTTCGGCACCAGGCTATCTAGTGTCACCATCTCGAGAGCCGTCTGTTCGGGAGCGGGTTTCTTCAACATGGCCCAGTGAATCATAAACCCCCAGCTCGCGCCAGGGGTTTGTCAGCAGTCTGAGGCTCCGCATCGCGGGGCTTTTTTATTCTACAAGACCAACAATCGGCCCGTATCCACCGTGCCATGAAATGTCATTTTGATCCATGGTGGGACTATAAATCCCCGCTCCGCCGCCGCCATCAAGGAACAATGCATTGGAGCATTTGAGCTCATTACGAAAAAGCGTCGCGAAGTCATAGAAATTCACGGCGTCTTCGCTGATCGCAATTCGGATCGATTTATCAGAACAAACACCAACGCCGCTTCTGCGAGTGCGGTCTGTTGATCCTTTAATCAGAATGGGATTGAGCTTGTTATTAATAACCAGCATTGGCCCGGATTGAGTTGCAAAGCTTGGTCGAAGCTTAAGCTTCAAGAACTTATCGGTGGAAACAATACCGGCGCTGTCATTGTCAAAATAGAAAACGCCATTCGGCTTTTTATAGAAATTGGGAATCGGACCAGAGGTGCGCTGAGGCACTTTCGTATCAGCGGGAATAAGCTCCTGCCCATTTTCGAGATATAGACCCATTGGCGTAGAATCGACCTGATACATTCCAGCATTCAAGGCAAATGATAATGTTTTGCCGTCTCCAGCTACGGCATCTGCCACTTTCGAGAAAGTACGATATGGCTCACCATCTGTATTCTTCCAGAATAGTCGCAGTTTCTCTTTGTTCTTCACCGTGCAGATAATAAATTTCGTATCCTGAAAAATCTGCTGTTCACATGCCTCAGCTTGTGCTGGCGGCGTTGCAAAATAAAGACCGGTAAAGCCTATAGCTGCGAATGCGATCATCAATTTACACGAGCGCAAAGCAAAACCTCTCTCAAAAATAAAAAAGCCCGGTTAGACCGGGCCTTCTCGTAGCACTGTCCGCGACTATCGCGACAGTTATAGCACCAACCCACAAATCGAAAATCGATTTTAGAAAGCACGATGCTCGAGCTAGAAGTCAAAACATACCTCGTGCGCCAAACGTGACGCACAGCCTCTGACATTTAGCCGTTTACGGCATCCTTGAGGCCTTTACCGGCCGAGAACTTCGGCACGTTGCGGGCTGGAATTGCAACTTCTGCGCCAGTCGACGGGTTGCGGCCTGTCGAAGCTGCGCGATGCGATACGGAGAAAACACCAAAGCCTGGCAGACGTACTTCTTCGCCAGCCTGAAGTGCACCGGTGACAGCTGCGAGGACTGCGTCAACTGCAGTTCCTGCGTCGGCCTTTGTCAAACCGCCCTTTTCCGCAACTGCGGCGACCAATTCGTTCTTGTTCATAGGCATTTCCTTTCTTTATCTACCGGCGCGATTGACGCGAACGGATTGCGTGCAGTTTATTCAAATTGATTGACAAACCAAGCCTGTCAACACGAAAAAAGCCCGGAAAACCGGGGTTAAACACAGAAATGCCGAGCTTTTAGCCCGGCATTGTCAGCTTATTAGCACCCAACGATGATCAATGGGCCGTCGAGACGCCCGCATCGTCATCGACCTTAGTCGACGCGACAGGTGTTTCAGGCTCTGTCCATTCTATCGGTTGTGGCTCACGAACCAGTGCATGTCTCAAGACTTCACCAACGCGAGACACCGGAACGATCTCAAGATTGTTCTTCACATTGTCCGGAATATCCGCCAGATCCTTGGCGTTTTCTTCTGGGATCAGAACTTTCGTGATGCCGCCACGCAATGCAGCAAGCAGCTTTTCCTTGAGGCCACCAATAGGCAGAACACGACCACGCAGCGTCACCTCGCCTGTCATTGCAATGTCCTTACGAACCGGAATGCCGGTCATCACAGAGACAATTGCCGTAACCATGGCGATACCAGCCGACGGACCATCCTTTGGCGTCGCACCTTCCGGTACGTGCACATGTATGTCGCGCTTATCGAACAGCGGAGGCTCAATGCCAAAATCAACCGCACGCGAACGAACATAAGATGCCGCTGCAGAAATCGATTCCTTCATCACATCACGGAGGTTACCCGTAACAGTCATGCGGCCCTTGCCGGGCATCATGACACCTTCGATGGTCAACAGTTCGCCGCCCACTTCAGTCCACGCAAGACCAGTGACAACACCGACCTGATCTTCACCGTCGATCTGACCAAAACGATAACGCTCAACACCGAGATAATCGGAGAGGTTTTTATCGGTGATCTTCACCGACTTCTTCTTCGCCTTCAAAATCTCGGTCACGGCCTTACGTGCCAACGTCATCATTTCACGTTCAAGGCTACGCACACCGGCTTCACGCGTGTAAAGACGGATAACGTTGCGCAGCGCATCGTCTGTGACCGAAAACTCTTTAGGCTGCAGAGCATGATCCTTGATCGCCTTTGGCAGCAAATGCCGTTTGGCAATCTCGAGCTTTTCGTCTTCGGTGTAACCGGCAATACGGATGACTTCCATACGGTCCAGAAGAGGACCCGGAATGTTCAACGTATTGGCAGTCGTGACGAACATGACATTCGACAAATCATATTCAACCTCAAGGTAATGATCCATGAAGGTCGAGTTCTGTTCCGGATCCAACACCTCAAGCATTGCCGACGACGGATCGCCACGGAAGTCCTGACCCATTTTGTCGATTTCATCGAGCAGGAAGAGCGGGTTGGACTTCTTTGCCTTCTTCATCGACTGGATGACCTTGCCGGGCATCGAACCAATGTAAGTGCGGCGGTGACCACGGATTTCAGCCTCGTCACGCACGCCGCCAAGCGACATACGGACATATTCACGGCCGGTAGCCTTAGCGATCGAGCGGGCAAGAGAGGTCTTACCAACGCCGGGAGGTCCAACGAGGCAGAGGATCGGGCCTTTGATCTTGGTCGAGCGAGCCTGCACTGCGAGATACTCGACAATGCGTTCCTTAACCTTGTCGAGGCCGAAATGCTCATCATCAAGCACTTCCTCGGCAAAGTTCAGATCCTGCTTGACCTTAGACTTCTTGCCCCAAGGAATCGAAAGCAGCCAGTCAAGATAGTTGCGCACAACGGTCGCTTCTGCCGACATTGGGCTCATGCTGCGCAGCTTTTTCAGCTCAGCCTGTGCCTTTTCGCGTGCTTCCTTGGAAAGCTTAGTCTTGTTGATACGTTCTTCGAGTTCAGCCGTCTCGTCACGACCGTCCTCACCGTCACCAAGCTCCTTCTGGATCGCCTTCATCTGCTCATTGAGGTAATATTCGCGCTGGGTCTTTTCCATCTGGCGCTTGACGCGACCACGGATGCGCTTTTCTACCTGCAAAACAGAAATCTCGGATTCCATGAAGGCAAGTGCCTTCTCAAGACGCTCACGCACCGAGAGAATCGACAGCATTTCCTGCTTTTCAGGAATCTTGATCGCGAGATGCGAAGCAACCGTATCAGCAAGCTTGGAATAGTCTTCGATCTGAGTGGCTGCACCAACCACTTCGGGCGAAATCTTCTTGTTCAGCTTGACGTAGTTTTCAAAGTCAGAAACCACAGACCGGGCCAGCGCTTCGACTTCAACAGCATCTTCTTCAGGTTCAGGAAGAACCGTAGCAAATGCTTCGTGATAATCTTCGCGATCAGTAAATTTGGAAACCTTGGCGCGCGCAGTGCCTTCGACGAGAACCTTCACGGTGCCATCTGGCAGCTTAAGAAGCTGCAACACATTTGCGATCGTGCCGATTTCATAAATAGCATCAGGTGCAGGATCGTCGTCTGCAGCATTCTTCTGCGTTGCGAGCAGAATCTGCTTATCGACACCCATCACTTCTTCAAGTGCTTTGATCGACTTTTCACGTCCAACAAACAGCGGAACGATCATATGGGGGAAGACTACAATATCGCGCAACGGCAAAACGGCATAAAGCCCGTCTTCGCCACCCGCTTCTGTCTTCTGTTCAATATCCGTCATGTCAGTCCTTTCTCAGGTCGTTCGACCCGACTGCCAAAGGCTGTGGCCCCTTTCATGATGAGGCAGTCCACAACCAGTGCTTCGGTCCATAATTGGAGTGTCGAACTCCTAAATTCAAGCTGCTTTAATGGCAGCATTCATAGAATCGTCATCTATCCTGCGCCGTCACAGAAATTTGTACAATAACAACTACGCGATGTATCCAGACTGTTCCTAAAGATAGACAAGAAAAAGGCCGCTTTCGCGGCCTTATCTCTTTTTCTTCGACAGCCATTAAGCTGATGCATTGCCTTTTTCGTCCTGACGATCGGCGTAGATATAAAGAGGACGGGCGCTACCATCTACAACATCACCGGAAATAGCCACTTCCTGAACACCTTCAAGCGTTGGCAGCTCGAACATTGTATCCAGCAGGATCTTTTCCATGATCGAGCGCAAACCACGCGCACCCGTTTTGCGTTCAACTGCCTTGTTCGCAATCGCGCGCAGCGCGTCGTCATGGAAGCTCAGTTCAACATTTTCCATGTCGAACAAACGCTGATACTGCTTCACGAGCGCATTCTTTGGCTCGGTCAGAATCTGCACAAGCGCGTCAACGTCCAGATCTTCCAGAGTGGCGATCACAGGCAGACGACCAACAAATTCCGGAATAAGACCGAACTTCAGCAAATCTTCTGGTTCCAGCTCCTTGAAAACATCACCGATACGACGTTCATCAACTGACTTCACGTTTGCACCGAAACCAATTGATGTCTTTTCACCACGTGCCGAAATGATCTTGTCGAGACCGGCAAAGGCACCGCCACAAATAAACAGAATGTTCGTTGTGTCGACCTGCAGAAATTCCTGCTGCGGATGCTTACGGCCACCCTGCGGCGGCACGGACGCAACAGTGCCTTCCATGATCTTAAGGAGGGCTTGCTGAACGCCTTCACCCGAGACGTCACGGGTGATCGAAGGATTGTCCGACTTGCGGCTGATCTTATCCACTTCGTCGATATAGACGATGCCGCGCTGCGCACGTTCAACGTTGTAATCGGCCGACTGGAGCAGCTTCAAAATGATGTTTTCAACGTCTTCGCCGACATAACCAGCTTCAGTGAGTGTCGTAGCATCAGCCATGGTGAACGGAACATCGATGATGCGTGCGAGTGTCTGGGCAAGATAGGTCTTGCCGCAACCGGTTGGGCCAACCAGCAAAATGTTTGACTTCGCAAGTTCGATGTCGTTGCTCTTCGACTGATGAGCAAGACGCTTATAGTGATTGTGTACCGCAACCGAGAGAACGCGCTTGGCGTCTTTCTGACCGATGACATAGTCATCGAGTACGTCTTTGATTTCCTGCGGCGTAGGCACACCTTCGCGCGACTTCACCATCGAGGTTTTGTTTTCCTCGCGAATGATGTCCATGCAAAGTTCGACGCACTCGTCGCAGATAAATACGGTCGGGCCTGCAATCAGCTTACGTACTTCATGCTGGCTTTTGCCACAGAACGAGCAATAAAGCGTATTCTTTGAATCGCCGCCGCTGTTGCTGACTTTGCTCATTGCAGTTTCCTTTCAATAAACCGAAATGAACAGCAGCCGTCTGTGTCCATCTCGATCGTTTCTTCCGGTTCGGACCCTTTGAAGAAGCAAAACAACACTTCTTCCCGGCTCCATCGGCAGTTTTTACGCACTGCCAGTCATTTTGGATCTCGCGTACCAAAGGCTTTCCGACCGAATAAGCCTTAAGTGGCGACTTTTGCAGAACCTAAAGCGGGGAACAATTGAAAAATCATGTTCCCCAGCGAGATTCGGCATAATCTGAACTATTTTAACGCCGTGAACCCCAACAGATGCTTAACGCGATGCGTTAACCTTTACGTAGGACCACGAAATAAGCCGCTTTTGTGGCAAAAGATGCTAAAATATGAAGAGGCAGACGAACTACCTCCCCGGATTACTTAGTTTCTTCAACAGCCACTTCACGCGATTCGATGACCTTATCGATCAAACCGAACTCAAGAGCTTCCTGCGCTGTCATGAAGTGATCACGATCAAGCGTACGTTCAATAGTCTCGTAATCGCGACCTGTATGCTTGACGTAAATCTCATTCAGGCGGCGCTTCATCTTGATGATGTCCTGCGCATGACGTTCAATATCGGATGCCTGTCCCTGGAAACCACCCGAAGGCTGGTGAACCATGATGCGGGCATTTGGCAGCGCATAACGCTGGCCAGTTGCACCGGCCGTTAACAGCAGCGAACCCATCGAAGCAGCCTGCCCCATACAAAGTGTCGAGACTGGCGGCTTGATGAACTGCATCGTGTCATAAATCGCCATGCCGGACGTAACAACGCCGCCGGGCGAATTTATGTACATGTTGATCTCTTTCTTCGGGTTCTCAGACTCGAGGAAGAGCAACTGCGCGCAGATCAGCATCGACATGCCGTCTTCGACAGGACCGTTGACGAAGATGATACGTTCTTTCAGCAAACGTGAAAAAATATCATAGGCCCGCTCGCCACGGTTGGTCTGCTCGACAACCATCGGCACGAGGTTCATGACGGTTTCAATTGGATCTCTCATTATGGGCCTCTGCATATTTATAACGAATATGAATCGTATGGATGTTCCATACATAGGGCTTTGCAGCCCTGTTCCGCAAGATGCCGATCAATCCCAATCGGAATCCTGCTCGACAGGCTTAATGCCGCGTTTCTCATCGAGCATTTTGCGTGCTGTTTCTGTCAGTCGAGCCTGAACGCGAACCGATCCGTCCTCAAGGTCTTCGCGCTTCACTTCGCTGCCGTGTTGATAAATCCAATCAAGGATACGAAGCTCTGACGGAGGAAACACCACATCCACCGAGCCAAGCGCACCAGCGATGCGGCTTTCAATCAGCGACAGCAACCTGTCAACGCCTTCACCAGTCCATGCAGAAAGCGGGATCGGCCGACCTTCATCACCGCCAGCCGCAGCGAGACGCAGGGCGGCCTCACGGCCAGCTTCGTCCAAATTATCGACCTTGTTCCAAATCTGGATCACGCGCTTATGATCATGGGGATCGACATCAAGACCCGTCAGAATGCTTTCGACGTCTTCAGCTTGTGCCGCATTATCCGGATCTGAAATGTCGCGCACATGCAAAATCAGGTCAGCTTCGACAACTTCTTCAAGCGTCGCGCGGAATGCTGCAACGAGATGATGCGGAAGGTTCGAAATGAAGCCCACAGTGTCTGAAAGAATAACTGTTTCACCATGCGGCAGGCGAATACGGCGCAATGTCGGATCAAGCGTTGCGAACAGCATGTCTTCAGCCAGCACATCGGCGCCCGTCATGCGGTTAAACAATGTCGACTTACCCGCATTGGTATAGCCAACCAATGCGATGACAGGATGTGGAACTTTGCGGCGCTTTTGACGATGCAACGTGCGAGTACGGACAACCGTTTCCAGCTCGCGTTTAATCTTCAGGATTTTTTCCTGAAGCATACGTCTATCTGCTTCAATCTGTGTTTCACCCGGACCACCAAGGAAGCCACCGCCACCGCGCTGACGTTCCAAGTGCGTCCAGCTTCGAACAAGACGACCCTTCTGATAATTCAGGTGTGCGAGCTCGACTTGCAGCGCACCTTCCTTGGTACGCGCTCTCTCGCCAAAGATTTCCAGAATAAGGCCAGTACGGTCGATGACCTTAACGTGCAATTCTTTTTCGAGATTACGTTGCTGCACCGGCGTCAAGGCGTGATCGACGATCACGAGACCGATTGACTTTTCTTCCAAAATTTCAGCGATTGACTCAATCTTACCCGTACCCAACAGTGTCGCGGGTCGCGGTTGGCTGACAGTCACATTTTCAGCATGGGCAATGTCAAGATTGATTGCGCGGGCAAGACCAGTTGCCTCTTCCAGCCGTGCTTCATTGGAACGCTGAAACTGCGTCCGTTCGCCTTCTTCACTTGCTGTACTGTTATTATAACGTTCCGGCAGAATGGGAACGATCACCGCTGCTCTGGTGGGTTCTGGCTCAGACAGGCCAAACCCCTTCTTTTCATCGGCAGGCGAAACATTCACGTCTTTGAATTTCGACAAATAAACTTACTCCGGGATACGGCCCCAACTGCTTTAGCAGATAGGTCATCGCATAAGCGGTTTCAAATAGAAGACGCCCCGGCCAATCAAATCATGATCCATAAACCCGCCATGCGGGATCAAAATCGAAAAAGCTGGAGCAGAGTGACAATTCAAGAGATCACCACGCTCCAGCATAAAACTGGTCAGTTATAAACTGAGAAGCGTCAGACTTCCTCACCCTCAAACATCTGTACCGGCTGGCTCGGCATGATGGTCGAAATTGCATGCTTGTAAACAAGCTGCGAATGACCATCGCGACGCAGCAAAACACAGAAATTGTCAAATGACGTAACAATACCTGTGAGTTTCACACCATTGATAAGGAAAATGGTCAGTGAAATTTTCTGCTTGCGTACAGAATTGAGAAAAAGGTCTTGAAGATTTTGCGATCGTTCAGCCATTGTTTTTATTCCTTTAATCGATCAGCAGTTTGTTCGCTTATGCCAGACGAACACGCGCAAACACATAAATCAAGCTCCCGGGTTGCGCAAAACCAGTCGCTAAAAGCAATTGCTGTGGAAAGACAACTGCTTCGCTCTTAATCTTCGGTTAACAGGATGGGAATCTTTCCGCAACCAACAAATTCAAAACCCGACATGCAAATCTTTGCAGGTATAAATACACCAACCTTATTTGATGTCATTCGAAAGTGGTTCACCAAGCATTGGTCTAACCCGATCAATCGCCCACATATAGAAACTTCCAGGCTGCATAGAAACAACTTCTTTATGTTTCTTATGGATATGAAAACCAATAAAATCAGGGTGTTTGGTCGGCTCTAAGCCATAGAACGGATCATAAATCCGCGTCGCCTCTTTCCCTACCCAGTAGTAGAAATTCTCCTGCGGGGCCGCATTCTTAAAGATGCCATACTTGCGTGCAAGCCGCGATATGCCGTCATTTCCGAAAATTGTAATCCCGATAGCAGCAGGCGTAACTTCTTTACCCGTAAGACGATAGTATAATGGCCGCAGTTTGCCGCGACGCACTCCCAGCCAGCGCGGCAGCGGATCTCTAGAAGCGACATAATCCTCAAATTCGCGAATGATCGGGTGGTCATGCGGCAGATAAAGAGCCGACACCCCGACACGAAAATGATTCTCTCGCGCCAAGTATGGCTTCGTGGGATCGGGATGAAATTGCTTTAGCAAATAAACATCCGTATCAAGCCATACACCCTGCTTATGCTTCATCAGCATGATACGGAAAATATCACTGAACTGAACGATTGTCGTTCGGCTGCGTAAATTTGGATAATGGGGATCCAGCCGCTTAAATACCTGCTCAGGCAGGATAGTACTGGCATCGTGAATTTCGACGCCCTCAGGGACATTCTCGATTGGCGCATATGAAAAAAGCTTCACACGCTGGCCTGTCATCACCATTGATGCCAGACAGATTCGATCAACATCGCGCAGCCGCGGCCCATACCAGAAAGTGCAGATATCCATCAGAGATACCGGAGAATAGAGGTTGGCATTTTTCAAAAGCTCAGAAAAATTCGAGGCTCACGCGGAACATCTGTTCCACGTGCTTAATAGCATCTGCAGTTGCGAATATTACAACACGATCTTTCGGCTTTATACGGACGTCACCATTTGGCTGAATGACCTGCCCTGCTCGGTAAATCGCGCCAATGCGCAAGCCTTCCGGCAAATCGAGATCACGCAATGGAGCGCCGACCAGCGATGACGTCTCAAGCGCTTCCGCCTCAATGATTTCCGCCATGTCCCGATAGACACTATAGACTGCGCGGATACGACCGCGTCGAACATGCTGCAATATTTTCGAGACAGTTACAGCCTTCGGATCAATATAAGCATCGATCCCCACCATGTGGGTAAAATCCTGATAGCCAGTCGTATTGATTAGCGCCATATTCGCCTTGCATCCAAGCCTCTTGGCCATGATGCTAGAAAGAATATTCACCTGATCCTGATTTGTCAGAGCGACAAAAAGATCAGCACCCTCAATATCCGCTTCCTGTAAAAGCGCCTGATCCAAAGCGCTGCCATGCAAAACCATGGTGCGTTTCAGCTGGTCAGCGATCATGAAAGCGCGCTCATGCTCACTTTCGATCATCTTTATACGCGTCTGCCATTTGCGTTCTTCAATGGCTTTCGCAACATATAGGCCAATATTGCCACCCCCCGCGATAACAATGCGATGCGCCTCAGGCTTTTCGTGCCCAAACAATGACAGCGTTCTGCGAACCTGTTCACGCGTCGTCACAACATAAGCGAGATCACCGGCATTGAGCTGATCGGTCGAGCGCGGAATAAATAGACTTCCCTTGCGTACAACGCCCACGACCGTTGCCGCAAGATCAGGGAACAGGTCGGAGAGCTGTTTGAGTGGTGTATTGATAACCGGGCACTCTTCCAGACACTCAATGGCAAGCCCGATGACCTTGTCATCCGCAAACCGCAAAACATCGGTGGCGCCCTGCAAGGCAATACGCCGCAAAACCACTTCACCCACCTCAAGCTCGGGTGAAATAATCACGTCAATCGGCAGATTTTCGCGCAGGAACAAGTCCTGATATTCCGCTTTCAAATAAGATTGCGCACGAATACGTGCGATCTTCGTCGGTACGTTGAAAACCGAATGAGCAACCTGACAAGCCACCATATTGACTTCGTCAGACAGCGTCACCGCGATAATCATGTCGGCTTCGTTAGCGCCAGCAGCGGCCAGAACATCCGGCTGTGAACCATGACCAACGAACCCGCGCACATCCAAAGTATCGCGCACGATTTCGATATGGCGCGCAGATGTATCAATGACGGAGACGTCATTTTGTTCGGCAGCAAGCCGCTCGGCAATGCCGTAGCCGACTTGCCCCGCTCCGCATACAATTACACGCATATCATCCCGCCCACTTGAATATTAAACGCCAAGCGACTTTAGCTTGCGATGCAATGCCGAACGTTCCATCCCAACAAACTCCGCTGTCCGCGAGATATTGCCGCCAAACCGATTGATCTGTGCAATGAGATATTCTTTTTCAAATCGCTCACGTGCTTCACGCAAAGGAAGCGCCATGATGTGCTGATCGGATTCGGTCGGCGCACGTGGCAGCGTGTCGCCAATTTCTGCTGGCAGAAGATCGGCTGTCACCGGCGCGTCCGGGTCATCGCCGCGTGCCAGAATCATCAGGCGTTCCACATTGTTTCGCAGCTGGCGGATATTTCCCGGCCAGCTATGTGACTGCAACACTGCCATTGCATCAGAGCCGATTTTACGCGGCTTGATACCCGCCTGCTCGGCAATCTGCGTCATGAAATACTCAACGAGAGATGGAATATCCTCACGACGCGAGGCAAGCGCCGGCACATGCACAGGCACAACAGACAGGCGATGGAAAAGATCCTCTCGGAACGTACCTTCGGCAATCATGCCTTCAAGGTTCTGTGCAGTCGATGAAATAATACGGACATCAACCTTCACACGCTTGGTTCCACCCACACGCTCAAACTGCTGATCAACCAGCACACGCAAAATCTTGTTCTGCGTCTCACGCGGCATATCGGCTATTTCATCAAGATAAAGGATGCCACCATGCGCTTCTTCCAGCGCACCAACCTTACGCTCGCCGCCATCCATTTCCGTGCCGAAAAGTTCGATCTCCATACGCTCTGGCGTAATCGTTGCGGCGTTGACCGTCACGAACGGACCATTGGCCCGGCCTGACTGCGCATGGATAGCACGCGCTGCCAGTTCCTTTCCTGCGCCCGAAGGGCCGGTAATCATAATACGGCTATTGGTTGGCGCAACGCGCTCAATCGTCTGACGCAGCTGGTTGATCGCAAGCGAAGCGCCAATCAGTTCCATGCTGTTGCCACCGCGCTTGCGCAGATTGGAAACTTCACGCTTGAGCTTGGATGTTTCCAGCGCACGTTCGGCAACCAGAATGAGACGATCCGCCTTAAATGGCTTTTCGATAAAATCATAGGCACCGCGCCGGATTGCAGACACCGCTGTTTCGACATTGCCGTGTCCAGAGATCATCACCACTGGCAGATCAGGGTGCTGCTTCTTGATTTCATCAAGCAGTGCAAGACCATCAAGCCGGCTGCCCTGCAACCAGATATCAAGAAAGACAAGCCGCGGCACACGATCATCGATCGCGGCGAGCGCGCTGTCAGCATCAAAGGCCGTGCGCGTCTCATACCCTTCGTCGCTCAGGATACCTGCAACAAGTTCCCGAATATCCACTTCGTCATCAACAACAAGAATATCGGCTGCCATATCAGTTCACCTGTCCAACTATCTCGTTTCCGGGATTTCCTTCTTCCGCACCAGCAGAGCCGGTGGAAACCTCAGGAAAGATCATACGTATCATTGCGCCACGTCCACCGTAGAAATCGGCTGGCGCATCATGCAATTCCAACTGTCCGCCATGGTCTTCGACAATTTTGCGAACGATTGCGAGACCAAGGCCAGTACCCTTTTCGCGCGTCGTCATATAGGGCTCCAGGAGCTTTTGACGATCATCGCCCGGCAAGCCTTTGCCGTTATCAATCACTTCGACCAGCAGATTTCCGTCCTCTTTGCGAGCGCGAACAAGAATATGTCCTTCACCACGCTCTTCCTTTGGCACCGCATCAATCGCCTCGCTGGCATTTTTGATGATATTGCCAAAAGCCTGACCGAGCAGACGACTGTCAAAAGATCCAATCAGCTTTTCAGAGCCGTATTCATTGGTGAATTTTATATCCTGTCGGCTGACTTCAATGAGGAATGAGGCCTCGCGCAGCGCCTCACGCATATCCATCGCCTTCATCTCCGGCTTTGGCATACGTGCAAAAGCTGAGAACTCATCGACCATACGACCAATATCACCCACCTGACGAATAATCGTATCGGTACACTGATCGAACACCTCGCGATCTTCAACAATTACCTTGCCATAGCGACGACGAATGCGTTCCGCAGAAAGCTGGATTGGTGTCAGCGGGTTCTTGATCTCGTGCGCAATACGGCGCGCAACATCGGCCCACGCCGAAGAACGCTGCGCCTGAACCAGATCAGTAATATCATCAACGGTCACGACATAGGAGTGATCGTCAGATTCCGAATCTTCGACCGTCACCTGCACATTAAAGGTTCGTGCAACACCATTTCGCGTCATATTGACTTGTTCACGATGCATCGCACGATCCGTTGTACGCGCAACTTCAAACGCCTGTCCGATTTCAGGCGCAATATTGCTCAAGCTTTTGCCGATTGCATCATGTGAACTGACACCGAACATATGTTCAGCCGAGCGATTAAGAATCGTTATTGAACCATCCGTCTCAATGCCGATAACTCCCGCATTAACGCCAGAAAGAACCGCCTCCGAGAAGCGGCGGCGTTCATCAATCTGATCTTTGGCAGACAAAAGCTCGTTGCGTTGGCTATTCAACTCAGCAACCATATTGTTGAACGTATCCGACAAAGCGCCAACGTCGCCGTCAGATGCGCGTACCGGCACGGAAATATTGAGATTACCGGCAGCAACATCGTCAGCCGCGCCGATCAAAAGCCGGATTGGGCGAACGAGACGGTCAGCCACTGCTATACCTGTCCATATGGCAGACAGGAGAACAATTAGCGTCAGACCGAAATAGAGCAGCGCAAAAGCAATCTGTGTTGGTATGCGATTTGCATCCATCTCCTGATAGCGCTGTGTATTGGCCTCCATCAGGCGCATTGATTCCAATATCTGCGGATCAACCTGCCTTACCGTGTAAAGATAAAGGTTCGGTATCTCGCGCATCTTGATAACAGCACCAACAAAATTACTATTGCCCGGAGGAATAATAACTGGCCTTCCATCAACAGCTGTTCTCAAGGCATCTTCGGTTGGAGGAGGAAGTCGCGCTTCAACGCCCGTTTCGCTTTTAACAACCACATCGCCATTTTCACGCACTAGAAATGCGCCCAACAAACCGCGACCGCCAGCCTGAAGTGTCATGTAGCGAATAAAGCCCCCCCTATCGAGACTGTAAACAGTGCGCTGCGCATCCAGTTCCTGAAGCATTGAAAATGAAGTGCTTTGCAGATTTAGCGCTGTCTCTTTAATGTAGGCAGTCGTCAGACTCTGTGAAGAACTCACAATATCGCGTGTATTGGTATCAAACCAGCGATCTAGCCCGAGATTGAGTGTGACTGACGCGACGATAGCCACCACAATCGCAGGCACGGCAGCAATCAATGAAAACAGTGCAACAATACGCACATGCAGTCGTGATGCCGCTTTTCCGGATCTTCGCGCCGATATAATGCGATAAATCTCGCGGCAAATGAGCAGGATCAGAAAAACAATAAGCGCGACATTGATAATGACCAGCGCAAGAGTCACTGCCCGATCAGGCGTGATCGGCGTTATGCCAATCAGAATGCAAAACGACAGTGATGCAGTAATCAGCGCCAGAACAACGGTAATAATACCCGGCAAAGCAAGAAGCCTGCGCCCCTCACCGCTGTGCGATGGTCGCCCTACCTTATCCATATCAGTCGTCAGATTCGCTGTATTCATGTTAACCATGTTACCCAATAGCGTTGCATCTATGCAACGCATTGTGGCGAAAATGCAACGATTGTTTACAGCTTAAATAGGGTTTCGCGAAACTGTGAGCGGCTTTCTACGCATTTTCTACTGCTTGGCGCCCCGATAGATATTAACACCGAGCTCTCTAATCTTCTTACGCAGCGTATTCCGGTTAAGGCCCAGAATTTCTGCAGCCTTGATTTGATTGCCGCGCGTAGCCGTCAAACATGCAAGGATGAGCGGATATTCCAGTTCTGCCAGAACGCGATGATAAAGACCGGGCGGCGGAAGATCAGAGCCGAACGAGCCGAAATAACGCTGCATATTCTGCTCCACCACCTGCGAAATGGTGATATTCTCCAGATCGCCCGTCACAACCACAGGTGCATCAGGCTTCGATAGTTCTGATTTCAGCTCAGCTTCGATGATCTCAGGCGAAATCTCGTCTTGCGGGTAAAGTGCGGAAAGCCTGCGCACAAGGTTTTCGAGCTCACGCACATTGCCCGGCCACGGATAACGGCGCATCATATCAAAGCCCGTGGCCGTGATGCGTTTTTCAGGCAGCCCCTCTTCCGCTGCGCGCTTGAAGAAGTGACGAACCAGATCCGGTACGTCTTCACTGCGTTCGCGAAGCGGCGGCAGTCGTAGAGGAACAACATTCAGACGATAATACAGGTCTTCGCGGAACAGGCCCTGCGCGATGAGCTGGCGCAAATCCTTATTGGTTGCAGCCACAATACGAACATCTGTCTTGATCGGTGTACGACCACCAACGGTCATATATTCGCCCTGCTGTAACACGCGCAGCAAGCGTGTCTGTGCTTCCATCGGCATATCACCGATTTCATCCAGAAAAAGCGTGCCACCATTGGCCTGCTCAAAACGCCCACTTGAACGGTTCTGTGCGCCGGTAAAGGCACCCTTTTCGTGGCCAAACAATTCAGATTCGATGAGGTCACGCGGAATAGCCGCCATATTAATAGCAACAAAAGGTCCTTTGCGACGGCGCCCATATTCATGCAGCGCGCGCGCGACCAGTTCCTTGCCTGTCCCCGACTCACCTGTAACCATCATGGTCAGATCGGTCTGCATCATACGGGCTAAAACGCGATAGATTTCCTGCATGGCTGGCGAACGGCCAACGAGCGGCATATTTTCCGCCTGCTCATCCTGCAACACGGCAGCTGGTTTATGCTTGGGCTCTGAAAGCGCACGCCCAACAATATTGATGAGCTCTGTCAGATCGAACGGCTTTGGCAAATATTCATAAGCACCGGCTTCCGAAGCGCGGATAGCGGTCATGAATGTATTCTGCGCGCTCATCACCACAATTGGCAGATCAGGACGCATTTTCTTGATGCGTGGCAGCAGATCAAATGCATTCTCGTCCGGCATATTCACGTCGGTAATCACAAGATCACCATCGCCAGCAGCGATCCAACGCCAAAGAGATGCACCATTGGATGTCACCCGCACATCATAACCTGCACGCGACAATGCCTGATTAAGCACCGTGCGAATTGCAGCATCATCATCGGCAACGAGAATCGTACCTGTCGGACGTCCGGCAATCATGCGTTATCTCCTGTCTTTGCAGACATATTTTCAGCTGAACTCTTCCACTGCGGCATCAAAATGCGGAATGTGGTGCGCGATGGGTGGCTGTCGCACTCGATTACGCCGCCATGATCACCAATAATCTTGGCAACCAGCGCCAGTCCGAGACCAGACCCATTGGTTTTCGTCGTGACAAACGGATCGAACAAATGCGGCAGCATATCCTCCGGAACGCCAGGACCATTATCATGCACGCAGAATTCAAGCGGAAGAGCGACGCGGTCGCTTGCACCTGGAACCTGTAGGCGGATACCCGGACGATAAGCGGTTGAGAGCGTTATCTCAGCACCTTCACGGTCGCCGATGGCTTCGGCGGCATTCTTCACCAGATTAAGGAAGACCTGAACAAGCTGATCGCGATTGGCATAAACCGGCGGCAATGATGGATCGTATTCCTCGACAAAGCGAATATTCCGCGCAAAACCGTTGCGCGCCAATGTCTTCACATGATCAAGTACCGAATAAATATTGACTGCTGTGCGCTCTATCGGGCGCTCATCGGAAAACACTTCCATGCGATCAACGAGCTTTACGATGCGGTCGGTTTCATCGGTAATCAACCGTGCCAATGCGCGGTCTTCATCGCCAACCACCTGTTCAAGCAATTGGGCAGCACCGCGAATACCGGAAAGCGGATTCTTGATTTCATGCGCAAGCATTGAGGCAAGTCCCGTCACCGAACGCGCAGCGCCACGATGGGTCATCTGGCGGTCGATCTTCTCCGCCATGGTCTTTTCTTTAAACAGAATAACCACGGCGCCCGGCGTTTCAATTACAGGTGCTACATAGAGATCGACAATGCGCTCAGCACCAAGTTTCGGTGATGAAATATCAACGCGATATTCATTAACCGGCACCTGAGCCGTGCGAACCTGATCGACCAAAGCCAGCAATGGACTGCCAAAAGGCAGAAACGATTCAAGACGATTACGCGCCAGAATAGACGAGCCAGAGCGAAAAAACTGCTCGGCGTCCATATTCGCATAAACGATGTGATTATCGGCACTCACCATAATCACAGGCTGATTGATCGCATCCAGTATGATTGCTGGAATGCCGTTCGCTTCACCTCTAACGCCCATCATGCGACCTTTCTGTCAGCGTCATGCAGAAAAACGCGGGTCAGCGCCGCGATAACCGCTTCGGGATCAGTGAGCGTCATGATTTCAGCCTTATCTGCCTGCGAGAATGCTTCACGCGCATGACGATCCAGATACCAGCCTAGATGCTTTCTCGAGTGGCGGATACCTGTCTTGTTGCCATAGTGCTCGAGCATATCTTCGTAATGTGTTATAATATAAGAAAGAATTCCATTAGCGGAACGCGGTGCGAAATCACTGCCTGCGATCAGCCCTGCAAGCCACGGCTGACCATAGGAAGCACGACCAACCATCACGGCATCAGCACCAGAGCGACGCAACAATTCTTCTGCATCGTCGCGTGATAACACATCGCCATTGGCAACCAATGGAATTTTCACAACATCACGCACCGCATGAATGGCGTCCCAGTCGGCTGTGCCTTCATAAAACTGGCAGCGTGTGCGTCCATGAACTGTCACCATAGCAATGCCTGCATCTTCGGCGCGTTTAGCAAGCTCCGGCGCGTTAATGCTGTTTTCATCCCAGCCAAGACGCATTTTCAGCGTAACGGGCACTTTCACGGCATTAACGGTTGCTTCAACCAACGTCATGGCATGATCAAGATCCCGCATCAGCGCGGAACCCGAATAGCCGCCCGTCACTTTCTTGGCAGGGCAGCCCATATTGATATCGATAATATCCGCGCCTTCACCCTCGGCGATGATGGCTGCTTCACCCATCCAGTGCGCTTCGCGGCCTGCAAGCTGCACAACATGCGTGCCAAGCCCTTCGCCGGATAAGCGCAACATGCTTTCCTTATGGCGATTACAAAGCTCGGCACTTGCCACCATTTCAGAAACAACCATGCCCGCACCGGCCGCGGCGGCGCGCCTGCGAAACGGAAGGTCGGAAACACCCGACATAGGAGCAAGAAAGACGCGGTTTGGAACGACCACGTTGCGTATGTTTAAAGGCTGCTCAAGATTGGTGACCAAAAGATGCTCATTTGATGTGCATGATGCAATTAGCACACACTTTAATCATTCAATGCTGTGAAAGCAAGGAAAAGCACCTAGCTGCGATGATAAATCGATTGCCGTCTGGCAATTATTTGCGCAAGGCATTATTCCGCATGTAACTAGATGAATCTTTTGGCGAAGGCGACCAACATTTTCCGGGCAGCAGCAGTCATCGTAGCCGCAGGACGTGGCGAACGTGCAGGACAAAGCATCGAAGGTCCGAAGCAATATCGGCGAATCGGCGGCGAAGCCGTGCTTTCACGCACGCTGAGGGCCTTTGCGCAGTGTCCTGAAGTTGTCGAGATCATCGTGGTCATCCATGCCGATGATACAGTGCTTTATGAGAAAGCCATCATGGAACGCTACGACAATGTGCGCGTCGTCACCGGCGGTCCGACACGGCAAGAGTCCACACGGCTTGGATTGCTGGCGCTCAACGAAAACGCTCCTGACTATGTGCTTATCCATGATGGAGTGCGTCCATTCATTGAGCAGGATTTGCTAGCGCGTATATTCGACAATCTGACACCGCAGGAAGGCGTACTGCCTGCGCTTGCTGTGTCCGACACGCTGAAACAATCAGCCAGTGACGGTACAGTCAAAATGACGGTTCCGCGCGCTGGTCTTTTTGCAGCGCAAACACCGCAGGCTTTTCCTTTCGCACAAATCCTCGATGCGCACGAAAAGGCATATCTCAGCGGACGTTCGGATTTCACCGATGATGCGTCGATTGCAGAAGCCTATGGACTTGCAGTGCAAATCATCGAAGGTTCAGCAGATAACACCAAACTGACATGGGCCAAAGATATCGAAATGGCCGACAAACGCTTGAGGCATGGCATGACTTCTTTTCCAGATATTCGGACTGGCAATGGCTATGACGTTCACAGTTTCGAGCCGGGTGATCACGTCACGCTTTGCGGCGTCGCCATTCCGCATAATAAGAAGCTTAACGGTCATTCAGATGCTGACGTGGCCCTCCACGCACTGACCGATGCTTTGCTTGCCACGCGCGGCGCAGGCGATATTGGCACGCATTTCCCGCCATCCGATCCGCAGTGGAAGGGTGCAGCATCACATATCTTCGTTGAACATGCGGTCAAGATAGTGCGCGAAGCCGGTGGCCGCATCGCCAACGTGGACGTAACTATCATAGCTGAAGAGCCAAAGATTGGTCCGCACCGCCCTGTAATGACGGAAACCATGGCCAATATGCTTGGCATTTCGCAAAACCGCGTTTCCGTCAAAGCCACCACCAATGAAAAGATGGGGTTTGTTGGCCGTGGCGAAGGTATTGCTGCTATTGTAACGGCAACCGTGATCTATCCCGGCGAGGTTCCTGAATGACACTCATTGCCGAAGCTCAAGCCATCAACGTCCTGAATGCATGTCGCAAACACAGCATCATGATTGTGACGGCAGAATCCTGCACAGGTGGGCTGATCGCGGCAGCACTCACAGATATTGCCGGTTCTTCCGATGTAGTGGACCGAGGCTTTGTCACCTATTCCAATGAAGCCAAAAATGAGATGATCCGTGTTCCGATGGAATTGATAAACCAAGTGGGTGCGGTTTCAAAAGAAGTGGCGATAGCCATGGCAGAAGGTGCACTTGCCAACTCACGTGCAGGCATCAGCATTGCCGTGACAGGTATTGCGGGACCCGGTGGCGGATCAGTAGAAAAGCCGGTCGGCCTTGTGCACATCGCCAGTGCGCGCAAAGGTTTTGCCACGAAGCACAAAGAATGCCGCTTTGGTGAAAAGTCACGCGAAGACATTCGTCAAGAAACAGTGATTTCTGCGCTGGCTCTGGTACTCGAGGCGCTTAATTCTTAACCGTATATCTGATCGGCGCGTTTCTCAAAGGCTTCCGAGAATTTGCGAAAAGCCAGATCGAACATCGATCCCATTAGCAGGCCAAGCGTGCGGCTTTTGAATTCATAATCGATAAAGAACTCAACATCGCATTCCGAACCATCCCCAACCGGCTTGAAAGTCCAGCGATTGTCGAGATAGCGGAACGGGCCATCGACATATTTCACGTCGATGACATTTTCTTCCGGCTTCAAAAGCACCTGGCTCGTAAATGTCTCGCGGATCAGCTTATAGCCAACTGTCATATCCGCGATTAGCAATGTCTTTCCGTCCCGTTCCTTGGCAGAACGAATGGAGAGTGCTTCGCACATTGGCAAAAATTGCGGATATTTTTCCACGTCCGACACCAGGGCAAACATCTGGTCTGCCCTGTGATGAACGCGTCTGACATTCGTAAACTGGGGCATACGAATTTAAGCCTGCGCTGCAATCTGCGCTTCGCGAGCGGCCTTGAGCTTTGCGAAATCGTCACCGGCATGGTGCGATGAACGCGTCAGCGGGCTGGACGCAACGAGCGCAAAGCCTTTGGTCCGACCAATCGTCTCGAAAGACTTAAATTCGTCTGGGGTAACGAAACGGATGACCGGATGGTGCTTACGGGTTGGCTGGAGGTACTGGCCGATGGTCATGAAATCCACATCCGCAGAACGAAGATCGTCCATCAACTGCAAGATTTCATTCCGCTCTTCACCAAGGCCAACCATGATGCCGGATTTTGTGAAAATTGTCGGATCGAGTTCCTTCACGCGCTGCAGTAAGCGGATCGAATGGAAATAGCGCGCGCCCGGACGAACCTTGAGGTACTTGGACGGAACTGTTTCCAGATTGTGATTGAACACATCAGGACGTGCCTTAACAACGATCTCAAGCGCGCCTTCCTTGCGAAGAAAATCTGGCGTGAGAATTTCAATCGTTGTCTTTGGTGTTGCAGCACGGATTGCACGAATAACGTCGGCAAAATGCTGCGCGCCGCCATCGGCCAAATCATCGCGGTCAACGGATGTAATAACGACGTGGGTCAGGCCCATCTGCTTGATTGCGCGTGCAACACTTTCCGGTTCATTCGGATCCAGAGCTTTCGGAATACCGGTCGAAACATTACAGAACGCACAGGCACGGGTGCAGATTTCACCCATGATCATGAATGTCGCGTGCTTCTTTTCCCAGCACTCGCCAATGTTCGGGCAGCCAGCTTCTTCGCAAACGGTAACGAGCTTGTTCGAGCGGACGATCTCACGCGTTTCATTATAGCCACGCGAAACGGGAGCCTTGACGCGGATCCAATCCGGCTTTTTCAGGATTTCATTGTCCGGACGATGTGCCTTCTCCGGATGACGAAGACGTCTCTGGTTCACCGTGTCGAGAACTGTAACCATGCTGTTTCCTGCCTATCCGAAGTTTTCACGAACTTGAAACACTTCTAAATTGGGTCCGGTTCGTAGTCTTTGGCCTGTACTCTGTCAACTTGGCACGCCCAAAGACAACGTCAATATGCTGCGGCTTACCGTCTCGCCGCTATTCCTAATGCCCTGAAAACCAGTGCCCAGATAAGGCCAAACAATAGCCCGCCAAATCCAAGGGCAAAAACCAATGTCCAGACGCCATACCAACCAGCAATCGCCATTCCATTGATCGATATGGTGTTTCCGCCGATCAGGCTCAAGCTTCCGGCCATAAAGCCGAGCGCAAGACCGCTAACGGTACACCATTTAATCATGGGCCATGCGGCGCGCCGCCATGGCCCTCCATTATCGATCAGCGGAATGTGACTACCTCTTTGTTATGCGTTCAGCACACGACCATAGGCATCCAGAACACTTTCCTTCATCATTTCGGAAAGGGTCGGATGCGGGAAGACCGAATGCATCAGCTCTTCTTCAGTCGTTTCAAGATTCATCGCAACGACGAAGCCCTGAATAAGCTCGGTGACTTCCGCGCCAACCATGTGTGCGCCGAGCAGCTGTCCGGTCTTCTTGTCAAAGATCGTTTTGACAAGACCCTGATCTTCACCAAGCGCAATAGCCTTACCGTTTGCCGAGAAGGAATAACGACCGACACGAATGTCAAAGCCCTGTTCCTTCGCCTTAGCTTCAGTCAAACCAACGGACGCAACTTGCGGATTGCAATAGGTGCAGCCCGGGATCATGAGCTTATCGAGCGAATGGACATTCGGCAGACCGGCAATCTTTTCGACGCAGATCGTGCCTTCATGCTCGGCCTTATGAGCTAGCATTGGGGGACCGGCAACGTCGCCAATGGCGTAAATGCCTTCGACATTGGTCTTCCCATAGCCGTCGATCACAACGCAACCACGATCAGTCTTCACACCGAGCGCTTCAAGACCGAGGTTTTCGATGTTGCCCTGAACGCCAACAGCCGAAATAAGACGATCAACGGTTAGCTTTTCAACCTTGCCGTCCTTGGTTTCGATATGAGCAGTGACAGAGTCTGCGCCCTTCTCAACCTTCGTAACCTTGGCTTCGGTGATGATCTTGAGGCCGAGCTTTTCCAGACGCTTGCGGGCGAAAGTGGAAATTTCCACATCTTCAACCGGCATGATGTTTGGCATCAGCTCAACAACCGTCACGTCAACGCCCATGGCATTGTAGAAGGATGCAAATTCAATACCGATAGCACCGGAGCCCATGACAACCATCGACTTTGGAAGCGCCTGTGGAACCATGGCTTCGAAGTAGGTCCAGATCAGCTTGCCATCCGGCTCAATGCCCGGCAGCGAACGCGGACGTGCGCCGGTCGCAACGATCACATGCTTGGCCTTGTAGTTGCCCTCACCCAGAACACCCTTCGGCACGGGATTTTGCGGCAGCATTGGCTGCTTCGACGATTTACCGACAGAAATCTCCGCAGGCGTATTGCCGGAAGCGCCCTTAACGAGCTTGGCTTCGCCCCAGATCACGTCGATCTTGTTCTTCTTCATCAGGTAGGCAACGCCGCCATTTAGCCGTGCCGACACACCACGCGAACGCGCAACAACCGCATCCACATCAGCACTGATCGAGCCTTCAAGCTTGAGGCCGTAATCCTTGGCATGTTCGCCGAGATGCAGGACTTCCGCAGAACGCAACAGCGCTTTAGTCGGAATGCAGCCCCAGTTGAGACAAATGCCACCCAGATGCTCACGCTCGACAATCGCAGTCTTGAGGCCAAGCTGCGCTGCGCGGATAGCGGTGACATAACCGCCCGGTCCCGATCCGATGATAATAACGTCGTAGATGTCGGCCATAGTTTCCTGCCCTTAAAACATCGCAAATACGGGAAACGGCATCTTACGCAGTTTCTTGCGGCGCGCATTCCCGAATTGCCGACTTTCTGTCGGCTTACAAATAGGAAACGCCGCATGTGTTGTCCACACGCGGCGTATAACCATATCAGACTAGCATACCCATCGGGTTTTCGATGTGACGCTTGAAGGCCTGTGCAAGTTCAGCAGCCAGCGCACCATCGACCGCACGGTGATCGGTGGAAAGCGTGACAGACATTACTGTCGCAACCTTCACTTCACCGTTCTTGACCACCGCGCGCTGTTCACCCGCACCAATTGCGAAGATCGTCGCATGTGGCGGGTTGATGATCGCAGCAAAGTCCTTCACGCCGAACATGCCGAGGTTGGACACAGAGGTCGAACCACCCTGATATTCATCAGGCTTCAGCTTGCGATCACGCGCACGCTTGGCAAGGTCCTTCATCTCATTGGAGATGGCGGACAGCGTTTTGGATTCCGACTGACGCACGATTGGCGTAATCAGACCGCCGGGGATCGACACAGCAACGCCGACATCCGCACGCTTATGCTTGATCATGCCGCCTTCAGTCCAGGAGACATTGGCTTCAGGAATGTCACGCAGCGCAAGAGCCACAGCCTTGATCACCAGATCGTTGACAGAAAGCTTGTAGGCCGGAACCTCGCCCTTCTCTGTCTTTGCCAGTGGTGCAGCCGAATTGATCTGCGAGCGCAAAGCCAGAAGCGCATCGAGTTCGCAATCGATCGTCAGATAGAAATGCGGAACAGTCTGCTTCGATTCAACCAGACGGCGGGCAATGGTCTTGCGCATACCGTCGTGAGGAACGATTTCGTATGTGCCTTCTTCAAAGAGCTTGAGAATGGCATCATCCGACTGAGGTTTTGGAGCCGATGCAGCTGCCTGTGGTGCAGCAGATGCAGCTTTTGTGCCGCCCGACTTGATTGCAGCTTCAACGTCACGCTGAACAACACGGCCATGAGGACCAGTGCCTTTAACAGCGGAAACATCAACGCCTGCATCCTTTGCGATACGACGAGCAAGCGGCGATGCGAAAACGCGATCTCCCTTGTTTTCGGCGCCACTATTAATAGCAGGAGCAGCCGCTGGGGCTTCAGCTTTTGCAGGAGCCGGGGCTGCTGCGGGTGCAGCTTCCTTCTTTGGCTCTTCCTTAGGCGTTTCAGCCTTAGCTTCCGCCTTTGATGCAGGAGCGGCATCGCCGCCTTTGGCTGCTTCTGCAACATCCTCGCCGTCTTCGGCGAGGATTGCAATCAGCGCGTTGACCTTCACGCCTTCGGTCCCGGCAGGAACGACCAGCTTGGCAACAACACCTTCATCGACAGCTTCGACTTCCATCGTCGCTTTGTCAGTTTCGATCTCAGCGATCACATCGCCGGACGTAACCTTGTCGCCTTCTTTAACCAGCCACTTGGAAAGATTGCCTTCTTCCATGGTTGGTGAAAGTGCTGGCATGGTGATTTTAATCGGCATGTCCAGTACCTCCTCAGGCGGTGTAGGTCACGGCTTTCACCGCTTCCACCACTTCAGCTACAGTCGGCAGAGCCAGCTTTTCGAGGTTGGCCGCATATGGCATCGGAACGTCCTTGCCAGCGATCGTCAGGATCGGCGCATCGAGATAATCGAAAGCCTGCTGCATGACGCGGGTAGCAATTTCAGTACCAACGGAAGACTGTGGGTAGCCTTCTTCAACGGTCACGAGACGACCGGTCTTCTTGACCGATTCAACGACCGTTGGAATATCCATTGGACGGATGGTGCGCAGATCGATGATTTCAACATCAATGCCCTGTGCAGCAAGTTCTTCCGCAGCCTTGACCGCATAGGTCATGCCGATACCGAACGAAACGATGGTCGCGTCCTTGCCCTGCTTGTGAATGCGGGCCTTGCCGATTGGCAGAACGAAATCGTCAAGCTTCGGCACATCGAAATGATGACCATAGAGAATTTCGTTTTCAAGGAAGATGACCGGATTTGGATCGCGGATAGCAGCCTTGAGAAGACCCTTCGCATCAGCAGCCGAGTAAGGCATGACCACCTTGAGGCCAGGGATCTGGCTGTACCATGCGGCATAGCACTGGGAGTGCTGAGCAGCAACGCGAGCAGCAGCGCCCGAAGGACCACGGAACACCATCGGCGCACCCATCTGGCCACCCGACATATAAAGCGTCTTCGCAGCCGAATTGATAATCTGGTCAATCGCCTGCATGGCGAAGTTGAAGGTCATGAATTCGACGATTGGCTTAAGACCAGCCATAGCGGCACCAACACCAACACCAGCAAAGCCATGCTCGGTGATCGGGGTGTCGACAACGCGGCGCGGGCCGAATTCATCCAAAAGACCCTGCGTGATCTTGTAAGCGCCCTGATATTCGGCAACTTCTTCACCCATGATGAAGACATTGTCGTCGCGACGCATTTCTTCAGCCATAGCGTCGCGCAGTGCTTCACGCACAGTCATCGAAACCATTTCTGTACCGGCTGGAATGTCTGGATCGGAAGCGACTTCAACTTTCGGAGCAGCAGGCACGCTGTCGGCCTTCTTTTCTTCAGCCTTTGGCGCTTCTTTCGCTTCTTCTTTCGGTGCTTCTGCTTTTGCAGCAGTAGCTGAACCGATGTCAGACGCGCTTTCGCCGTCACCGAGCAGGATTGCGATTGGCGTATTCACTTTTACGCCTTCCGAACCTTCTTCGATCAAAAGTTTGCCGATTGTGCCTTCATCGACGGCTTCAACTTCCATCGTCGCCTTATCGGTTTCGATTTCAGCGATCACGTCACCGGACGTAACCTTGTCGCCTTCTTTTTTAAGCCACTTGGACAGTTTGCCTTCTTCCATCGTCGGGGAAAGGGCAGGCATGAGAATTTCTACGGGCATGACAATACCTTTCCTGAATTAGAGCAGAATATCCGTGTAAAGCTCGGAAACATCCGGCTCAGGATCGTTTTGAGCGAATTCGGCAGAATCAGCGACGATGTCGCGAACTTCCTTGTCGATTTCTTTCAGCTCTTCTTCAGTGGCCCAGTTATTTTCGATCAAGCGCAGTTTGACCTGCTCAATCGGGTCGTGCTCGGAGCGCATTTTTTGCACTTCGTCCTTCGAGCGATACTTCGCAGGATCGGACATGGAGTGTCCCCGATAGCGATAGGTTTCCATTTCAAGAATCAATGGACCCTTACCCGAACGCGCCCAATCGGCAGCAAATTCAGCAGCAGCCGCTACAGCACGAACATCCATGCCGTCGACCTTGATGCCCGGTACGTTGAACGAAACGCCGCGCTTGGAGAAATCTGTTTCAGCGGAAGAACGCGAAACCGATGTACCCATTGCATAGCGGTTGTTTTCGATCACATAGATCACCGGCAGCTTCCATAGCGACGCCATGTTGAAGGCTTCATAGACCTGGCCCTGATTGGCAGCGCCATCGCCGAAATAGGTAACAGAGATATTATCATTGCCGCGATACTTGTTTGCAAAGGCAAGACCAGTGCCAAGAGGAACCTGAGCGCCGACGATACCATGACCGCCGTAAAAGCCCTTTTCCTTCGAGAACATGTGCATGGAGCCGCCCTTGCCCTTGGAGTAACCTCCACGGCGGCCGGTCAGCTCGGCCATAACGCCACGTGCTTCCATGCCGGTTGCCAGCATGTGACCATGGTCACGATAGGAGGTGATGATCTGATCACCTTCCTTGAGCGCTGTCTGCATACCGACGACAACGGCTTCTTGACCGATATAAAGGTGACAGAAGCCACCGATGAAACCCATACCGTAAAGCTGTCCGGCCTTTTCTTCGAAACGGCGGATCAAAAGCATTTCACGGTAAGCACTCAGTTCCTGCTCTTTATTAAACTTTGCAGGCGCTGGCGTCTTGGGGGTGGTGACAGAAGACGTCTGCGTTTTTCCAGCAGGCGCCTTATTAGCCCTCGGTGCCATATCTCGCTCCCTATAGCATAAACCCAAAATCAGAGGTGATTTTGAAAGCAACATGCGACGATTCAAATTATCAGAGCACCTTTCACGCACACGAAGGACGCGCGGCGCTCTACGATTGTCGTTCTATTGTGACGTTATACGGGCAATTTACAAGATACAATATGCACGCAAAGCATAGCTGCTATGCCGCCAAGCCTTTAAAAACATATCACAAAAAGACAATTAACCTGAATTTGGTTAATTAGACCGATCTTCGCGAGAAATGATTATTGTCATTTCATCGGAATGGGAGAGATTAAGCGCTCTGCGAGCCTGCTCGTCAAGCATGTCCTTTTCAATCGAACCATCGCGCAGAAGCGTGACTCGCTTCTCAAGTGCAGCTCTGTCGGCAGTCACTTGTGCAAGCTGTTCGGTCAGCAGGCTTTTCTGCTGTTCCAGCTGGAGACGCGAATAAAGACCAAATTCGCCATGATAGGCGTGAAAACCAAAATAGCTCAGAAACGCAGCTGTCAAAACAGGCAGCACAAAACGGCCACGAATAGATTTACGTTTCTGCTTGGTCCACATTTCGGCTTCCTTCCCGGACACTCACGAGGGCTTCGATACTAATTTGAAGCCGTCAATCCGATTTCCACCATAAAACATAATTCTGCTTAACAGAGCTTTACCGCAACGCGATGACAGAGGGGCCAGCGTCAGTTTTTTTGAAGCCCTTGGCTCAGCGTGAGATAGGAATGGCGACAAGAGCCGCCATCCCATCAATAAATACTGGGCAAGCTACACATCAACAATCGTTGAAAAACCGCCCATAATCATGCGTTTACCGTCAAAAGGCATGGTTTCACCCATGTGCTTCATGCGTGGATCGCTCATCATTTTCTCATTGGCTGCATCACGCGTTGCTTTGTCGGGATATTCAAACCACGAGAAGACCACCTCTTCATCGTCTTTGGCCTGAACCGCACGACGAAAGTCCGTGACCTTGCCATCGGGCACGTCATCGCCCCAGGCTTCGACCATACGCGTTACGCCAAACTCTTTGAACAATTCCGCAGCTTTAGCGGCATGTTGCCGATAAACGTCTTTATTGGCCTTCGGAACAGCTAAAACAAATCCTTCTATGTAAGCCATTTTTCTCTCCCAATTGTTTGCCCTCCACCAAGTGATGATATTTTTCTTATTATTCGCCTGAGCTCAGGAAATTAGAAATAGGTTGCGAGCGAGCGAAAGCAATAGCGCATCAGACTCTCACCAATATTCAAAATGGCCAACTTATATTTTAAATAAAAATCAACAATAATTCAGTAAAAATGGAATATTTATAATAACTACATAGGTCCATAAATTATGAATGAGAAAATAGTAAAAAGAATAGCATGCATTGTTATGGCATTATTCCCTACTTTATGGGGTTTATTCAGTTTGTTGAATAATACTGCCGATTTCTCAGGCACTGCTCAACATGCGGTCTCACCGCTTTTGTCAATGACTGACACATACGGAAACCCGGCTTTAACCTGGCGCGCTATTACAGCAAGTTGGGCCCCTTACGTCGGACTTGCTGGAATCACAGCGATGGAAACACTGGCAGGTATCCTCGCCACAATCGGCGTTATCAAGATGATCACAAACATTGGAAAAGACTACACCGCTTTCGCAAACGGCAAAGCATGGGCGATGCTCGGAGGCCTGTGCGCTATCGCAGTCTGGGGGCTTGGCTTCATGGTCGTTGCAGGTGATTGGTTCATGGCGTGGCAAGCCAAGGAAAATCCGCTCAATACCCAACTAGGGGCGCTATTATATGCTCTACCGAGCATGATGGCCGTTGTGATTATGATGCTTCACAAAGAGGAAGCATGAAAGCAATAAAAAACGGCGGCCTTTGAGCCGCCGTCTTTCATTTAACTAACCACTAAGAGGTCTTAGAGGAACTTCAGAGCGCTGCGGCCTGCATAGCGAGCCTGCTTGCCAAGTTCTTCTTCGATGCGGATGAGCTGGTTGTACTTTGCAGTACGGTCCGAGCGCGCCAGCGAACCGGTCTTGATCTGTCCGCAATTGGTTGCGACTGCGAGATCTGCAATGGTCGAGTCTTCAGTTTCGCCCGAACGGTGCGACATGACAGAGGTGTAACCTGCCTTGTGAGCGGTTTCGACAGCGTCCAGAGTTTCGCTGAGCGAGCCGATCTGGTTAACCTTGACGAGGATCGAGTTGGCAACGCCCATCTTGATGCCATCGCGCAGGCGTGCCGAGTTAGTCACGAACAGATCGTCACCAACGAGCTGGCACTTGTCACCGATCAGGTCGGTCAGGTATTTCCAGCCTTCCCAGTCGTCTTCAGCCATACCGTCTTCAATCGAAACGATTGGGTAATCAGCAGCAAGCTTTGCGAGATACTCAGCCTGCGCTTTTGGATCGCGAGTCTTGTTTTCGCCTTCATAGACGTAGTTACCGTCCTTGAAGAATTCAGTTGCCGCGCAATCAAGACCGATTGCGATGTCTACGCCTGGCTTGAAGCCAGCTTTTTCGATCGATTCAACAACGAAATCGAGCGCTGCTTCTGCACTGAGCAGGTTCGGCGCAAAGCCACCTTCGTCACCAACATTGGTGTTGTGGCCAGCATCTTTCAAACGCTTCTTCAGTGTGTGGAAAACTTCCGCACCATAACGAACAGCTTCGCGGAACGACGGAGCGCCGACAGGAATGATCATGAATTCCTGAAAATCGATTGGATTGTCAGCATGTGCGCCGCCATTGATGATGTTCATCATTGGAACTGGCAGAACATGGGCATTCGCACCGCCAACATAGCGGTAAAGTGGCAGGCCAGCAGCCTGTGCCGCAGCCTTGGCAACAGCAAGCGAAACGCCGAGAATTGCGTTTGCACCAAGGTTGCCCTTGTTTGGTGTGCCATCAAGTTCGATGAGTGTCTGATCGATGAGCAGCTGATTTTCAGCATCAAGACCAGCGATTGCATCAAAAATCTTGCCATTGACTGCTTCAACAGCCTTTTCAACGCCCTTGCCGAGATAGCGGCTGCCGCCGTCGCGAAGCTCTACAGCTTCATGCGCGCCAGTCGATGCGCCCGATGGCACAGCGGCGCGGCCAAAAGAGCCGTCTTCAAGGTAAACGTCGACTTCGACGGTTGGATTACCGCGGCTGTCGAGAATTTCGCGACCAACGATGTCGATGATTGCAGTCATAGGGGCAAGTCCTTCCCTGTAGATAGCCCCGCTTTGTTGCAAGGCACATTGAAGAAATTCAATTTCAGGTCTTCATTACAGACATTTAAGGCGGAGGAAAATCCCCCGCCTGTGAATTCTTGATGAATTTTAAATCGATTTAGCAATCTTGTCGAATGCCATGAGCTTCTCAAGCAGTGCAGGCATTTTATCGATAGGCACCATGTTCGGGCCATCGGACGGTGCATTGTCAGGATCCTGATGGGTTTCAATGAACACACCAGCCACACCAACAGCCACAGCAGCGCTTGCAAGCGTTTCAACAAACTCACGCTGACCACCTGAAGAGCCACCCTGCCCGCCCGGCTGCTGCACAGAGTGAGTCGCATCAAAAATCACTGGCGAGCCAAAACCAGCCATGATCGGCAGCGAACGCATGTCGGACACCAGCGTATTGTAGCCAAAGGATGCACCGCGCTCGGTAGCCATGACATTTGGATTGCCATTTTCGGTGATCTTCGCCAGCACGTTCTTCATATCCCAAGGTGCCAGAAACTGGCCCTTCTTCACGTTGATCGCGCGGCCAGTCTTGGCTGCCGCAACCAGAAGATCAGTCTGACGGCAAAGAAATGCCGGGATTTGCAGAACATCGACAACTTCAGCAACTTCCGCACACTGATGTTCATTGTGAATGTCTGTCAGCACCGGAAAGCCGTATTCTTTCTTAAGGTCCGAAAAGACCTCCAATGCCTTTTCCAGACCAATGCCGCGTTGTGCGCTCAGCGACGTGCGGTTGGCTTTGTCAAAGCTCGATTTGTAAACGAGGCCAACGCCAAGCTTGCTGGTGATTTCAACCAGACGGCCAGCCATCTCAAAAGCATGTTCACGCGTTTCCATCTGACAAGGCCCGGCAATCAATGCCAGCGGTGCAGTGTTGGAGAACGTTACATTGCCGATTTTTACAGCAGGATTGGCCGTCGTCATGATTTGGAACCTTTAAATATTACAAGTGCCTGAGAGGCACCTTATCTGGCGTGCGAATTGAACGAAAACAAGGCGCACAAATGAAACGCGCCCCAACAAGCATGTCTCCAAAAAGTGGGATCCGGTTTTTGGATAAAGACATGCGAAAAACAAAGGCGTATCTCGCGTAAAGTAAAACGCGCCCCAGAAGGGCGCGTAAGAGCTTTAAACCAGTCTGCCCTGCTCCATCGCAGCAGCGATGAAGGAGGCGAAGAGTGGGTGCGGTTCAAATGGGCGTGATTTCAATTCCGGGTGGTACTGAACGCCGATGAACCAAGGATGATCGGCATATTCGACTGTTTCCGGCAGGACACCATCAGGCGACATGCCTGAGAAGATCAGGCCGCTTTCTTCAAGGCGATCCTTATAGTCAACATTCACCTCATAACGGTGACGATGACGTTCGGAAATCTCAGTCGAACCGTAAATGTCGGCAATACGCGTTCCAGCCTTTAGCGTGGAATCATATGCGCCGAGACGCATAGTGCCACCGAGATCACCCGACTTCGTGCGCTTTTCGAGCATATTGCCCTTAAGCCACTCAGTCATCAGACCAACAACTGGTTCCTTGGTCGGACCAAACTCGGTCGAAGATGCATTCTCAATACCAGCGAGATTACGCGCCGCTTCAAGACATGCCATCTGCATACCAAAGCAAATACCGAAATAAGGCACCTTGTGTTCACGTGCGAACTTGGCCGCAAGAATCTTGCCTTCCGCGCCACGCTCACCAAAGCCACCCGGCACCAGAATGCCGTGGACCTTTTCGAGATATGGTGACGGATCTTCACTTTCAAAGACTTCCGCTTCGATCCAGTCGAGATTGACCTTCACCTTGTTGGCGATGCCGCCATGCTGAAGGGCTTCAATCAGCGACTTATACGCATCTTTCAGCTCCGTATATTTGCCGACAACGGCAATCGTAACTTCGCCTTCAGGATTATGAAGAAGGTTAGAAATGCCTTCCCAACGCTCCATGCGCGGCTTTGGTGCAGGCTCAATGCCGAATGCTGCAAGCACTTCGTTGTCGAGACCTTCCTTATGATAGGCAATCGGCACATCATAAATGGTCGAAACGTCGAGCGCCTGAATAACCGCGCTTTCACGCACATTGCAGAACAGCGACAGCTTGCGGCGTTCAGAAGCCGGAATTTCGCGATCCGCACGCACCAGAAGAATATCCGGAGCAATACCAATTGAGCGCAGTTCTTTAACCGAATGCTGTGTTGGCTTGGTCTTAAGTTCACCTGCCGCAGGAATATACGGCATCAATGTCAAATGGATATAGACCGCGCTGTTGCGTGGCAGTTCGTTGCCGAGCTGACGAATCGCTTCGAGGAACGGCATAGCTTCGATATCGCCAACCGTACCGCCGATTTCGCACAACACGAAATCATAGTCGTCATTGCCTTCAAGGATGAAGTTTTTGATTTCATCCGTAACGTGAGGAATGACCTGTACCGTCGCACCGAGATAATCGCCGCGGCGTTCTTTTTCGATGATGTTGCGGTATATACGACCCGTCGTAATATTATCCCGCTGATTGGCAGGACGACCGGTGAACCGCTCGTAATGGCCCAGATCAAGGTCTGTTTCGGCACCATCGTCAGTGACGAACACCTCACCATGCTGGTAAGGCGACATCGTGCCGGGGTCGACGTTCAGATAAGGGTCGAGTTTACGGATACGCACGCGGTAACCACGTGCCTGAAGGAGTGCAGCCAATGCTGCTGCGGCAATGCCTTTTCCAAGGGAAGAAACCACGCCGCCTGTGATGAATACATATCGCGCCATGGGCTTATGTCGTTAGACCCTTCTGATTGATTCCGCCACTAAAAAAATGGGAATCAATGTTTTTTCCATCAAAATCACGCCCGAACTGCATTGCATGCGAGAAAATCAGACGCTTCCACCAAGTTCGTTCTGTTCATAACATATAACTTGAATTGTTATGTACGCACGAAAAAAGGCCGGGGAACCCCCGGCCTTTCGGGTAGTTTATAAAAAAATCAGAGAACGACGACTTTTGCGCCCATACCAACGCGGTCATAAAGATCCATGACGTCTTCGTTGGTCATACGGAAACAACCGTTTGAAGCAGGGCTACCGATTGTCCATGGCTGAGTCGTGCCGTGAATGCGGATATATGTGTCTTTGTTGCCCTGGAACAGATACATGGCGCGTGAACCGAGCGGGTTGCCCGGGCCGCCATCCATGCCATTTTTATAACGACCATACTGCGCTGGATTGCGCTCGATCATTTCCTTGGTCGGAATCCAGCGTGGCCATTCGCGCTTGGCGTTAACAGTAGCAGTTCCTTTGAACTCCAGACCGACTTTACCAACAGCGATACCATAACGGCGCGCGCTGCCCGAGCTTTCAACGAGGTAAAGGAAATATTTCGACGGATCGATCACGATTGTTCCTGGCTCGTAGCCAGTGAACGAAACGGTCTGAGCCTGATAACGTGGATCGATGTTGTAGCGATTAAGGCCAACCTTCTTCGCAGCACCTGCATTAGAAGCGCTTTTCTTTTTCTTCTTGGCAGGCTTTGCAGTTGTATCGCTTGCCACAGCTACCTGCTGAACAGCAGTCGCGGCAGCATCAAGCTCAGCTTCTGCGCCAGCAGCACCGGCGGCAAAGCTCTGGCCTGAAAGACCGATGCAGAGGCTTGCGATGCCAGCCATCAAAATAAAACGTGAAGACATGATCAGTTCCCGAAACCAGACGTAAGCGGAAAATACCTGTCGCAACATTGCGTTCAGGTTTTGCAACTCAATACGTTAATCAGCAAAATTACTCAATTATCGGAACGGTCAATACATCACGATTCGATGATCGCTATTGCCTGCATGCAACACTTTGGGTGCTTATTACCAAAATAGAAAGGCCGATCTGAAAACAGACCGGCCTTTTAGAAAATCTATGAGCTCTAATAATCTTACTGTGAGCTTGGAACCTGTGGAGCCTGTGGCTGCGTGCTTTCTGGCTGTGCAGGAGCTGGAACCTCACCCGAAGCAGGTGTTTCAGCTTCGTTGGTGCGCGAAGATTCGCCACCGAGCTGATTAAGGATGCCGCCGCCTGCATCAGTTCCACCAGCAGGCGTATTTTGCGTGCTACCAGCGGCAGGGATACGGTTCAGAATGTCGGTCGGCTTTTCGCCATAACGCGCCATGATGCCGAGAGCCAGCGAAGTCGCGAAAAAGCCAATCGCGAGAATGGCTGTTGTACGGGTCAGCGCATTTGCCGCGCCGCGAGCCGTCATAAAGCCCGAACCACCGCCGATACCAAGGCCACCGCCTTCGGAACGCTGGATGAGCACAACGCCAACAAGCGCCAAAACGATCAACAAATGAATGACAATGACTATGGTCTGCATAGGTTAAGGTCTTTATATCTCTGGACTTATGCTCAACCGAGACAGCACTAAAACATGCGTCCGGTTAGCGATGATACAAATAGATAGAGCGGCTCTTTACACGCTATTGCGTCATAAACCAAGCCCCGCGCCCGATATTGATTAAAGGACGCAATCACTTGTCACAAATTGCGATAGGTTTCGCATATGGCGAGGAAGTCCGTTGCTTTCAAGCTGGCGCCGCCAACCAAAGCACCATCAACATCCGGGACACTCAGCAATTCCATTGCATTCGACGCCTTCACCGAACCGCCATAGAGAAGACGGAGATGCGCGCCATTGGCACCAAAACGCTCGGTCAGCTTTTTACGCATGAATGCATGGGCTGTCCGAACATCCTGAACCGTAGGCGTCAAACCTGTGCCGATAGCCCATACAGGCTCATAGGCAACAATCGTGTTTTCAGCCTTAACACCTTCAGGAAGAGACGCTGCGAGCTGCTCGCCGATAATATCAAGCGTACGCTCCGCCTTGCGCTCATCTGCCGTTTCACCGACACAGACAATCGCAACAAGACCTGCTACCCATGCGGCTTCCGTTTTGCTGCGCACCAGTTCACTGGCTTCACGGTGATCGGTCCGGCGCTCTGAATGACCAAGAATAACATGGCTTGCACCAGCTTCTTTGAGCATTTGTGCCGAAACATCGCCTGTGTGCGCGCCGGATACTTTTGCATGACAATCCTGTCCGCCAAGACCGACGGTTTCACCTTCCAGCGTTTCAGCTGCACGTGAAAGCAATGTTGCCGGAACGCAGATCACTGCATCAAGTTTACGACCAAGATCAGAACTCAAACCCGCCGCGATTGCGCGCAGTTCGGTTAGAGATTCTCCCGTACCATTCATTTTCCAGTTGCCAGCAACCAGCGGACGGATTCCCGGAGTCATGTCATTCTCCTCGTCTTGAACGACAGCAAACCGCTCAACAATATGCAAGCAGCGCCAAATTTTGCCACTGACTAAGCGTATTCGCACAGCAATGCAACGATCTTGGTGCTCTGCGTACAATGAGAACTTGCATCGGAACCTTTGTTAAGGTTATCCCCTCACAAGGCTTATCTTTACAGATAGCCGGGCTTTGTTTTGTTCTTAAAGGGTTTCCAATGCTCGACAGTATGCGTGACGCCGCCAAATCCTGGGTTGCTAAGCTTCTTCTTAGCCTGCTCGTCCTCAGCTTTGCGGCTTGGGGTATTACGGATGCTTTTCAGGGCGAAATGGAAGTTGATTCAGCCATTAGTGCTGGCGGTTCAAAAGTCAGCACAACTGACTATCGTTTTGCCTATGAACAACAGCTGATGCGCCTTTCGCAGCAGTTCCGCCAGCGGCTCAACCGTGAACAGGCCCAGCAGCTTGGTGTGGACCAGCAGGTTCTGGCACAGCTCGCAGCCGGTGTCGTTCTGGATGAACAGGCCCGCAACATGCAGCTTGGCCTTTCCAAGGACGGCATTGCGCGTCTGACCGGCGAAGACCCATCATTTCAGGATGCAAGCGGCAATTTCAGCCGCGCCCAGTTTGATGCCGTTCTGCGCCAGTCAAACATCCGCCCACAGGATTACCTCGATAATCGTGCAAAAGTTGCGCGTCGCCAGCAAATCGTTGAAGCATCAACCGATGGTTTGAAAATGCCAGCCACGATGCTGAAAGCATTGGCTCTATATCAGGGTGAAAGCCGCAGCGCCGATTACATTACAATTCCGGCTGAAAAAGCTGATGCGGTCCCTGCCCCTTCGGATGAAGCGCTCAAGACTTATTTTGATGCGCACAAAGACGAATATAAAGCACCGGAATACCGCAAGATTACCTATGTGAAGCTTGAGCCTTCGGACATTGCCGATCCGGCCGCTGTCACACAAGACGAAATTAAAGACTATTACCAAAAGAACAAAAGCCGTTTCAGCACCACTGAAACCCGCACAATCGAACAGCTTAACTTTGCCGACGAAGCAGCCGCAAAGGCCGCGCACGAAAAAATCGCAGCTGGTACCAGCTTCGTCGATATTGGCAAGGAACAGGGAAAGAGCGAAACTGATCTCGTTCTCGGCACCTTTGAAAAGACTGCTCTTCCTGATTCCGTCATTGCAGATGCAGCATTTGCGCTCAACGAAGGTGGCGTCAGTGATGTCGTAAAGGGTGCATTCGGCCCTGTTATTCTGCGCGTTACGACGGTTAATCCGGCAAGCGTCAAAGAGCTTTCGGAAGTCGAAAAAGAAATTCGCGACACCGTAGCGACCAATATCGCGATCAGCAGCATTAACGGTATTCACGACGCCTATGAACAGCAGCGTTCCGAAGGTGGCAGCATGCCAGACGTTGCCAAAGGTCTGAGCCTCAAGGCTGTGTCGATCGAAGCTGTTGACGATGAAGGCAATGATCCAGCTGGCAAAGCACTCGAGTTGCCAAACTCAGAAGCGCTTCTTGCCGCCGCATTTCAGGCCGAACAGGGTTTTGACAATGACGCTTTGACGCTCGGAAACTCTGGTTATCTGTGGTATCAGGTGGACGGAACGACCCCCGCGCGCGATCGCACACTTGATGAAGTCAAGGACAAGGTTACAGCGGCATGGAAGGGCGAAGAAGCAGTCAAGCGTCTCAATGATCGCATGGCTGAATTGAAAAAGCGTCTTGATGACGGTGAAACGCTCGACGCAATCGCAGCAAGTGCAGGCGTCGAAAAGCAGACCAAGCGCGGCATCACCCGTAACACCAATGATGCAGATTTCGGCTCTGCCGCAACCGCACAGGTATTCCGTGGTCCGCTTAACCACACCGGCACTGCTGGCGCTGTTTCCAATGACGGACAGCTTCTCTTCAAAGTAATTGAAGTGACCGAGCCAACTGCCACTGGTCCGGAAGCTATTCCAGAACAGCAGCAGACCTATCTCGCATCAACACTTACAGATGACGTGCTTGAACAGCTGGTCGGTGAGTTGCAGAAGCAATACCCGGTCAAGATTAACCAGACAGCCATCAATAACGCACTGGCATTCTGATAAGCGACGGACATAAGAGAATGGCTGACTTAAAACCCTATATCGCCAAGGCTGCCACCGGCACACCACTGTCGTTCGAGGATTCTAAAGCAGCCTTCGACATTATGATGTCAGGTCAGGCCACCCCTTCGCAGATCGGTGGCTTCCTGATGGCTCTGCGTGTTCGTGGAGAAACAGTGCCGGAGATTGCTGGTGCTGTTGCTTCCATGCGTTCCCGCATGCTGCCTGTTGCAGGATCAGAAGATGCGGTCGATATTGTTGGCACCGGCGGCGACCAGTCCGGCTCCTACAATGTTTCAACCTGCTCTGCGATCGTCGTTGCTGGCGCAGGCGTGCCGGTTGCAAAACACGGCAATCGCGCGCTCTCGTCAAAATCTGGCGCTGCTGATGCGTTGGCAGCGCTGGGCGTCAACATTGAAGCCGATGCCAATACAATAGGGCGTAGCATTACAGAAGCTGGTCTTGGCTTCATGTTTGCGCCGATGCACCATTCGGCAATGCGCCATGTGGGCCCATCGCGCGTCGAGCTTGGCACCCGCACAATCTTCAACCTTCTTGGACCGCTTTCCAATCCGGCTGGCGTCAAGCGTCAGCTCGTCGGCGTTTTCTCAGCAGAATGGGTAGAGCCACTAGCGGAAGTTCTTAAAACTCTGGGTTCAGAAACCGCATGGGTCGTCTATGGCGACGGCCTTGACGAAATGACCACGTCCGGCACCACCAAAGTTGCAGCACTCGAAAACGGCACCATCCGCACATTTGAAATTCAGCCGGAAGACGTCGGCCTTCGCCGCGTCGATATGTCTGAACTCAAAGGTGGCGATGCCGAAGTTAATGCCAAAGCACTGCTTGCCGTGCTTGAAGGCGCTCACAATGCCTATCGTGACATTGTACTGCTGAATTCTGGTGCAGCTCTGGTGATTTCCGGTAAGGCAAAAGACCTTAAAGACGGCATTGCGCTCGCGGCGCAATCAATCGATAGCGGTGCGGCGCTGGCCGTTTTGCAAAAAGTTATCGCTGTATCAAACGACAAGCCGCTCTGACGGAAAGGATCACATTATGTCCACCGACATTCTGCGGAAAATTGAAGCTTATAAACGCGAAGAAATCGCTGCTGCAAAGGCAAGCCTGCCTCTCAACGAAGTAAAGGCACTGGCCAAAGATCAGCCAGCAACGCGCGGTTTTCTCAAAGCGCTCGAAGCAAAGCGTGCGGCCAAAAAGTTTGCTCTCATTGCGGAGATCAAGAAGGCGAGTCCATCCAAAGGTCTTATCCGCCCGGATTTCGATCCTCCAGCGTTGGCGAAAGCCTATGAAGATGGTGGCGCTGCCTGTCTTTCGGTTCTGACCGATACGCCATCCTTTCAGGGCGCGCCGGAGTTTCTGACTGCTGCGCGCAATGCATGCTCATTGCCTGCGCTGCGCAAGGATTTTCTTTTCGATACTTACCAAGTCTACGAAGCCCGCAGCTGGGGTGCGGATTGCATTCTGATCATTATGGCAAGCGTCGATGATGATCTCGCAAAGGCGCTTGAAGAAACCGCTTTTGAGCTTGGTATGGATGCGCTGATTGAAGTGCATGACGAAGAAGAAACGGAACGCGCATTGAAACTTTCGTCGCGACTCATCGGCGTTAACAATCGTAACCTGCGTACCTTTGATGTCGATCTTGCCGTCTCCGAGCGCCTTGCAAAAATGGTGCCGTCAGACCGTCTCTTGGTGGGCGAGAGTGGCATCTTCACCCATGATGATTGCCTGCGTCTTGAAAAATCCCATATTGGCACATTCCTGATTGGCGAAAGCCTGATGCGCAAGGATGACGTAGCAAGCGCTACCCGCGAACTTCTAACCGGCAAGGTGTGAGCCATGACGGCCAAGCTGACCCATATCGACCAGACAGGTTCCGCCCATATGGTCGATGTCGGCGACAAGGCCGAAACGGATCGCGTGGCGATCGCCGAAGGCGCAGTCAGGATGAAGCCAGAAACGCTGGCACTCATTCTGGAAGGCAATGCAGCCAAAGGCGATGTCATTGGCACAGCGCGGCTTGCTGGCATTATGGCGGCGAAAAAGACCGCTGATCTTATTCCGCTCTGTCATCCACTGATGTTGACCAAAGTGTCCGTCGAAATAGAACCCGACCAAGCTCTGCCCGGCTTGCGCGTTTCGGCAACCGCAAAACTCAAAGGCCGTACTGGCGTTGAGATGGAAGCGCTGACTGCCGTTTCTGTTACCTGCCTGACGATTTATGACATGGCTAAAGCAGTTGATCGTCATATGGAAATTACCGATATCCGCGTTTGTGCGAAAAGTGGCGGCAAGTCAGGCGATTGGAAAGCCTGATCTTTCAGACGAAAGGAAAACCGATGTCCCTGTTTCCAGTCGATGAAGCACTTGCGCGTATTCTGAATAGTGCACGACCGCATGGTACAGAGACAATTTCGCTTTCTGAAGCAGGCGGACGTGTCGTTGCAGAACCTGTTCAGGCCAAACTGCAACAGCCTCCTTTTGATTGCTCGGCTATGGATGGCTATGCGCTAATTGCTCCTCCAAACACCAATTATCCTCTCGAATTCACAGTCATTGGCGAATCAGTTGCTGGAAAACGCTTTGATGGTGAGCTCAAACAAGGTGAAGCCATACGCATCTTCACCGGTGCACCAATGCCCGCAGGTGCCGATAGCATCGTTATTCAGGAAGATACGGAACGCTCGGGTGAAACACTCACCATCCTCAACGGACTAGACAAGGGGCGGCATATCCGACGTGCGGGGCTAGATTTCGCTCCCAGCGATGTTGTACTGCCAATCGGTCGTTCTCTTGATGCGCCTGCGCTTTCGCTTGCAGCAGCGAGCGGCAATGCAACAATTTCAGTATTCTGCAAGCCGCGCGTCGCGATACTCGCTACCGGCGACGAACTTGTACTGCCTGGAATAATTCCCGGCCCTGACCAGATCGTCGCTTCCAACAGTGTTGGCATTGCCGAAATCGTCCGCCGTGCAGGTGGTGAGCCAGAAGATCTAGGTATCATCACTGATAATCCGGCAAAGATAGAAACAGCAATCAGCGACGCTTTTTCGGATGGTATCGACATTCTGGTGACGGTTGGTGGCGCATCCGTTGGAGACCGCGATTACATTCACGGTGCGTTGCAGAATTGCGACGTTGATCTCGACTTTTGGAAAATCGCCATGCGTCCGGGTAAGCCGCTAATGTACGGACGCAAAGCCACTTCTGGCAAAACTATTCACGTCATCGGGCTGCCAGGTAACCCGGTTTCAAGTCTCGTATGCAGTCTTGTTTTTCTGCGCCCCCTCGTCGCGAAACTGTCTGGCACAGAGTTAAATGCAGATATTCGCCCAGCCAAACTTGGTGAAGCGATGAAAGCCAATGACCACCGGCGCGACTATGTGCGCTCGACTGTCACTCAGGCATCTGACGGCACACTGATTGCAACACCCTTCCCGGTTCAAGACTCATCGATGCTTTCAGCGCTGGTTCGCTCTCAGGCATTGCTGATGAGAGATGAGCATGCCCCTGCTGCCTCCACGGGTGACGCTTGTACGATATTAATGCTGTAAAGAACGCCCCCTCCGCACAACCATTAATCATTTTAAAACCATTGCGGAACAAGACTGGAACATATAGTGTTCGTTCTGGTTTTGTTTTTATTTGATTCTGGTCCGGAGGGTATGGCGCATGTTGACCCGTAAACAGCACGAGCTTCTGCTGTTCATTCATGAACGTCTTAAAGAGACGGGCATCCCTCCGTCGTTTGACGAAATGAAAGAAGCTCTCGATTTGGCTTCCAAATCGGGCATTCATCGCCTTATCACAGCGCTGGAAGAACGCGGTTTTATTCGTAGACTTCCCAATCGTGCACGTGCGCTCGAAGTTCTTCGCCTACCTGATTCCATTGCACCGGGCCTGAACTCACAAAAGAAGTTCGCTCCAAGCGTCATCGAAGGTAGCCTTGGCAAAGCGCCACCACCGCCTCCTCCGTCACGACCTGCACCTGTTACGGCAAATGATGATTCTCCAGCAACGGTTTCCGTGCCGATGATGGGACGTATCGCAGCCGGTGTACCGATATCAGCAATTCAGAATCAGACACATTCGATCAGTCTGCCACCAGAAATGCTCGGTGCTGGCGAGCATTATGCGCTCGAAGTCAAAGGCGACTCGATGATCGAGGCAGGAATTTTTGATGGTGACACCGTCATCATTAAGCGCGGTGAGACGGCCAATCCAGGCGAAATTGTTGTTGCACTGGTCGATGACGAAGAAGCAACTCTGAAACGCTTCCGTCGCAAAGGTGCATCAATTGCGCTTGAAGCTGCAAACCCGGCTTATGAAACGCGGATTTTTGGTCCAGATCGTGTGCGCGTACAAGGTAAGTTGATTGGCCTCATCCGACGCTATTAAAGCAACTGCATTTTAGGAGACATGCAACTGAATATGTTTCCTTTTAAGCAGTACAGTCAGCTATAATGGCTCTGCCAATTCTGTTGCGGCTTGCGACGCTTCATAAGCTCTACTTTTCTCAGCGCCAGCTCTCTTTTGATATTCGCGATCAGGTAGTCCCCTCGCCGCTCGCGAATAGAGACGATGCAAATGCCACGGGCGCGTTGGCGCATCGACTGAAAAGGTCAGCTGATCAGCATAGTCGGCTAAGTTGGTCGTTTTGGTCAGTGCGAAACGGTAAATTTTATTCTCCTGCGCAATACCGTTTTCGTCTGAGTTGATTGCAGAAGCGCTTACACGTAGCAGCTTATGCCCTAGTCTGAGTTCAAGAGTACCTTTTAAGGCTAGTTCCTGTCGGTCGATCATCAGGACGCTAAAACGCTTACAGCTCAACTCTTTGCCAGCTATAGCGAGAATGACAATGTCGCCAATATTGCAGGCTGCGTCTTTCATCTCTTCATCTGCCGTGTAGGATAGCATTCTACCGTCCCGCAGCGGAATGGCGCACACCCCATCTTCGCAAACAAAGGCTTCTTCAGCTGATACCATTCGCTGTTTTTTTACCACCTGCGGCGGAATAAACTCATTAATCAGATAGGCTGTCTGCCAGTTCTGCGCGGTAAATTTTGGAGGCCTGCTGCGATTAATAGCAAAATTCCCATCTGGAAGACGCACAGCGACGAATTTCGCATCTTCACTCACAAGAATATCAGGCAACGGTGTTCTTATAAAAACGGCAAGCCCGATAATTACGAAGGGGAGTGCCAGCCATCGCATTCGTGTTGTAAACACAACCGCTATAACAAGCGCCAGCGTCCAGAGAACAAGCGTGCTAGCTGGCATGACCCCTGGATTACCATCAGGCGAAAAGCTGGCGACAAAACTTGCAATATGTCTGACCAGTAAAACGCCGAACCCCATAATCTGCAATGGCAACCAATCCAGATGCAGCGGCATCAATAACAAGCTGAGCACTGCGAAGGGCATAACCAATATAGAAATAACGGGTAGTGCCAATACGTTGCCAACAAGACCAAACGGCGCCGTATTGTTAAAATGATAGGCTGCGAAAATTCCACTGGCCACGCCAGCAACAATAGACGTAGCGCCCGTCGCAACCGTTGGTAATAGAATTTTTGAAATAATCCCGCGTGGCTTTGCGCGACGATCTTCAATAGCTGTTTGCTTGCGAGATTTCTTATCGCTCCACCACGCAAAAGCTGCAATGAGACCCGCAGTGGCTGAGAACGACATTTGAAAGCTTGGCCCCACAATTTCATGCGGGGAAATCGCAATCATTGCCACTGAGGCGATAGCGAGATTGCGCATACTGATCGCTACGCGATCGACCAGCAATGCACAAAGCATCACAACGATCATCACATAGCTTCGTTGCGCAGCGACGTCAGCACCGGACATAGCCAGATAGAACGTGCAACTTAGAAGTGAAAGACATGCAGCAATTTTTTTGACCGGATATCTGGCGCTAAACGCTGGTGCGAGTGCGAATAAAGATCGCAACGACATCATCACAACCCCTGCAGCCAACACCATGTGCAAACCAGAAATAGACAAGATATGCGCGAGACCCGCTTTGCGCAGATCCTCATTTGTTTCTTCACTTATCCCCGCTCGTTCTCCAGCGATGAGTGCGGCTGCGACACTCCCATCCTCGCCTGAAAGCACTTCAGCGATACGTTCAGAAACATGTACCCGTAATTGAGCGATAGCGCCGGAAATTTTGGCGAAAACCTCACTTGGTGCAGGCACATCAGCTATTTTTGGAGTGCCCAAGAAAAAGCCATTTGCACCTATCCCGCCGAAATAGGCGTGAAACGCAAAGTCGTAGTTTCCCGGTCGAACAGGACCAGTGGGCACACGTAACCGCGCGAAACCAGTCAAGCCGCTGCCAATTTCTGTTTTGGCTGGTATATCGCGCGCCGTAATCCGGATGCGTTGCGGCGCATAGCGAAGTTTGGGTCGTTGCGTTTCAAGCAAATCAAGCGTCACACGCCAACTGCCATTATCGCGATACTCTAAGCCAACAACTCTGCCAGTGATACGCGTTGCAACCTCAGAGCCTAACAATTGCGTACTTCGTCGTTCCGTCTCGAACTTTCCCGCAACTATTCCCAATAACACCGCCAACACGAGTGTCACTGCTTGTGATACGAGGAAGTGTTTTCTGAATAAAAAACGTATTAAACAAACAGCTACAACAACAGATAGAATGGGCAACCATTCAGGTTCATAAGAAAGCGTGAAATAAACAACGGCTCCCAACCCCATAAAAACGGGAAAAAGAAGAAAAAATATTCCGCGCCCTATTTCACGATCAAGCGCCGCAATCAAAAGCTGCCGTGAACTACTCAGCAGTTCCCGCGCACGCTCGGAAGGTGTCAGTTTCCTTTCCGGTAAAGCGACGGGCTGAATATCAGCTCGTTCTTTCGGTAACCACGGTTCAGGAAGCAAGGCACGAGCAAGACCTTCAGGCATGTCTTTGACAAATGCCCGCTCGCTCACCTCTTGTCTTTCCCTTATGCCCGTCATGCCCCCGCCTGACTGCAAAAGTGCCCGCGCTTAATCTAAAGAAGCACGTCCCGACGGTGCGAAAGAATTGGGAAACGCTTGCACACCGTGCTGCCTATGCTACATGAACCACAGTCAAAATCGAGAGGGTTCTCGCAATGAGAATCCTTATCGCCCGTGGACTGTGAGAAAACGGGCGCTACATATTCAAAATTCTGCCTCGCGCTCGGCTTCCTGCCGCAACTCAACGAGGCTTTGACACAGTGGAGCTGTTATGTCGAAACCGGTCGTCACCCGTTTTGCCCCTTCGCCCACGGGTTATCTGCATATTGGCGGAGCCCGCACGGCTCTTTTCAACTGGCTTTATGCAAAGCATACGGGCGGCAAGATGCTGCTGCGCATCGAAGATACAGATCGTGAGCGTTCTTCCGAAGCTGCAACGGCCGCCATTCTTGATGGCTTGACCTGGCTTGGCCTCGATTGGGACGGTGAACCAATTTCACAGTTCGAACGTGCACCGCGTCACCGGGAAGTAGCAGAAGAACTCGTTGCGAAAGGCAAAGCCTATTATTGCTACGCAACACCTGAAGAACTCGAAGAAATGCGCGAGAAAGCACGCGCTGAAGGCCGTCCGCCACGTTATGATGGCCGCTGGCGCGATCGTGATCCATCCGAAGCGCCTGCAGGCGTGAAACCTGTTATCCGCATTAAAGCGCCACGCGATGGCGAAACCGTTGTTCGCGATGCTGTGCAGGGCGATGTCCGCTTTCCGAACAAGGATCTCGACGATTTCATCATTCTTCGTTCCGATGGCAATCCAACCTATATGCACGCGGTTGTCGTTGACGATCACGATATGGGCGTTACGCACATCATCCGCGGTGATGATCACCTGACAAATGCTGCCCGCCAGACCGTGATTTACGACGGTATGGGCTGGGAAGTCCCGCAGATGTCGCATATCCCGCTCATTCATGGTGCGGATGGTGCCAAGCTTTCGAAGCGTCATGGTGCACTTGGTGTCGATGCCTATCGTGCGATGGGCTATCTGCCGGAAGCACTGCGCAACTATCTCGTCCGCCTTGGCTGGAGCCACGGTGATGATGAAATCATGTCGACCGAGCAGATGGTTGAATGGTTTGACGTGACCGACATCAACAAGGGTGCAGCACGTTTTGACTTCCAGAAACTGGAAGCCATCAACGGCGTTTATATGCGCGCCAGCGATGACAAAGCTTTGTTCGACGCATTGATCGCCGTATTGCCGGAAATCGAAGGCGGTAAAGAACTGGAAGCGTCGCTTGACGAAAAGGGACGTGCACAGCTTCTGACAGCAATGCCCGGTCTGAAAGATCGTGCGAAGACACTGGTCGAGCTCGCAGATGGTGCGAAGTTTATTTTTGCCAAACGTCCGCTCGCTTTTGATGAAAAAGCAGCTTCCCTTCTCAGTGACGAAGGCCGTGAAATCCTTAAAGGCGTTCTGCCGCATTTAGAATCAGTTGGCGAATGGACTGTTGACGCACTTGATGCAGCTGTTCGTGCGCACGCGGAAACGATTGGCCTCAAACTTGGTAAGGTTGCGCAACCATTGCGCGCAGCACTCACCGGTCGTGCGACATCACCGGGTGTATTCGACGTTCTGTTCGTGCTTGGTCGCGAAGAGTCGCTTGCACGGGTAAAAGATCAAATCGTTTGAACTGTTAGCATTCACGCTGACGTGACAAAACTGGCTTAATTAGACCAAAATACGCATTGCATCGCGAAATCATTGGGATAGTTTGGCGGTCGAAATCGTTTGGATAATGCGTTGAAAAATCGGTTTCGCGCGAAAGTGCGAAACCTGTAGAAGTTGAGAAGACAAGTTATAGAGACGATTAAAATTTCAGCTGCCATGGGCAGCAAAAGTGGACACGAAAGGAAACACGATGTCAGATAAGACAGCTAGCTTTACCCTCGACGGCAAAACGTTCGACCTGCCTGTACGACAAGGCACTGTCGGGCCGGACGTTGTCGACATCGGTCCACTTTACAAAAACGCCCATGCTTTCACCTATGACCCAGGGTTCACCTCGACCGCTTCGTGCGAATCCAAAATCACCTATATTGATGGTGATGAAGGCGTGCTGCTTTATCGTGGCTATCCGATTGATCAGCTTGCTGAACATGGCGACTTCCTCGAAACTTGCTATCTGCTACTTTACGGCGAACTGCCAACAGCGACCCAGAAGGCCGATTTTGATCATCGTGTGACACGTCACACTATGATCCACGAGCAGATGACAAAGTTCTTTAGCGGCTTCCGCCGTGACGCGCACCCAATGGCCGTTATCGTGGGCTGCGTAGGCGCTATGTCGGCTTTCTACCACGACTCGACCGATATTACCGATCCGCATCAGCGCATGGTTGCTTCGATCCGCCTGATCGCCAAGGTGCCAACCCTTGCTGCAATGGCTTATAAGTACCACATCGGCCAGCCATTCATGTACCCGAAGAACGACCTCGATTTTGCGTCGAACTTCCTGTACATGTGCTTTGGCGTTCCGTGTGAAGATTACAAGGTCAATCCTGTTCTCGCTCGCGCTATGGACCGCATTTTCATCCTGCATGCTGATCACGAACAGAATGCTTCGACATCGACCGTTCGTCTCGCCGGTTCGTCGGGCGCAAATCCATTTGCATGTATCGCTGCTGGTGTTGCTTGCCTTTGGGGCCCTGCGCATGGCGGTGCGAATGAAGCAGCGCTCAATATGCTTGCTGAAATCGGCTCTGTTGACCGCATTCCAGAATTCATCGCACGTGCGAAAGACAAAAACGATCCATTCCGTCTGATGGGCTTTGGTCATCGCGTTTACAAGAACTACGATCCACGCGCGAAGATCATGCAGAAGACCTGCCATGAAGTTCTCGGCGAACTCGGCATCAAGGATGATCCGCTTCTCGATGTTGCATTGGAACTGGAACGCATTGCTCTGACCGATGAATATTTCATCGAGAAGAAGCTCTATCCAAATATCGACTTCTACTCGGGCATTACACTGAAGGCTCTCGGCTTCCCAACCGAAATGTTCACCGTTCTGTTCGCACTCGCTCGCACCGTCGGCTGGGTCGCACAGTGGAAGGAAATGATCGAAGATCCTCAGCAGAAGATTGGCCGTCCGCGTCAGCTTTACACTGGTGCGCCAGAACGCGATTATGTACCAACTGCGAAGCGCAAATAGTCATTGAATAAAAGAAAACCCCGGCAAATCGCCGGGGTTTTTGTTTGCCCAAATTTTCTAACGCTTAGCGTTTCCTGCCGTTCTCAGCCAGATCAAGCAGCACTCCCGCTCCGATTTCACCAGAAGGCCGATCAGTTGCCATAATCTTCGTGACCTTATCAAATCCATCAATCTGAGCCTGTCGAGATGCACTCTTCAGCAAAAGCTGTTCGATATAACGCGCCAGATTGCCGGGCCGTACGGATTCATTGAAGAACTCCGGTACTACGGGCTGATCAGCAATAATATTCGGTAGAGCTGCGCTCCAGATCGTAATTCTGGAAATCAGAAACTGACGTGCGAACCAGTCAGCCTTATAGGAAAGAACCGTTGGAATATGCGACAAGGCCAGTTCCAGCGAAACGGTACCCGAAGCGGCCAAAGCCGCATCTGCGCGCGCAAAAGCATCCCACTTGGCTTCATCGCCTGTTACGATTAGCGGTTTAACAGCCCAATCCTTCGAAAGCTCCCGGACCATTTCCTCGATACGCGGCAATGTGGGCAGAATAATTTCGAGTTTTTCAAAGCGCGTGGAAAGCTCTGCAACGGCTTTACCGAATGGCTCCATGAGCATTTCGACTTCACCACGGCGCGAGCCAGGCATCACCAACAAACAGCGTGTATCATCACTCCAACGCGTCAGCTCGAGTGCACGTTGTGCCTCTTGAACCTTTAAAATAGGCTCATAGCTGCTCAAACGATGGCCGACATAAGTCGATTGTGGGCCGTTCAACCGCTTCATCACCTCAACTTCAAACGGCAAAACCGTCAGAACATGATCGACATAGGCACGCATGGCTTTGGCCCGTTGAGGACGCCATGCCCACACGCTCGGTGCGATATATTTGACAATTGGGATTGATGGATCGGCCGCACGAATTTTCTTCGCAACCCGATGTGTAAATTCAGGGCTATCAATCAGCAGCACGCAATCCGGCTTCTCAGCAACAATGCGCCTCGCCGTCTGTCGAATATGTAAAATCAGGCCGGGGAGATTCTTTAAAATTGCACCTAGGCCCATAAGTGCAATCTCATGCGGATCGAAAAACGTCTTCAGTCCGCGCTCACTTAGATGCGCACCGCCGACGCCAATAATATCGACAAGCCGCTCTGTCTGACCACGAAGCGCATCAATCAGATCAGCACCAAGAAGATCACCAGACTCTTCTCCGGCCACGATTGCTATTTTTAATGGCCGGTTTTTTTTGCTCACCCTGTCCTATCCTTTTTGCTTCGACTGATTGTTTCGATAAAGAGGCCCTTTTCATTGGCTGCGGCAATGGTTTCCCCAAGACCCAAAATGAAAGTTCGGCCTGCTTCAATCGCAATTCCCGAAAGTCCTGCTCGTGCAGCATTCTCCACCGTTGATATCCCGATAGCAGGCAAATCAGCGCGCTCATCTTGACGTGGCTTCGCCATTTTAACAAGCACACCACCGAGTTTGGAGATGCGACCGGCCTGACGAAGCTCGTGTACACGCTCGATCATCTGGTCGGTGCCTTCGGCACCTTCGAGAGCCACAACGCGCCCACCAGCAGCGATTGCGCCTTGCCCGACATCGAGCTCTCCGAGGCGAAGCGCTGCTTCCATTGCAAGCGCTATATTTCGTCGCTCGCGAGCGTCGGGCGTCCTACGCGTTATGTTGCGCGGAGGTGTCGGCGATAACAATTCTGGCACAACCTCGTGGGCGCCAATCATGCTAAAACCATAACGCTCAAGCAACCGCATGAAAGCGCGCAGCAGAGCATCATCGCCCTGCCCCAGTGCGATCAGAACGTAGCGCGCGGCCCTCAAAGTCGGAACATTGAGCTTCAAATCACTAAGATGCGGACGATTACGAAGTCCACCGGCAAGAACAACCTGGCTAACGCCAGCGGAACGCATGGCACGAATCAACATGCCAAAATCAATCGCCGCGATTTCCTGATGTTCGTACTCGTAAAGCGAAGCATCCGCTTCGCCCCGCAACGGAAGCACAAAAGGCGGATTTCCATCCGCCTTTAAAGCTTCAGCCACTTTGATTGGCAAAAGACCGTTACCAGCAATGATGGCAGTACGCTTGCTCGTTATAGGACCAGCCCTGCTATCAATCGTCGTCACCGTCATTCATCACTCCACCTACGGATGAACCAAGCGGTGGCGTGCAATAAGCGCGCTTATTTTCCACCATAATGAACGAAATAAGATCAGCTACACCATCGGAACCCGGAAATGCGTCGAGTACATCCTGCGCGCGCTCACGCACCGGCTTGCTGCGATCAAACAGCATATGCACGGCATGGCGCAGATTATGGATATCTTTGCGCTGCATGCCGGAGCGTTTCATACCGATAATATTCAAGCCGCCAAGATAAGCGTGATTTCCGATTGCGCTCCCGTAAGGAATAAGATCGTGCGCAAGAGCTGCCATGCCGCCAACAAACGCATGATGACCAACCCGCGTAAACTGGTGAACAGCGGAACCGCCACCCAGAATAGCGTGATGACCGATTTCGACGTGACCGCCGATCATGACGTTGTTTGCAAAGGTAACGTGATCGCCCACATCGCAATCATGTGCGACATGCGCATAAGCGAGAAACTGACAGTTATTGCCGACGCTTGTGTAGCCGCGACTGCTATCAGACCCACGGTGCATGGTGACACCTTCTCGGATGAGACAATTATCACCAACTGAAAGAGTGGTGGGACCACCCTTATGCTTGCCATTTTGCGGATCGCAACCAAGGACCGCATGCGGATAGACCTTAGCTTTCGCACCAAGACGAACAGCATCGCTGATCACGACATGGCTCATCAGTTCAGAATCATCGCCAATGACGGCGCCAGACTGAACATGACAAAAAGGACCGACGGAAACGCCCTGTCCAAGTTCCACACCCTGCTCCACAAGAGCGGTAGGGTGGATAAAAGTTTCCTTCATTGAGGTACTCACGCCTTTTCTTCGGCTACGCCAACCATAGCGGCGACTTCAGCCTCGGCTACCTTTACGCCATCAACTTCCGCTACGCATTCATATTTAGAAATATTTCCGCGCTGTTTAACCTTCTTCACGTGAAGGTGAAGCTGATCACCCGGAACCACCGGACGGCGGAACTTGGCTTTGTCGATTGTCATGAAATAAACAAGGCTCGGTGCGTCAGAACCTTTGTTAAGAACGGTGATAGCGCCAGCAGTCTGTGCCATCGCTTCAATGATCAGAACGCCCGGCATAATCGGCTTTTCCGGGAAATGACCGGTAAAGTGCGGTTCGTTGATCGTAACATTTTTGATGCCAGTAGCTGATTGATCACCATCAATATTAATGATGCGGTCGATCAACAAAAACGGATAACGATGCGGGAGCGCACGCAAAACAGCCTGAATGTCTGCGGTTTCCAGCTTCTGATTAGCTTCACTCATCAGAGGATTGCTCCTTTCTTGGTTTCCCGATGCTCCGAATATTTGCGATATCGCGGAACCATTGTTTAATAGGTCGAGCAGGGACGCCCCCCCAACGCTCACCATCGGGTATGTCATTCATTACGCCGCTTCCAGCAGCAATCTGCACACGTGAACCGATAACCACATGATCCGCAAGCCCAACGCTACCACCAATCATCGTCTGATCACCAATTACAACACTTCCTGAAATGCCGCAAAGAGCGGCAACAACACAAAAGCGGCCAAAGCGTACATTATGTGCGATCTGAACAAGATTATCGATCTTGGTGCCTTCACCGATGAAAGTGTCGCTTAAAGCACCACGATCAATCGTGGTGTTTGCACCAATTTCCACATCATCCTGAATGATAACGCGACCAAGCTGCGGCACTTTTTCAAGACCACGCGGTCCCGGCACATAGCCAAATCCATCCTGCCCAATGCGAACACCCGGATGCAAAGATACACGGTTTCCGATCATGGCAAACTGAACGGTTACGCCTGGCGCTATATAGCTATCGCGACCAATCTGGCAGCCGGCACCAATAACAGCCGTTGCCGCGATCAGGGTACCAGAGCCGATGGTTACATCTTTGCCAATCGAAGCGCCTGCTTCAATGGTAGCACCATCTTCAATCTTAGCTGTCGGATGAATGAAAGCAGCGGGTGAAACACCCGTTTCACCAAGCCAGCTTTGCGGACGTACCGAAATAGGAAACAGCATCCGGCCAACGGATGAGAAATCACGCTGAGGATATCGTGTAACGAGAACAGCAACATCGGAAGGAACGCTATCAGCGACATCTTCCGAGCATAAAACGGCGGCGGCTTTTTTGCCTGCCAGTGTTACTGCATTCTTCTTGCCATCAACAAAAACAAGCGCATCAGCACTCGCATCATTGACAGAAGACAAACGCGCAACAGCACGCGGTGCAAGCTTCGGGTTGCGAAGGCTTGCACCGGTGAAATCTGCTATATCGCCGATCGTGAGTTCACGAGAAGGCTTGAAGAAATTTGGATCTGCCATCTAAGCACTTTCTTGCCCGGGGCATGTCTGCCCCGGGAAAAGGCAAATCTATTAGAACTTGGTCGAAACGCCGAAGTTGAAATTCTGAACCTTATCGGAATCAGCCTTCGAAACAGGAATCGCATAGTCGAAACGCAGAGGACCAAATGGTGATGCCCACATCAGGCTGACACCGACAGAAGAACGAATCTTCTTGTCGTCGCCAAGAACGGGAACAGGTGTATTCGTACCAGGATATACACCCAAGTTTGAACTGTTCCCATATAACATCGCGGCATCCGCAAACAACGCTCCCCGGATACCAAGGCTATCCGGAATCACTGGCATCGGGAATTGTACTTCAGCTGTTGCATTAACGTAGGTCGTTCCACCAAGCCAATAACGGTTACCATCGGCAGAATCCTGATAAGGACCAATACCATTGAACTTGAAGCCGCGAATGATGTCCGAATTATTCTTGAACATATCGAAGATACGAACACCATCATTACCAAACTCATGGATATAACCACCGCCGACACCCAACATACCGACGATATCAGCTTCCTGAGCGAGTGTTTGATAGTAATTACCCTTGAAGGTCGTCTTGATGTACTTCGCATCACCGCCAAGACCAGCAAACTCCTGATTAAACTTCGCATAAATACCATCATGCGGGTTCTTCATGTCATCTATAGAATTATAGGTGAGGGAGTAACTGATCGATGAACGCAGCCAAGGGCTATTCTCAGCAGCTTCTATCAGCGCTGGCGCATAATAGCCAGCACTGACATCATTGTACAGCTTATACTTTTCCTGCACGAGGTTGTATGCAAGACCAGCCGAGAAGTTATCGGTAATTGGAAGGCCGAAACGAATCGTTCCACCCGTCTGCTCAACATCATAGCGACCACCACTGCTGACGCGGTATGAACGACGGAACACATCAAAACCGGCCGACATGCGGTAGCCGAGGAAGTAAGGCTCAGTGAACGACAGCGCGTAGTTACGCATTGCATCCTGACCAGCACCAGCACTGATACGAATAAATTGACCACGGCCGAGGAAGTTACGCTCGGTGATCGCAGCTTCAACCTGCGCACCCGGAGAATCACCACCAGTCGTATAGCCACCACCGATGGAGAATTCACCGGTCGACTTTTCGACTACATCAACAATCAGAACAACCTGATCAGGCTCTGCACCCGGAGCGGTTGAAACATTGACAGTCTGGAAGAAATCAAGCGCTTCAAGACGACGCTTTGCGCGCTGAACCATGACCTGATTGAAGGCATCACCTTCGTTCATATCGAATTCGCGACGGATGACGTAATCACGGGTCTTGTCGTTGCCACGGATTTCAATGCGCTCAACATAAGCGCGTGGACCCTGATCAACGCTATAAACGACCGAGATCGTGTTGTTTTCGAAGTTACGATCTCCGCGTGGTTCAACTTTCGCAAAAGCATAACCGCTGCCAGCTACACTTTCGGTCATCGCAGTAACCGAGTCTTCAACTTCCTTGGCGCTGTAAGCCTTGCCTGAGCGGGTCTTTACGAGGCCATTGAGCGCCTGCGTATCAACACCGTCAACGGTGCTTTCAACCGACACATCACCGAAGTTATAACGATTACCTTCATCAACATTGATGGTGATCGTGTATTCGTTGGTCGAAGGATCAAGCGTTGCATTTGAAGACAAGACGCGGAAATCTGCATAACCGCGATTGTAGTAGAAGCGACGCAGCGCTTCTTCGTCAGCCTGCAAACGACCTTCATCGTAAACGTCATTACGGGTCAACCACGACAGCGGGTTCGAACGCTTGGTGGAGATGACATCACGCAGACGGCGCGAACCGTAAGCATTATTACCGACAAAATTAATGTCGGCGATCTTGGTGCGGCCACCTTCGGTGATCTCATAGACCACATTAACGCGACCCTGACCCAGATCAACGGTACGTGCATTCACGATCGCATCGCTGCGTCCGATATGCGCATAAGCACCCTTGATGGCTTCCTTATCGGCTTCCATGGTTGCAGCATCATAAGGCGAACGCGCCTTGAGCTGAACAGCTCGTGCCAGATCAGGATCTTTAATCTTCTTGTTGCCCTGGAACAGGACGTTATTGACGACCGAACGCTCATCAACATGAACAACGAGCGTGCTGCCGGACTGGTTGATGCGAACATCAGAGAACAGGCCCATAGCGTAAAGACGCTTTACAGCTTCATCGATGTCATTAGCGTTGAAAGCTTTGCCCGGCTGAATGCCGATATTATCGCGGACCGTCTGCGCATCAACACGCGCGTTGCCACGCACTTCAATGCGATTGACAACAGCAGCATGAGCAGCAGTGACCGATGCAAGAGAAAGCGCAGCCGAACCTGAAGCTACCAGAGCAACTGACATGGCGAGCGCTGAAGCGGCACCAAAGAATTTAGAACTTGCCGTCATGGGCTTTCCGAACCTTCGTTTTTTCTGTCCCCGGGGCGAATTTCCCAGAAATGCACGTACAGATACAACCGTAATAGCCGGTTTTTCTATACAAGCAAGCGTCGCGGTTAAAATCTGTTTACTTAAGCAACCAGCGTGGCATCCGTGCCACGCGATTTAATACTTATGGTAAACAAAACACTACGCTTTTCCAGTCCTCACTCCAAAACTTCATTTCTGATTAACACCTCTACACAGCTTTTGGCCAAAGAGGTGCTTATGCGGTAGAGAGCCTCGCCAAATTGGCAGCGCGACCCGGTTTCCCGTCAATATCCGGGAAGTGATTTAGCAGGCAAAGAGGTCATTGAAAAGTACAAACCCCATGAAGCCCATAACTACGAGGAAACCTACGCGATAAAAAAGCTCCTGCGCACGAACCGATACTGGACTGCCCTTAATCGCTTCCACAGCATAGAAAACCAGATGCCCCCCATCGAGCGGCGGCAGTGGAAACAGGTTCAAAAGCCCGATACCAATGGAGAGCATGGCAGTCAGCTGGATAAGCCAGTCAAAGCCCTGACTAGCAGCCTTACCAGCCATATTAGCAATCTTCACCGGACCACCAAGCTGACACTTGTCTTCACGGCCAACTGCGAACCGCTTAAAAAATTCACCCGTGCGGCTAATAATGTGACCAGTTTCTATAATGGCCTGCCCCACTGATTCGAGCGGTCCATACTCAATACGTCGAAAATTACCGACCGCTTGCGTCGTTTCAACGCCGATAGCGCCCATTTTAATTTTGTTGCCAAGTGGGTCTGTGCGTTCGACAAGGGATGGCGTTGCCTTAAGGTCGACCATGTTACCATCACGCTCAACGGTAAAGTGCAACTCATCACCCGAGCGACCAGACACAATCCGCTGCACGTCTGAAAATGTCGTAACTTTCTGACCTTCCACGCTGATAAAACGGTCGCCCGGCTCAAAACCTGCTGCAGCCGCAGGGCTATTCGGCTGTACGCCAGCAACAAGCGGATCAGCAATCTGCCGACCATACATTGCGAAAAATACGCTGAAGATGACGACAGTAAGAATAATGTTGAATGCAGGGCCTGCAAAAACGGTCGCCGCACGCTTCCAGACGGGCTGTCCCGGGAACGCTCTGCTCTGCTCATCAGCAGAGAGCTTTGAAACATCAACGTCGACCGGCGAGCTTGTGGCGTCTTCATCGCCGATGAACTTCACGTAGCCACCAAGTGGAATCGCCGAAAGTTTCCAGCGCGTACCATGTTTATCGGTAAAGCCAATCAGCTCTGGGCCGAAACCAATGGAAAAAGCGCTTGCGCCAATGCCGCACCATCTACCAACCAGATAATGCCCCATCTCATGCACAAAGACGACAACTGTCAGAACAAACAGAAATGGAATTATGGTTCCCACAAGCAGACTTTCGCTGCCGATAAAAAAGGCGAGAGCCTCCTGCAAATTACCACTCCTACAAATTTACGCGCGGTCAAAAACTAAAGAAGATAGCTGATGGCACATCGGGTTCTGCCATAACTGCACCGAATAGATATAAAAGCGCTGCTGCTGCCACCAGCCCATCAACGCGATCCAGCACTCCGCCATGTCCCGGCAGGAGACGGCCCGAATCTTTTGCACCAAACTGTCGCTTTACCCACGATTCCGCCAAATCGCCGATCTGAGAAATGATGGACAACAACAATGCCAATAATGGCACAATCCAACTACCTGGCGCAGCAACAAGCGATGCAACCAGAATACCACCGGCAACTGCTGCAGCTGCTCCGCCAAGCGCACCGGACCATGTCTTATTCGGCGAAAAGCGTGGTGCAAGCTTAGGGCCACCTAAAGCGCGCCCATTGAAATAGGCTGCAATGTCGGTCGACCAGACAACGGCGAAAAGAAAACAGATAGCTGTAAAGCCAAACGGCTCATCGCCACGCAACAGCGAAAGCGAAATTGCAGAGAAACCCGCGTAGAAAAGACCTGTTGCAGGCCATCCGCGGCCATTCTTCCACTGTGTAACCAGGAGGACAATCGTACCTACGGCCAACACGCCAATCGTAAGCAAGGCACCGCGATCAAGAATCAGAAGAATAGACGTTAGGATTAACCAGCCCCAGCCAAACAGGCGGGAAAATGTCGTCTGTTTCGTCCCAGTCAGCTCCGTCCACTCGTAAAACATCGCAAAACCGATAGCGATTGCAAACAAGGTGAAACCCAGCCCGCCAACCCAAGTGAGCCACAGAGCAACAGTTCCAAGAACAATCGCGGTCAGAATACGAGTTTGCAGATTTGACATTGATACCTTTCGATAAAGCGGTCGAGCCGCATCACACAGCTGCACCATTGTTCGAAGGGCATGCATATTCTTCGGATTGTTCAAGGATGTCTACGCCACCAAAACGACGTTCGCGCTGGCGAAAGACTTCATAGGCGCCTTCAAGATCAGCTGGCCTGAAGTCGGGCCAATGTCCCGGAACAAAGAGAAACTCGGCATACGCCGCCTGCCAGAGCAAAAAATTCGATAACCGCATTTCACCGCTGGTGCGGATGATCAAATCAGGATCGGGAATGCCAGCCGTATCAAGATTGGCGGAAATCAAATCAGCCGAAATAGATGATGGGTCGAGCAAGCCCGCAGCGACATCGCGCGCCAGACTTTTGACGGCTCGTGTAATCTCATCACGCGAACCATAATTGAAGGCGATGATCAGGTTTAGTCCGGTGTTCTGCCGCGTGAGTGACTCGGCCTCACCAAGCAAGCCACAAATATCTTCCGCTAATCCATCGCGCTCACCAATAATCCGCACACGGACATTGTTGCGATGAAGTTCAGCAAGGTCGCGCCGGATGAAGAGCTTCAGCAATCCCATGAGATCGCCAACTTCACCGCTGGGGCGTGACCAATTTTCGGAAGAGAATGCAAAGAGAGTGAGATAGCCAAGGCCGCGATCACCCGCGCCCCTCACCGTCTCACGCAAAGCTTCGACGCCGGCCCTATGGCCAGCGCTACGCGGCAAACCACGCGCCTTAGCCCAACGGCCATTACCATCCATGATAATGGCTATGTGGCGCGGATCAGACATGTCGAAGCTCCCCTTGATGGAAAATCACGTCAGGCCTAAACCTGCATGATTTCTCCTTCTTTGACCGAAACGATCTTGTCCATTTCTGCAATGGTATCGTCAGTCAGCTTCTGTACCTTTTCCGAGAAGCCGCGGCTGTCATCCTGGCTGATCTCACCGTCTTTTTCGAGCTTCTTCAACGTATCCATACCATCACGGCGAACGTGACGCGCAGAAATACGGCCCTGCTCTGCATATTGGTGAGCAATCTTGACCAGCTCTTTACGGCGCTGTTCATTCAGCTCAGGAAGCGGAATACGCAGCGTCATACCATCGGTAATTGGGTTAAGACCAAGACCAGAATCACGAATCGCGCGTTCAACCGCACCAACCATTGTCTTGTCCCACACAGAGACTGACAGCATGCGCGCTTCAGGCACTGTAATATTGGCAACCTGATTGATCGGCATTTCTGAACCATAGGCCGTAATCGTGATTGGTTCGAGCAAGCTTGCAGAAGCGCGGCCCGTACGCAGACCACCAAGGTCGTGCTTAAGGGAATTGATCGCGCCTTCCATGCGTCGCTTCAGGTCGTTGATGTCAAAAACATCGCTCATGCAGATTCTCCTTCAGTGCTTGGCAAAAACAACGATCATTTATCGGAAACGATCGTGCAGCGTCCCTTACCTTGCAGAATTTCGGCCAAACCGCCGCTTTCATGGATAGAATAAACTATTATCGGAATGTTGTTCTCACGCGCAAGGGCAACTGCCGTGGTATCCATGACAGCCAGTCCGCGATCCAGAACTTCCTTATGGCTAAGCGCATCGAAACGCGTCGCTGTCGGGTCTTTCTTCGGATCGGCAGTGTAAATACCGTCAACCTGCGTACCCTTCAACAGCGCATCTGCACCAACTTCGGCCGCGCGCAGTGCAGCAGCAGAATCGGTCGTAAAGAACGGGTTGCCCGTGCCGCCTGCAAAGATCACAACCTTGCCCTCATCCATATAGGCAGTGGCCTGCCGTTGTGAGAAGCTCTCGCAGATTTCAGGCATCGCTATGGCAGAGAGAACAACAGCGTCCACGCCAATCTTGTGCAATGAGGTACGCAGCGCCAGCGAATTGATCACCGTTGCGAGCATGCCCATATGGTCGCCTGTCACGCGGTCACCGCCCTTGGAAGCCACCGCCACACCGCGGAAAATATTACCGCCACCGATGACAACGCCGACTTCAACCCCCAGTGCACGCGCCTGCTTAATATCATTGGCAATGCGGTCGGCAACGGAGACGTCGATACCAAACCCCTGATTGCCCATTAATGCCTCACCCGAGGCTTTTAGCAGAACGCGTTTATAGGCGACCTTAACGGACATGGAGAGTTCTCCGCAGATAGTGATCAATGAATAATAGAGGTTGCGATACACGAAGGGCACCGCGTTGTCACGCGATGCCCTTCATAATCAAAGCATTTTCAGGTGAAAAGACGAATTAGCCCTTGGCAGCAGCAGCAACTTCAGCAGCGAAGTCACTTTCTTCTTTTTCGATGCCTTCACCGAGAGCGATACGTGCAAAGCCAGTGATCTTTGCAGGCGCGCCAATCGACTTTTCGGCTTCTTTAAGAGCAGCTTCAACAGTCAGATCTGGGTTGATGACAAAAGCCTGCGAAAGAAGAACAACTTCTTCGTAGAACTTGCGCATACGGCCTTCGATCATCTTTTCGATGATTGCATCTGGCTTGCCCGATTCACGAGCCTGCTCGATGAAGATCGCCTTTTCGCGTTCTGCAGCAGCTGGATCAACGTCAGCAGCCGTCAGAGCGAGCGGGTTGATAGCAGCAACGTGCATTGCAACCTGACGACCGAATGCGCTTGCAGCTTCTGCGTCACCGTCGGTTTCGATAGCAACGAGAACGCCGAGCTTGCCGAGACCGTCAGCAACGCCGTTATGAACATAAGTAGCAACTGCACCCTTGGAAACTTCAAGAGCTGCCGAACGACGGAAGCTGATGTTTTCACCAATGGTTGCAACTGCGTCTTTTGCAGCCTGCGTAACGGTCTTGCCGTCAATGTCTGCTTCAGCAACTGCTTCGGACGAACCGTCAGTCTTGACAGCTGCGTTTGCGATCTGACGAACGAGTTCCTGAAACGCGTCGTTACGTGCAACGAAATCGGTTTCGGAGTTGACTTCAACAACAACAGCCTTGTTGCCGGAAGCTGCAACGCCAACCAGACCTTCAGCAGCCGTACGGCCCGCCTTCTTGTCAGCCTTTGCCATGCCCTTAGCGCGCAGATAATCAACAGCGGCTTCGATGTCGCCATTGGTTTCAGCAAGCGCTGCCTTGCAGTCCATCATGCCTGCGCCAGTCAGTTCGCGGAGTTCTTTAACCTGTGATGCGGAAATGCTCATTGTGTCGCCTTTCACGAAAGCGAAGGCACACCGGATGGGTGTGCCAACTTTTAACCGACGCTGATTGCGTCGGAATGAATGAAGTTATCCACCCGTCATGTGACGGATGGATGAAAATCATAAGCGCTGATTATGCGCCTGCAGCCGGAGCTTCGAGAGCTGGCTCAACAGGAGCCTCTACCTGCGCACCAACGTCGATACCCATAGCGCCCTGCTGACGTGCAATGCCGTCAAGAGCAGCACGAGCGATCAGATCGCAATAAAGCGAAATAGCGCGAGCAGCATCGTCGTTGCCTGGAATTGGGTAGTCGATCTGGTCTGGGTTACAATTCGAGTCGATGATCGCAACAACTGGAATGCCGAGACGCTTGGCTTCCTGAATAGCAATCGCTTCCTTGTTGGTATCAACGATGAACATAAGGTCAGGAACCGAGCCCATGTCCTTGATGCCGCCGAGAGCGCGGTCAAGCTTTTCGCGTTCGCGTTCGAGGTTCAGGCGTTCCTTCTTCGAGTAGCCCTGAGCGTCGCCAGCGAGAATTTCGTCGAGCTTGCGCAGACGCTGGATCGAGTTTGAAATCGTCTTCCAGTTGGTCATCATGCCGCCGAGCCAGCGTGCATTAACATAATACTGAGCCGAACGTGCTGCAGCATCAGCAATGATGTCAGAAGCCTGACGCTTCGTGCCAACGAACAGAACACGACCGCCGCGAGCAACAGTGTCTGAAACGAGCTTCAGAGCATTGTGCAACAGAGGAACGGTCTGCGACAGATCGAGAATGTGGATATTGTTGCGGTCGCCATAGATGTATGGAGCCATCTTTGGGTTCCAGCGGTGAGTCTGGTGACCGAAGTGAACACCAGCTTCAAGAAGCTGACGCATGCTGAATTCAGGCAATGCCATCTGTATTTTCCTTTTCCGGTTTAACCTCCACGGGCTGAGGCGATTGCTCGCCACCGGAGGCTGAGGCCGGATTTCTCCCGGCAAAAGCCCAATCCCGTGTGTGGAATAGGCGCGCTGTTAAACCAACACGCCGATAAATGCAAGTCTTTCGCTAATTATAACGCATTTGGCTCTGGCTAGTGCATCACTTGCAATCTGCATTTGTGGCATTGTCATCATAAAGATCAAGTTTAACCAGCTTGCCGCGCATCGAGAAATCACCATAGTCCATCGTCAGATCACGGGTGATGCCATTTTTGTAAAGCTTGAAGTTGATACGATAAATCGGCAGGCCATCCTGCTTTTCCTTGTCGTCGAAGTATGAAATCGTCACCGGCCAGACATTGTCCTTTGTGAACTTGCCCATTGCCTTGGTTTCGTCGTTCTTGGCTTCCTGCTCTTTACCGACAACAACAGTGGTCGCAACAACACGATCTGCATCTTCGGAAGCATCATAGAGTGTCGTCTGATAGAATTTTTCGCCAGCCGTCGCTTTCGCGATCAACTCTTCCATATGCGTTGTAGGGAACTGTGTGGCTTTTAGATCAAGCTTGTCTTCTTTGGGCTTTGACAATGCGACAACAGTTTTCCCGCCTTCAACCTTGGCATCACCACGCACTTCCTTAACCAGTTCCTTGTCAACAAAAGTCTTATTGGCAAAACGGAAGTCCTTTCCGTCAGCGCTCTCAAAACTTGTCGTCTGCTGATCGGTCACACGCTGTGGCTGCTCATCCATGTCAATACGCGTTACAAAACGGAAATTCGTCGTATAGCCTTCACATGCAGAACCATTGAACTCATAGACCATGCGCCCCGTCAGTCCACTAATCCCCGACTTCTCATCCGCACGATCCAATGTGAGATCATAAACGGCGCGATGCGGAATCAGCGACACCGTCGAGGCAGCATTGGCAACGCCACCCCAAACACAAACTGCCGCTCCACTTGCCACAAACGCCATTCTGAAAAAATGCATATAAGAATCTCCCGAACTGTTGAGCAGCATGATAAAAAAACTCGTGGCGGAAGCGAGGCAAAAAACGCACCTTTCCCAAAAGCTTCACCGATTCTATCTATTACGGCACTAAGTTAGCAAGGATTAATGGAATGACCGACACCATCGACAGCCGCCTGCAAAATTTGGGTATAACTTTGCCGGAAGCTGCGGCACCGGCTGCGAACTACGTACCTTTCGCACAAACAGGCTCGCTGCTGCTGACTTCAGGTCAGCTTCCATTGGAAAATGGCAAGCTTGTTCATACCGGCCAAATCGGCGATGCGCTTACGGTCGCCCATGGTCAGGCTGCGGCACGCGCCTGCGCAGTCAACATTCTCGCACAAGCGAAAGCAGCGCTTGGTGATCTGAACAAGATCAAGCGCATCGTAAAGATCACCGTGTTCGTTTCCTCGACAGCTGATTTCGTTGAACAGCATCTGGTTGCCAATGGCGCATCTGACCTGCTCGTTGCCGTTCTTGGCGATGCTGGCAAGCACGCACGTTCGGCGGTCGGCGTCGCAAGCTTGCCGCTCAACGCCCCAGTTGAGATCGAAGCCATCATCGAGGTTGCATAATGTCATCCCCTGAATGGCTCAAAAAACAGCCGATTGCACATCGCGGCCTCCACGACCTCAACAATACACGCTGGGAAAACACGCTTGCTGCATTTGCAGCAGCTGCAAAGGCGGGCTTTGCCATTGAGTGTGATGTTCACCTGACCAAAGACGGCGGCGTGATCGTTTTTCACGATGACGATCTTGAACGCCTCACAGGTCAGAAGGGCCGCATCAGCGATCTGACGCTTGCAGAAGCAACCGCTCTGAAAATTGGCGGTACAAATGACCACGCGCCATCGTTGCGCGAAATGCTTGATCTGGTTGCCGGTCGTGTTCCGGTTGTGATTGAGCTAAAAGGCATCGAAGGTCGCGATGACGGTCTTGTCGCAGCAGTTGCCAATGAATTAGCCGGTTACAAGGGCGAAGCTGCAATCATGTCATTCGACCATCATCTGGTTCGACTGTTTGCAAGCGATGCACCGGGTATTCCGGGCGGACTGACAGCCGAAGGCACACAGATGAAGCACTTCGAAGCGCATTTCTCAATGCTCGCGCATCAGATTTCCTTCGTATCCTATAATGTGCATCACCTGCCAAACCCATTCGTCAGTTTTGTGCGCGAAAAGCTCAATCTTCCGGTCATCAGCTGGACAGTACGCAATCCTGAAATGAAAACGCATAGCGATCAGAACGTGGATCAGATCACCTTCGAAGGCTTTGATCCACGCACATTGGTCTCCTAGCAGGATACTTCGCCATGAATGACGACGAAAGGCAGACTGAACAAAGCTTCGCTCTCCGGATCGTTGAAAGCGTTGGCGAATTTTCTGAATACGAATGGAACCGCCTTGCGGGAGCTTGCCCGCAAGGCGGAAATTACAATCCGTTTATTTCCCGCGCATTTCTTCTGGCTCTGGAACAATCAGGCTCAGTCTCTCAACAGGCTGGCTGGTTACCGCACTTTCTGCGGTTGGAAGATCATGAAGGCTATTTGATCGGCGCTGTTCCCAACTACTTAAAAGGCCATAGTCAGGGCGAATATGTCTTCGATCATGGCTGGGCAGATGCTTTTGAACGCGCAGGCGGACGTTACTACCCCAAGTTTCAAGCCTCTATTCCGTTTACGCCTGCAACCGGTCCGCGTTTGCTTCATCATCGGGAGTTTGAGCCAGAAGCTATTCAGGTTGCGCTCGCGACGGGGCTGCGGCAACTCACTGATCAAACAGGCGCTTCTTCTGCTCACGTTACATTCGCGCCTCAGACCGAGATTTCATCGCTCGAAGCAGCCGGATATCTGCATCGAACGGATCAGCAGTTTCACTTTATAAACAATGGCTTTTCTAATTATGATGATTTTCTGAACGAGCTTGTGTCAAGAAAACGAAAAGCGCTCAAAAAAGAACGCCGAGAAGCGGTTTCAGAAGGCATCGAAATCGACTGGCTGACGAGCAAGGAGCTGACGGAATCGGTTTGGGATGACTTTTATGAATTCTATATAGATACAGGGAGCCGCAAGTGGGGCCGCCCCTATCTCAACCGCAAGTTTTTCTCGCTGATTGGCGAGAGCATGGCCGACGATATTCTGCTGGTCATGGCGAAGCGTAATGGTCGTTACATTGCAGGCGCGATCAACTTCATCGGCAGTGACACGCTTTACGGTCGTCACTGGGGCTGCATTGAGGATCACCCCTATCTGCATTTCGAGGTTTGCTACCACCAAGCAATCGATTTTGCGATTGATCGGAAACTGAGTGTTGTCGAAGCCGGAGCGCAAGGTGAACACAAACTTGCGCGTGGCTATGTGCCTGTTACGACCCATTCCGCGCATTACATTGCGCATGAAGGTTTCCGCCGCGCTGTCAGCGAATATCTGGTACGTGAGCGACGAGAGGTCGATTATATCCATGCAGCACTCGAAGAGCACTCGCCTTTCAAGCACACATGAATACCCTGATAATTGATTGAAATGGAGAACAGCATGTCCGCCACCTATGATGACAACAACATCTTCGCAAAAATCCTGCGCGGCGAGATTCCTTCAACGCGCGTCTATGAAACGGATGATGTTGTGGCATTCATGGATGTCATGCCGCAAGGAACCGGCCATACGCTTGTTGTTCCAAAAGCACCGTCACGCAACCTACTTGATGCAAAGCCGGAAGCGCTCGCAGAAGCCATCAAAGCCGTGCAGAAAATAGCCAATGCCGTCAAGAAGGCTTTTGTCGCGGATGGCGTCACTGTCATTCAGTTCAATGAACCGGCAGCAGGACAAACCGTTTACCACCTGCATTTCCACGTCATTCCGCGTTTTGAAGGCGTGGAACTGAAACCGCACACCGGAAAAATGGAAGACACCGCTGTTCTTACAGCAAATGCTGAGAAAATCCGCGCAGCACTTTGATAAGAAACCGCTTTATAAGCTTAGAAGCCCTGTGACGAGCAGGGCTTCAGTCACGACAATTCCGACAAGTAAACGCTTTCCAGCAATGAGATAAGCAAAAAAGCCCGCCGCTGCCGATCCGACACGCAGCCACATGGGCGAGTTGGCAAGCTCCCCGTTCGGATAAAGAATGAGCTGCGCAATAACGCCCGCAACAAGTGCCGTAGCGACACAGCGCACGAATACCAGCGCTTCAGAATCTTCGCGGACCCTGCCCCCGACAATCACGCCCATCACGCGGAAAACATATGTTGGAAGAGCGCCTGCAAGCAGGATAAACAGAAGCGGCCACCACCAATCGGAGTAACTATCCCAATTCATAGAACAGGCTCCTTTGGATTGCGCGTACGGTGAAAGGCAAATGCGATTACGCCCCCACAACGCCAGTCATCAGAAGGTCATAGCCCGGCGCAAACTGGTGGAAGATCGGGAAAAGCACGATGCCCGAAACCATGGCAATCTGCCCTGCCCGCTCACGCGCCGAACGCCAAAGTGAAGTGAGAAAATACATCGGCGTGAGCATGAAAAGAGCCGCAAACACCACCGGTGGAAATGACGCCGACAGCGTATATACCAAGGCGACCACAAGCGCGTTCGTACCGACGAGTACTGTGCCAATTCCTGCAAAATAGCTGGTTCGCATATTGCGCGGCACATTACGCAGCTCTTCCATTGCCATAACCCAGGCCGTCACCGCCACAAAATGACAAAGGGCAGCAAGTGTCAGCTTGCGTGTTTTTGGGCCTTTTAACTCCGGTAAGAGCGCCACCACCATTGGCATCAGACGAACAGACGACAAGCCGACAGCCAAGGCCGCTGCGGGGATTGATGCCCCGGCACTGATCGCACCAATGAGTACCACCTTGGCGGGTAGAGCCCAGATGGTCAGGGTCATGAAGACAGCCTGTCCAACCGTTATGCCGCTTTCAATCGCCAGGCCGGAAAAGCCGATAAACGAACTCATCAGCAAAATGGCAGGTACGCTCACAATCCGGCGTGTACCACGCAAAAACCAGCCAAGATGGCCAGACTGTTCAGGCGATGATAATCCGGAAATAGATGAGCGACTCGCAGACATGATTGAGATTAGGCCATTTGCACGCAAACTTGCACCATGAAAAAGGCCCTTCTTGCGAAGGGCCTTTTGCAGTCCTTATTTTTTCCGCGGCACTTTAGGAACCGACGATTTCGCCGTCGAAGCCTTGGCGGCAGGCTTTGGCGCGGCCTCGTCCTTGCCAGCCAGAACCTTTTCCTTTTCAGCCTTCTTCGGTGCTGCCTTCTTGCGCACAGGCTGCTTCTTCTCAGCCGGAATATCCTTCTTAGGCGTAACCGGCTTGTCGGAAACAGTCTCGAGAGCAAGATCGGTCTTGCCGTCATCCTTCGTAATCACATCGACGCGAACCGTGCCGCCATGCTTGAGCTTGCCGAACAATACTTCATTGGCCAATGGCTTCTTGATGTGCTCCTGAATGACGCGAGCCAGCGGACGCGCGCCCATGCGCTCATCATAACCCTTGTCAGCAAGCCATGCGATAGCAGGCTCAGTCAGTTCGAATGTCACGCCACGTTCTGCCAGCTGTGCTTCGAGCTGCAGCACGAACTTCTGGACGACCTGATGAATGACCGGAACCGGCAGTGGTCCGAATGGAACGATCGCATCGAGACGGTTACGGAATTCCGGCGTGAACAGCCGGTTGATCGCTTCCATGTCGTCGCCTTCGCGCCGGGTCGAACCGAAACCAATCGCGGCCTTTGCCATATCGGCAGCACCGGCATTGGTGGTCATGATCAAAATCACGTTGCGGAAATCGATCTTCTTCCCGTTGTGATCGGTAAGCGAGCCATGATCCATAACCTGCAACAGAATGTTGTAGAGGTCTGGATGCGCCTTTTCGATTTCGTCAAGCAACAGCACGCAATGCGGATGCTGATCAACTCCATCGGTCAGAAGGCCACCCTGATCAAAGCCGACATATCCTGGAGGGGCACCGATCAAACGCGATACCGTATGGCGCTCCATGTATTCTGACATATCGAAACGAAGCAGTTCAACGCCCAGCGAAGAAGCAAGTTGCTTGGCAACTTCCGTTTTACCGACACCTGTTGGGCCGGAGAACAGATAGGAGCCGATTGGCTTGTCTGCTTCACGAAGGCCAGCACGCGCGAGTTTGATTGCAGACGAAAGCGCTTCAATCGCCAAGTCCTGACCATAGACCACACGCTTCAACTCGGCATCAAGATGTGCAAGCACCTGCTCGTCATCCTTCGAAACCGATTTCGGCGGAATCCGTGCCATGGTGGCGATTGTTGCTTCGATTTCCTTGACGCCAATGGTCTTCTTGCGCTTGTTCTCCGGCAGAAGCATCTGGCTCGCACCAGTTTCATCGATCACATCGATGGCTTTATCAGGCAACTTGCGGTCAGAGATATAGCGTGCGGAAAGCTCTACAGCCGACTTGATGGCATCAACAGTATATTTGACTTTATGGAAGTCTTCAAAATACGGCTTCAGACCCTTCATGATCTCAATCGCATCCGGGATCGATGGCTCATTGACATCAATCTTCTGGAAACGACGCACCAGAGCGCGGTCCTTCTCGAAGAACTGACGATACTCCTTATAGGTCGTCGAACCAATGCAACGGATCGCACCCGAAGAAAGCGCTGGCTTCAACAGGTTCGATGCGTCCATCGCACCGCCCGAAGTGGCACCTGCACCGATGACCGTGTGAATTTCATCGATGAACAGAACCGCACCCGGATATTCTTCGAGTTCTTTCACAACCTGTTTCAGGCGCTCTTCAAAATCACCCCGATAACGGGTGCCTGCAAGCAGTGTACCCATATCGAGCGAAAAGATCGTCGCGTCAGCAAGCGCTTCCGGCACATCGCCTTCCACGATTCGCTTTGCCAAACCTTCAGCAATCGCCGTTTTACCAACACCCGGATCACCCACATAAAGCGGATTGTTCTTGGAGCGTCGGCAAAGAACCTGAATCGTGCGACTGATCTCAGTGTCGCGTCCGATCAACGGATCAATACGACCCGCTTTGGCCTTTTCATTCAGATTGACGCAATAAGCAGTCAATGCATCCTGCTTTTTCTTTGCGCCTTCTTCCGGCTCCACGCTGGTGCGTTCTTCGCTCGCACTTTCAGCACCACGCGGCGTGCGCGGTTCGCTGCCCTGCGTGCGCTTGGAAATGCCATGCGAAATATAGTTCACAGCATCATAACGCGTCATCTGCTGCTCTTGCAGGAAGTAGGCAGCATGGCTTTCGCGTTCAGCGAAAATGGCAACCAAAACATTGGCGCCGGTCACTTCTTCTCGATTTGACGACTGAACATGAATGACAGCGCGCTGAATCACGCGCTGGAAAGCCGCCGTCGGCTTCGAATCTTCATCATAGCCAGTGACGAGATTGTCCAGTTCACGGTCAATATAATCGGTAACGATCTTCTTAAGATGCTCAAGATCGACGTTACAGGCGCGCATCACTGCGCCCGCATCCTGATCGTCGATCAGGGCAAGTAAAAGATGTTCGAGCGTGGCATATTCGTGATGCCGCTCGTTCGCGATGGTAAGCGCCTGATGCAGCGCCCTTTCAAGGCTGGGAGAAAACGATGGCATATGACCTCACTTTTTCTCCATTACACATTGTAATGGATGCTGGTTTTGGCGGGCAAAATCCATGACCTGACTAACCTTAGTCTCAGCAACTTCGTATGTGAATACGCCGCACTCACCGACACCATGATTATGGACATGCAACATGATACGCGTCGCGTCGTCCATGTCTTTTTGGAAAAAACGTTGCAGGACATGAATGACAAACTCCATAGGAGTATAGTCATCATTGAGAAGCAAAACGCGATAGAGACTTGGCTTCTTGGTTTTGGTCTGCGTGCGCGTGACCACAACGGTCCCATTATCGGGTCCGTTCCCGCCATTTGCCTTGCTTTGCATGACTGGATTTAAATGCCGCATGTAACCTATCACCCGATGCCCAACTCTATCGCCTGCTTGCCCCTTTATGTAGGGCGTCATACGGTGATTTTAAGCCCTTCCTTGCGACTTGCAACCGAGACTTCTTGCAAGTTGGCGCATTGACACATTTATCCGGGTCACTTCGTCGGAGTAACGAAAATTTGACCCCCCACTTACATGAGGCCTTACTCACAGAATTACGTATTTCTTGCGCACAACTTCACAGCTTGCCCATCAACTTTTTTTTAGAAATTATGAATAATGCGGTTACCATAAACGGATTGGTAACGCTGATGACATTAAGGTTCCCGAATTAGATTGCTGTGTGCCCTTTGTGCCGCAGCTCAAAAACCGGGATACAGGCAGGTCATTATCGTGCGTATAGCATTCAGTAACGTAGCATATGCCTTGAAAAGAGCGGCGCAAGCCACACTTCTTCTAGCTGTTGTAACAGGCTGCTCTACGGCCTCAACGACCGTTCCAGCTCTAGCCAATGACAGATATGCTGCCATTGTTGTCGATGCCAACACAGGTAAAACGCTGTTTGCATCAAACCCGGATGCAAAACGCTACCCTGCGTCGTTAACAAAGATGATGACGATCTATATGCTGCTTGAAGCTATTCAGACCGGTCGCATCAATAAAGATACACGTATTCCAGTCTCAGCCTATGCCGCAGCTCGCCCGCCGACAAAAATAGGCTTCAAAAAAGGCCAGACTATTCGCGTTGAAGATGCAATTCTTGCAATGGTGACAAAATCTGCCAATGACGTTGCAGCAGCATCGGGCGAATTCCTCGGCGGCTCAGAAGAGCGTTTTGCCCAGATGATGACTGCAAAAGCCCGTCGCCTTGGCATGAGCAACACCACATTCCGCAATGCATCCGGTCTACCAAACATGCAGCAGGTCACAACTGCGCGTGACATGGCGATTCTCAGTATCGCCCTTCGTCAGCATTTCCCACGCGACTTTGCATATTTTTCGCGTAGCAGCTTCGATTATCGCGGTCAGACCATTCGCGGTCACAACCGTCTTCTTGGCCGCATTGAAGGCGTTGATGGAATCAAGACCGGTTATACCAATGCATCCGGCTATAACCTTGCTTCGTCAGTCAATCTCGATGGACGTCGTATCGTAGCAGTCGTTATGGGTGGCAATACTGGCGCGAGCCGCGATGCACACATGGCGCAGCTTATTAAGAAGTACTTGCCAGCAGCAACGCGTGGCCGTGTATCTGAACCGCTTATTGCAATGCGTAGTGAAGTGCCTCAGGTCGTCGCCTCTGCGGCATTGCCAAAGGCTCGCAACGCGCCAGTTCCGGTTGCTCGTCAAGTTGCTGAGGTTGCGGACGTCATCAACAATGAATCGGGCGAAGGCGACGTCGAGCAGCCACAGGTGCTGGCGCTTGCAGCCCCTACCCAGCGCCCGGCAGCAATGGCCGCACAGGCAGCGGTTCGCCCAACGCCAAAGGCAGTAGTTCCTTCCGCACCAGTGCCACATGAAATTGACCCGGTCACAACAGCATCTGCACCAGCAGCATCTGGTGGCTGGGCCATTCAGGTCGGATCGCTGCCCAGCGAAGGTCAGGCCCGCGATATGCTGACCAAGGTTTCGTCGTCCGTTGGCGCTCCTCTGCGTTCGGCATCCCCCTACACCGAGACATTTGTGAAGGGTAACGCGACTTTCTACCGTGCCCGCTTTGTTGGCTTTTCTTCAAAGCAAGCCGCATGGGATGCATGCGCATCACTGAAAAAGAAGAACTTTGGCTGTTACGCGGTCGCAAACTAATGAACGCGGGAGAGTTCGCTCTCCCGCATAGCTTTAAACCCGAAATTTGTATTGCGTAGAGGGTTTCGAGATGTCGAATATGAACGAGACACTGACACAACATGCTTTGGCACCCAACCTGTGGACAGATGAGGCACACCGCCCGTCGGCACTCGGATCGCTGTTTTCAGTGCAAGCCTTGAAGCAAGCTGCACTTCGTATTGCCGACGTGCGCCACGGCAAGGCGTTTCATACGCGTGATCTGGTGGGCGTGCTGGTTAGCCACGCTGCCCGCAACCGCCGCATGGTTAAGCCACGCACGATGATGCGTATGACCTTACCCGTGACGGCTGATAAGGTGGCGGTTCGCCTCATAATCGAAAATTGATTTTAAAATTTTTCATCAAAAAAGCCTGCCAGTTCGGCAGGCTTTTTTATTTGGTCAGAGCAAACCCAAGGCCGCTAGTTCTTGTCGCAATTCGGATGGCAAAGCGGCTCTTCCCGACTTGCCTGACGCCTCATCAAGCGGAACTTCATTGTCATTGAGATAGCGCCAGCCCTGAAAAGCGCGGCGCGGCTGCCAATCCGTCGGATGGATTTTAGGTTCCAGCACCAAATGACAGCGATTGATGCCCTGCTCATCCGTAAACGGTCGTATATCCAGAAGACGCTGGCGGCATTGCACATTGCCTTTGATAACCCAATAGAGCGAACCGCCGTCGAGCAACTCTTCAGCGCGCTTGGGAACCATGCGTGTTGTGTGAAACTGTTCCGGGACCAGCCCAGCAGCACGCTGCTCCGCGAGCCGGAAATCGATCCAGGCTGCGAGATCTTCGATACTGTCGCAACCGACGCAAAGTTTTACGAGATTGAGTGCCATGGCGATGATTTAGCCAAGCAGAATGCAGTCTTCAAGTCATAAGAATTTTATCTTCAGCAGGCGACCACATTCACGGCCAAGCCACCCTGACTGGTTTCCTTATAACGCTCGCTCATATCGTGTCCGGTCTGGCGCATGGTTTCGATACAGGCGTCGAGCGGCACGAAATGTTGCCCATCGCCCTTTACGGCAAGCGAGGCAGCGGTGACGGCCTTCACGGCGCCTAGCGCATTGCGTTCAATACATGGCACCTGCACAAGACCGGCAACCGGATCACATGTCATGCCAAGATGATGCTCTAGGGCAATTTCGGCTGCATTCTCGATCTGCTCAGGTGTGCCGCCCATGACAGCAGCGAGACCCGCAGCAGCCATAGCAGAAGCCGAGCCGACCTCACCCTGACAACCAACTTCCGCACCCGAAATTGAGGCATTGTGTTTGATCACGCCACCAATCGCAGCAGAGGTGAGCAGAAAATCGCGAATACCCTTCGCGTCTGCATCATCATGGAAATGCAGATAATACCGCAAAACCGCAGGCACGACGCCAGCAGCGCCATTGGTTGGTGCCGTAACAACGCGCCCGCCCGAAGCGTTCTCTTCATTGACCGCCATTGCATAGACAGAGAGCCAGTCATTGGCGAGAAGCGGGTTAAGCTTGTTATTACGCCAATCGTCTTCAAGTCGCTCAAAAAGCTGGCGCGCCCGACGACGCACTTTCAGGCCACCCGGCATAATACCATCGCGGCTCAAACCGCGGTCGATACAGCCCCGCATAGCCCCCCAGATGCGATCCAGACCTTCATCAAGATCAAAGCACGACATATGGCATTCTTCGTTTGCGCGTTTCATATCAGCAATCGAGAGGCCGCTTTTTCGCGCCATTGTCAGCATTTCGGCAGCATTGTTAAACGGATAAGGTACATCAGCCTTTTCCTCACGCTTGCCGCCGCTGGTCTGCACGCGGCTTAGTTCTTCAGCAGTGACGACGAAGCCGCCGCCAATTGAGAAATAAACACGACGCAGCAACAGCCGATCACTTTTATCGTAAGCTTCAAACGCCATACCATTGGCGTGGCCGGGCAATGGCGTCTTGCGATCCAGAACCAGATCGGTTTTTGGATCAAACTGATAGGCAGGATGGCCAGCGGGCTGCACCGTTCTTGCGCGAGAAACCTTTTCGACTTCAGAATCCATGATATCAGGATCAATCGAATCAGGTGTGAAGCCGCAAAGGCCAAGAATCACTGCGCGATCTGTGGCGTGCCCAACACCGGTATAGGCCAGCGAGCCGTGAAGGCTTGCTTTCAATCGATAAACTTTAGCATTGGCAGGCTTTGGCCAATCACCACCAATAAGCTCCTTGAGGAACATATGCGCGGCAGTCATCGGGCCCATCGTGTGTGAACTCGAAGGACCAATGCCAATTTTATACAGATCGAATACCGACAGAAACATTCTACACCTATCCAACCCAAATCGGGCTGTGCAACTTCATATGCCAACCACGCAAAGCAGGCAGCAAAATGATATTACACCATTATAGATAGTTTAAGTGCCGAACAACGCAAACAGATTGCCGAAATGCGGCATCAAGTTTCCGCTTTACGCATCCCTTTCGGCATCAGACCGAGAAGAGATAAGCCATAAGAATGATTGTAGCGAGGCCAACGACTGCCCAGAGCGTAACGCCCCAGCAGGATTTTGGAACGGTTTCGTCCATGGAGATTTTTTTACAACCTTGTTGTGCAACTCTTATAAACAGCGTCCTTCACAACGCTGTTAACTGAGATATAGCCCTGACACATATTAAACGCAACTGTGAAAAATGGCAGAAATACGGCGCGTAAATCCACCCCATCGCAGCACGTTTCAAAAATCTATTTAGTATCAAAACGTTAATAAGGCGTATGTTTAACAAAAGCTTTAAAGTCACGGCAGAATTGGGGCATCAGGGTTGTGGAAGGAGCATATCTGTCTTGCCGGTCAGCCAGTAAGCGGTAAGGCCAACCCATTCCCGCATGGCGACGCTAAAGCGTGACAGGCCTTCATTGGGCGATTCAAAATAAAGTGAGAAACTCTGTTTTGCTGGCGTTTTATAATCTACTGGCCAAGCAACCACATCAAAACCCGCTTTACGGAAACAGCCGATTGAGCGCGGCATATGATAGGCGGATGTGACAAGCAGCCATGTCTCACCCGGTTTCGGTTGAGCCAGTTCTTTCGAAAATTCAGCATTTTCAACGGTGTTGCGCGACTTATTCTCAAAAATGAACCGATCACCCGAAAAGCCGAGATCAGCGAGCATCATGCGTGTGCTCTCAGCTTCGGATATAGCTTCTTCAAAAAAAGCACCATCACCGCCGGATACAATCACTTTTGCGTCTGGGTAAAGCTTAGCAAGCCGCATGGTTTCAAAGATACGATCTGCGGCGCTGTTTAGCTCAAAGCCTGGTCTCCCCGCATTAATATCGCCATTCATATAGCCGCCCAACACCACAATACCATCGACATGGGACGGCAATTCTGCCTGTTTCGGAAAGCGATCCTCCAGCGGCACCAGAAGCAAGCTTCCAAGTGTTGTATAAGCACTGAAAAACAGAACAATCGCGGCGCTTATCATCGCGGCAAGACCAAGCTTTCTGAAACCAGTCCATACCAATATCAGTGCGAGTAGCAGAAATACAAAGATGATCGTCAGTGGCTGAAAAAACAGCCAGAAAAGTTTTGAAACACTAAAAAACAAACTGATCTCCAAGAAGCGCTGCTGATTTCACACAGACCGGACGAATCCGGTTCTGTGACATACTATAGCCATGCAATGGCATGTGATAAGAATCTTCGCGACTCTCACTGTCAAAGCCTAGGACGCATTATGCAGACTAACGCCGAAATTAATCTGACCCCACCAAGCCGCCCGCGTCTCGAAAGAATTGACATAGCGCGCGGTTTGGCGTTGGTCGCCATGGCAATTTATCATTTTGGCTGGGATCTCGAGTTTTTTGGCTACATGGCAGCGGGAACAACCGGCCACGGCGGCTGGAAACTCTTCGCGCGCTGCATCGCGTCGAGCTTCCTGTTTCTGGTCGGTTTCAGTTTGGTTCTGGCGCATGGCCGCGCTATTCGCTGGAATGCGGTGGGAAAACGCTTTCTACAGATAGCCGCTGCCGCCGCTGCGATTTCCGCCGTCACCTATTACATGTCGCCGGATAACTTCATTTTCTTTGGTATTCTGCACCAAATCGCGCTGGCGAGTTTGCTCGGCCTTTTATTCCTACGCGTCCCGCCAGTGATCACGCTGATCGTGGCGGCATTCGTCATCACCGCACCGCTTTATGCACAGGCCGATATTTTCAATCAGATGTGGCTCGCCTGGGTTGGGCTTTCAACAATCCCGCCGCGCTCCAATGATTATGTTCCATTGTTTCCGTGGTTTGGCGCAGTGCTCATTGGCATTGCAACAGCCCGTATCTTTGAGCGATTCAACTGGATGCCAATACTTGCAGGCGGCATTCAACCGCGTCTACTGCAAAAGCCATTAACCTTCATTGGACGCCGTAGTCTGGCATTCTATCTGATCCACCAGCCTGTGTTGATTGCGCTTGTTTATTGCTTTGCACAAATCTCGCCGCCCGACCAGCGCCCCGTCTTTACACAATCGTGCGTCGCATCATGCCTGCCAAGCGGCAGCGAGACGCTGTGCCAGGCATTCTGCGGCTGCGTGGTCAGTGAGCTTGATAAAGCCAAACTGTTTGATGATGTCTTTAGCGGCAAGGCTGATCAGAACAACAACAGTACGGTTCAGCAGATCGCGCAGATGTGCTCACCCGTACCGGATAATCAATAAAATCAGGTAGAAACGCCGAGTTCCGCTAGACGTTCGATGCAAGCTTCTTCCACCTGATCAAGTTCGGTGAGCGTCTCGTCAATGTCACGGCGCTTCTGACGAAGATCGGCGCGCTTTTCTTCGACGCGCTTCATCAAAAGCTTGAGCTGCCCGGTTTCACCCGGAGGCTCACGATACATCTGCACGATCTCATGAATTTCTGCGATTGAGAACCCAAGGCGCTTGCCACGCATGATTTGCTTGAGGAGATGCCTGTCGGAAGGCCTGAACAAGCGTGTGCGACCACGCCTTACAGGCGCAATCAAACCCTCATCCTCGTAGAAACGCAAAGTCCGGGTAGAAATCCCGAATTCCCGTGTCAGCTCTGTGATCGTATAATATTCGCGCACAACTATATCCCTGCCTTGCAGTATGCAGGCGATTGTTGTGCAGCCGGACTTACGTAAAAGTCAATATTAAACCGTCACAATCAGTCATAATGATTATAAGTTGCAGGTACTTTTGGTGATGCACTTGCCATTATCGTGCCGCTCATGCGTTATAAAATGATAACAGTATCAATAATTGACAGCGATTCATGCGGCGTTCCATTAAATTTACGATCATCGGACTGGTCATTATTGCACTTGGCGGTGCTGCACCTTTTGCGATTGAGCCAATTGTTAAAAAGATCGGCGAAGGTTCGATACGCCAATTGGCGAAAGACGGCAATTTCTGCACAACGGATGATTGCGAAGAAGGCATAACTTATGCGATTGGCTTCCTCGAAACCAATTACGGCCTCTCTCCAGACAATGTGAAATGGTGCATGGGTGTCGATGTTATCGCGAATTATGAATTGCCATTTGGCAATGCACTCAAAAAGTCGATAACCGACCAGATGTATTCTCGTTGTGGCGATCCGGCTCAGGATGAACCTGTCGGCAACTATACGGCAGAATAAAAGGTCATACCGAATGAAACGACTTTTTCGTCTTGCCGCATGGCTGGTATTGGCCTTCATCTTCATCGTAACCATCAGCCCGATACAGTTTCGTCCAATAACGGGTGAACCCGCCGATCTTGAGCGCTTTGCAGCCTTCTTCCTCGTGGGGTTTCTATTTGCACTTGCTTATCCCCGGTACTGGATCGCTGTGTTGCTGCTTACAATCGGATGCGCTGGCATGTTTGAACTGATGCAACGGCTGGCACCCGGACGCCATGGAGAATTTGCCGATTTTGTCTTCAAAGCAGTTGGCGCGATGGCTGGCGTGTGTATCGGGCGCGGCCTCAGCTTACTTCCCATCTTTATAGAAAAGTCGAAATAAAAACTTTTCCTCCAACGGAACCAAAAGGTTGCATTATCGTTTTACGTTCATCAATTCCAATGGAGGTTTGAAATGGCCGATAACAAGACAGCTAATGACGTTCAGCAGGCTTTGGAACAGCAGGTTGCTGATTTGCGCGGTGAGCTGAAGCGCCTGTCTAAGTCTTTGGCTTCCCGCTCTAACGATCTGCGCGATAGTGCGGAAGATGCCTTTGATGATGCATCGGGTCGTTTCCGTCATGCAGCACAGGTCGTTCGCGAACGCGGACAGGCAGTCGCAGAGACCGTAAAAGAAAATCCTGGCACAGCGACCACTCTGTTTGGCACAGCCGGTCTTATCGGCATTGCGATTGGCGTAGCGATTGGCTGCGTGTTGTCAGACCGCCGCTAAAGACTTTTAGCGTTACATAAAGCCCGCGCCCTCCCAGCGCGGGTTTTTCTATTGCCTTTACCTAATTGTCCAAGACTGCTAATCGGAGCCATTGGCAATCTGCCACCGGTCGCAGCCTACCCGGTCAAAACAAGGACAAGCGTTTAATAGTTAGGCGTTAAGACTGCACCGTGGCTTTAAGTAAAGGCACGTAAATGTCTGAAAAGACGATATATTTTGATCTTAAACAACTTGGTTCAAACACCGCTGCCCCGCAATCTCCTGAAGAAGCAGTTCTTGAACGAGTTGCAAACCCACAAGCGGGAACGCCTTACTGCGTTCGCTTCACCGCACCCGAATTCACTTCTCTTTGCCCAATGACCGGACAACCGGACTTCGCCCATCTGATGATTGACTATGTACCGGGCAAGTGGCTGGTGGAAAGCAAGTCGCTCAAGCTCTTCCTGTTTTCATTCCGCAATCATGGCGCATTCCATGAAGATTGCACAGTCACCATCGCTAAGCGGCTTGTTGAACTGCTTGAGCCAGAATGGCTGCGTATTGGCGGCTATTGGTATCCGCGTGGCGGCATTCCGATTGATGTGTTTTACCAGACAGGTGAAACGCCCAAAAATGTCTGGATCCCTGAACAGTCTGTACCCAATTATCGCGGTCGCGGCTGATTGCAAAAACCGCTATCTATTGCCGCACAAATCACATTGCCTATATCCAAACCACACACCCAACAGGAAACCCAGATGAACAAAGTTATCCTACTTATATCGCTGGCCATTCTTTCGGGTTGCGGAGCAGGCAAAGCGGCGATGGATGCAGGCAAAGGCTTTGACCGATTTGGCTGCATGTCACGCAATATGAAGGGCGAAACGCCCTGCCCTTCACCAGACAATCCGAACCAGAACCCGTAAACAAAGCGAGCCGCTATGACCATTCAACCAAAAGACGTCCTTGATTTCTGGTTTTCAGCAAAAATGCGCGAAAACTGGTTCAGCAAGAGCGATGAGATCGATGCGGAAATTCGCGACAAGTTTCTGGCAGCCTATGAAGATGCGCGTGCCGACAAATTTGAAGATTGGAAGCAGCAGCCAGAAACCGCACTCGCACTGACAATTCTGTTTGACCAGTTTCCGCGCAACATGTTCCGCGGTTCGCCACGTTCATTTGAAAGCGACGGTCTTGCCCGTGATGTGACGACACGGGCGCTGGATCACGATTTTGATCGCAATCTGTCTGCTGATGAGCGCCAGTTCTTCTATCTGCCTTTCATGCACAGCGAAAATCTGAGCGATCAGAAGCGCTGCCTTGATCTTTATGAAAAGCTCGGCAACGAGTTTTCATTAGGCTTTGCGCGCCAGCACCACGACATAGTCGAACGTTTCGGTCGCTTCCCGCACCGCAACAAGGTTTTGGGCCGCGAAACAACAGCGGAAGAAGCCGAATTTCTCAAAGAGCATTCCGGCTTCTGATATTTAAAGCAGCCTGTAAGGCAAGATTCCACGGCGGTCGTGATCGACCGCCAACCTGCTTTTCAACGGCGGCACGGCACGCTGGACACATTCCGCCCGCTCGCAAATTCGGCAGGAAACACCAATTGGGTCGAATGCTGAACGTGTGGCAATATCAAGCCCATCCGCATAGACAAAATCCTGCGCATGCGTGACTTCACAGCCAAGAGCAATCGCATAGCGGCGCTGCGGCGCGTGGAAACCACCCTCGCTCTTGGTGAGCTCAGTTGCAACGCAGAGATAGCGCGCACCATCCGGCGTTTCGGCAAGCTGGCGGATAATCCGCCCCGGCGTCTCAAACGCCTGATGCACATTCCACAACGGACAGGCAGCACCATAACGCGCAAATTGCAGCTTGGCGGCACTATGCCGCTTGGTGATGTTCCCAGCACGATCAATACGCGCAAAAAACACCGGAACACCGCGCTGACCGGAGCGCTGTAATGTGCTCAAACGATGCGCGACCTGCTCCAGACTGGCCCCAAAGCGCGATGCCAGCAATTCCAGATCATGCCGCAACTCTTTGGCCGCGGACAGAAACGTCTGATAGGGCAAGACCAGCGCACCAGCGAAATAATTGCGCAGGCCGATTTTGCAAATCTCGACCGCCTCGGCTGAACGAAAATCGGCACGCTTTGCAATTGCTGTGACAAGCTCCTCCATTTCGAGTTCAGCAATCTGAAACGCAATCTGGAAATTGCGCGTCGAAGCTGGTGAATATGGATTGAGATAAAGCACCCGCGCAACAGGATCGAATCGCCGCAGAATGGCTTCATCCGGATCAGCACGTGCCACTCGTACGCGATAGCGTTCTTCCATGTATTGCGGCAGCGCCACGCCGATATCGCGAAATGGAATCCTCAGCTCGTCTGCAAGTTTTTCAGCTGCAATATCAAGCTCGTGCACATAATTGTCGATAAAATGAAAAAAATCGCGCACTTCTTCATAAGGCGCTGGTTCTGCAACCGAAGGCGCGCGCCCAAGTTGGTGATCGAGGCTTGCAATTTGTTCACTGTTCCGTCGATAAGCCTGATGACAGGCAATCAGCGCATGCGCCAATCCCGGCGCATTCTGCGTGATCAGCTTTAATTCCTGCAAATTCGGTTTGTAATTATCGAACACCGGATCGGCCAACGCTTCCGATACTGCTGATAACAACCGATCATCATCGCCCAGCGAAATGGCACCAATATCAATCTGATAATTTTCAGCCAATGCCAGCAGTACAGCGGCAGATACAGGCCGCTGATTGTTTTCAATCTGATTGAGATAACTCGTTGAAATACCTAAGCGTTCAGCAAAACCAGACTGGGTTGCCTTGTGCTGCTCGCGTATGTCGCGGATCTTCCTGCCAACATAGAGTTTTTTGGGTGCCATAACAGGGTGCCATATTTGCAAATTTGCATTTCGCTATTTGCAAATTTATAAGTTACACAATCGCACCTTTTCAAGCTTTCAGAATGCGGCATACTGGCTCTAAGCATTGAGACAATAATTCCGTAATTTCTTAGCTTTCCAAGGTCATAGCGAATGCAGGAACTTCTCGAACAGCTTGAAGCCCGTCGTGCCGAAGCACGTCTTGGCGGCGGACAGAAGCGCATCGATGCGCAACACGGCAAGGGCAAGCTCACCGCCCGTGAAAGAATAGATGTGCTTCTCGACGAGGGATCGTTCGAAGAGTTCGATATGTATGTCACACACCGCTGCACCGACTTCGGTATGGAAAAGCAGAAGATCGCAGGCGATGGCGTGGTGACTGGCTGGGGTACGATCAATGGCCGGCATGTCTATGTGTTCAGTCAGGATTTTACTGTTCTTGGCGGCTCGCTTTCAGAAACCCACGCACAAAAAATCTGCAAGATCATGGATATGGCGATGCAAAATGGCGCGCCAGTCATTGGGCTAAATGATTCTGGTGGCGCACGCATTCAGGAAGGCGTCGCGTCCCTTGCAGGCTATGCCGATGTTTTCAAACGCAATGCCGATGCTTCCGGCGTCATTCCGCAGATTTCCGTCATCATGGGCCCATGTGCGGGCGGCGCAGTCTACTCGCCAGCCATGACCGATTTTATCTTCATGGTGCGCGACAGTTCCTACATGTTTGTCACCGGCCCTGACGTGGTGAAAACCGTCACCAATGAAATTGTCACGGCAGAAGAATTGGGCGGCGCGTCAACCCATACGAAGAAATCATCTGTAGCCGATGGCGCCTATGAAAACGACATCGAAACGCTTGAGCAAGTTCGCATTCTTTTCGACTTCCTGCCACTGAACAATCGCGAGAAAGCGCCGATGCGTCCGTTCCATGACGACCCGGCTCGCCTTGAAATGCGGCTTGATACTTTGATCCCGGACAGCGCCAACAAGCCCTACGACATGAAAGAGCTGATTCTCGCTCTGGCCGATGAAGGCGACTTCTTTGAAATTCAGGAAGCTTTTGCCAAAAACATTATCACCGGCTTCATCCGTATAGAAGGGCAGACAATCGGCGTGGTCGCCAATCAGCCGATGGTGCTCGCCGGTTGTCTCGATATTGATTCATCACGCAAGGCAGCACGCTTCGTTCGCTTCTGCGACGCTTTCAGCATTCCGATCCTGACACTTGTGGATGTTCCGGGCTTCTTGCCGGGAACAGCACAGGAATATGGCGGCGTGATCAAACATGGTGCCAAGCTGCTTTTCGCCTATTCGCAATCAACCGTTCCCATGGTGACACTCATCACCCGCAAAGCCTATGGCGGCGCATATGACGTGATGGCGTCAAAGCACATCGGCGCAGACATCAACTATGCATGGCCGACGGCAGAAATCGCCGTCATGGGTGCCAAAGGAGCGACTGAAATTCTTTATCGCTCGGAGCTTAGCGACGCGGAAAAAATTGCGGCCCGCACGCAAGAATATGAAGAGCGCTTTGCCAATCCATTCGTTGCTGCCGAACGCGGCTTTATTGACGAAGTGATCATGCCGCACTCTTCCCGCCGCCGTATCGCCCGTGCGTTCTCTGCGCTTCGCAATAAGAGCCAGAACACGCCCTGGAAGAAACACGACACTATACCGCTCTGATAGCCACGGGTACGATACAGATGATCAAGAAAATCCTCATTGCCAATCGCGGCGAAATCGCATGCCGGGTTATCAAAACGGCGAAGAAAATGGGCATTGCCACCGTCGCAGTCTACTCAGATGCGGACCGCAATGCGCTGCATGTCAAAATGGCTGACGAAGCTGTCCACATCGGACCAGCGCCCTCGAACCAATCTTATATTGTAATTGATAAAATTCTCACAGCAATCAAAGAGACTGGCGCAGATGCGGTGCATCCAGGCTATGGTTTCTTGTCTGAAAATTCACGTTTTGCCGAAGCGCTAAAAGCCGCCAATGTGACCTTCATTGGCCCACCAGTGAATGCCATTGAAGCCATGGGCGACAAGATCACATCCAAGAAGCTGGCAAGCGAAGCCGGTGTCTCGACCGTTCCCGGTCATATGGGGCTAATAGAGAATGCGGACGAGGCAGTCCGCATTTCGACATCTATCGGCTATCCGGTGATGATCAAGGCTTCCGCTGGCGGCGGCGGCAAAGGCATGCGTATCGCATGGAATGACGACGAAGCCCGCGAAGGCTTCCAGCTTTCCCGCAACGAAGCGAAATCCTCCTTCGGAGATGATCGCATCTTTATCGAAAAATTCGTCACCCAACCGCGCCATATCGAAATTCAGGTACTCGGCGATCAGCACGGCAACGTGATCTATCTTGGCGAACGTGAATGCTCGATTCAGCGTCGCAATCAGAAAGTGATTGAGGAAGCGCCCTCGCCGTTTCTGGATGAAGCAACGCGCAGAGCCATGGGCGAACAGGCCGTAACTCTCAGCAAGGCGGTTGGCTATTTCTCCGCAGGTACTGTCGAATTCATCGTTGATGGTGATCGCAATTTCTATTTCCTCGAAATGAACACACGCTTGCAGGTTGAGCATCCAGTGACTGAACTCATCACTGGCATTGATCTGGTCGAGGAAATGATCCGCGTGGCTGCTGGTGAAAAGCTGCGCCTTAGCCAAGCCGATGTAAAACTCAACGGCTGGGCTATCGAAAGCCGCCTTTATGCCGAAGACCCCTATCGCAACTTCCTGCCATCCATTGGCAGGCTAACGCGCTATCGCCCTCCGGTCGAAGGGCACAATGCTAACGGCACCATCGTCCGCAATGATACCGGTGTCTTTGAGGGCGGTGAAATCTCGATGTATTATGATCCGATGATTGCAAAATTGTGCACATGGGGCCAGGATCGGACCAGCGCAATTATTGAGATGAGCAGAGCTCTCGATGCATTTGAAGTGGAAGGAATCGGCCACAATCTGCCATTCCTTTCCGCCGTAATGGAGCATCCTCGTTTTCGCGCGGGCGCGCTGACCACTGCCTTCATTGCCGAAGAATATCCCGATGGCTTTGCAGGCGTTTCCGTTTCGGAAGATGATGCACATGTACTCGCCACTGTCGTCGCACAGATCAACATGGTTGTCGAACAACGCAACGCCCAAATTTCTGGTCGGATTTCATCACAGACACAATCGGTTGCGACCGAATGGGTAGTCACGCTTGGCGGCCACAGCCTGCCGATCAAAATCTCAGAAGGCGAAGGCGGCACAGTCATCAACTTCGACAATGGTCAGAGCCTGCCCGTTGCCAGCGACTGGCACCCCGGCAATCAGCTTGGCTCGTTCACGGTTGACGGCAAGTCAATCGCAGTCAAGGTTTTGCGTTTAGGAACAGGCTGGCGACTGCGCTGGCGCGGCATTGATGTGATCGCTCATGTCCGAAGGCCACGTGTAGCGGAATTGGCAAAGCTCATGCCGGTTAAGCTGCCACCAGACACATCAAAAATGCTGCTCTGCCCTATGCCTGGCGTGATTACATCCGTTCTCGTGAAAGATGGCGATACGGTCGAGGCTGGTCAGCCATTAGCAACCGTAGAAGCCATGAAAATGGAAAATGTTTTGCGCGCCGAGCGTCGTTCGACAGTGAAGCGCATCGCTGCGGAAGAAGGTGCAAGCCTCGCGGTTGATGAACTTATCATGGAATTTGAGTGAGGACGGATATGAGCGAGCGCCCCACAAAAAACGATTGGTCGAAACTGGCCGAAAAGGAACTGAAGCGCCCTGCCGATAGCCTTGTCTGGCACACACCCGAAGGCATTGACGTGAAGCCGCTTTACACGGCTGACGATTTGGCTCCAATCGATCATCTCGACACCCTGCCCGGTTTTGAACCGTTCCTGCGCGGTCCGCGTGCAACCATGTATGCCGGTCGCCCATGGACCATCCGGCAATATGCAGGATTTTCGACAGCCGAAGAATCGAACAACTTCTACCGCAAAGCACTTGCAGCCGGTCAGCAAGGCGTATCGGTTGCTTTTGATCTTGCGACGCATCGCGGCTATGACAGCGATCATCCGCGCGTTGAAGGCGATGTGGGTAAGGCAGGTGTGGCGATTGATTCTGTCGAGGATATGAAAATCCTCTTTGATGGCATCCCGCTTGACAAGATCTCTGTCTCCATGACGATGAATGGCGCCGTAATCCCGATCCTCGCCAATTTTATCGTGGCTGGTGAAGAACAGGGCGTTTCGCGCGACCTGCTTTCCGGCACTATTCAGAATGATATTCTCAAAGAGTTTATGGTCCGCAACACCTATATCTATCCGCCGGAACCCTCCATGCGGATTATTGCGGACATCATCGCCTATACCGCAACGGAAATGCCGAAATTCAATTCGATTTCTATCTCCGGCTATCACATGCAGGAAGCTGGTGCGACGCTGGTGCAGGAACTGGCTTTCACGCTGGCCGATGGTCGCGAATATGTGCGCGCGGCGCTCAAAAAGGGCCTCAATGTCGATGAATTTGCTGGGCGTCTGTCGTTCTTCTTCGCCATTGGCATGAACTTCTTCATGGAAATCGCCAAGCTGCGCGCAGCCCGCATGCTCTGGTCACGCATCATGAAGGAATTCGACCCAAAGAAGCCGGGCTCGCTGATGCTGCGCACCCATTGCCAAACATCCGGCGTGTCTTTGCAGGAACAAGACCCTTACAATAACATCGTACGAACGGCCTTTGAGGCTATGTCGGCGGCGCTTGGCGGCACGCAATCGCTGCACACCAATTCTTTTGACGAAGCTATTGCTTTGCCGACAGAATTTTCTGCCCGTATTGCCCGCAACACGCAGCTTATTCTGCAAAACGAAACCGGCGTTACCAAAGTTGTCGATCCGCTGGCGGGCTCCTACTACATTGAAAGCCTGACCAACGAACTCGCGGGAAAAGCTTGGGCGCTGATTGAAGAAGTCGAAGGCTTAGGCGGCATGACCAAGGCCGTTGAAAGCGGCCTGCCAAAACGATTGATCGAAGAAGCCGCCACACGCCGACAGGCTGCCGTCGACAAGGGCGAAGAGGTGATTGTCGGCGTCAACAAGTTCCGTCTGGAGCAGGAAGACAATATCGACATTCTCGAAATCGATAATACTGCCGTGCGTAATTCGCAGATCGCACGCCTCAACCGCATCAAAGAAACCCGCAACAAGGCCAAAGTCGAAGCAGCTCTCTCAGAACTGGAAAAGGTCGCAAAGACTGGTGAAGGCAATATCTTGGCGGCAGCGGTGGAGGCCTCGCGTGCACGCGCAACCGTCGGCGAAATTTCAGACGCCATGCGCAGCGCTTTCGGCGATCATGCGGCAGTGCCAAAAGTCGTAAAAGACGTCTACGGCACAGCCTATGAGAATGAGCCGGAATATTCAACGCTTGTGGAGCGCCTCGAAGAGTTCTCCAAGAACACAGGCGACAAGCCGCGTCTGATGGTGGCAAAGCTTGGTCAGGATGGACACGACCGTGGCGCAAAAATCATCGCATCTGCCTTTGGCGACATTGGTTTTGAGGTACTGGCCGGGCCTTTGTTCCAGACGCCCGATGAAGCAGCCGATATGGCAATTAAGGCAAAGGTGCATGTGCTCGGGGTGTCGTCACTCGCAGCCGGGCATAAAACTCTTCTGCCGCAGCTTGTCGAAACTCTACGCAAAAAAGGTGCTGAAAATATCATCGTCGTTTGTGGAGGCGTTGTTCCGCGTCAAGACTACCAATATCTGTTCGATCATGGTGTGTCGGCAGTCTTCGGCCCCGGAACAAATGTGCTTGATTGCGCACGAGCAGTGCTTGATCTGATGGAAGGAAAACGTCGTAATCTCTGAATAAGATCAGACGGATACGGTGCAAACAAGACTCATTTTATCAACGACTTGAGAAGCCGGACGAACTGTCCGGCTTTATTGCTTCGAGACCAATCAGTTCTTTGGCCCTGCAAACCCGGCAATGGTGGAAGATGTTACTGAAACCGGATCACTTGCCGGAAAACTATCTTCCAAGCCCTCATCAAGCTGCCGCTCCAATTCTGTTCGGTCACCGGCGCGGCGAGCACTTGGTAGCGTAATCTGGGTTTCGGGCTCAATGCCACATTCAAGACATGCCACACCAAGCGCCTCACCGAGCTTCAAAGCCGCCTTACGTATTACCGCATCACGTGGAAGCTCAGCTCCTGTATCATTCTCGACCTTAACAGTAATGCGCTCTTCGCCTTCAGTTATGAACTCCACCAGATAGGTGGCAAATCCACCAAGCGAACTGATGCGGGTTTCAATAATATCCATGATTTCACCTCCGCTTTTATCACTATGAAAACGGAACTTTGCATGGATGGTTCCGTCTAAAACTGCGGTATCTGCCTTTTCCTGCAACTTCTGATGCCTATATCCAAAAGTGTAGAAATTCATCAGAACCAGAAAGGACATCTCATGGCCATCACACGAAAGGAAGAAGCCCGTGCGCTGAATGCAGAAGAACGCGAACTGGTAGAAAAATCCCACCACCCAATTCTTCAGGAAGTTCCCGATGCCGAACTTTCGCAGCTTGCAAAGCTTTTGCGCGACCGCCGCAGCAAAGCCCGCGATCAGGCCCATCAGCGCCGCCGCGAAATGCGCGGAAAAGGAGCCGCACGAGGCGCATCGGCATCAAAAGCTGACGAAGGCTCGCATCTTAAAGTTTCAGTTCTGGCCATGGCCATGCGCCGCATCAATGCAGAAGTCGATCGCCGCCGCAGTATGTCGGCAAGCAATGATCTGGTTACAAATGCAAAAAAGGCATTGGCAACGAAAAAAGCCAATGAAAAGCCGGACAACACTTTTAACACCCGACATGCGCGCCACGGAATGCGCAATATTCCCAATGAAAAAGCAGACAGCCTCATCCGGCCAATGGAGCGTGGACGCTTGAAAAAAGCTGCTAGTGTCGCACAGGCAAAACGCGATACACGACAGGAAGCAGCAAGCTAATCAGCTTGTACCATCACCCGGAAATGAATTTCATTTTCGGGTGATTCCTATTCAAAAACAATACGTTAAATTATTTTATTAAACAATTGAGTTATAATTTTTATTCCGAGAAATGTAATCCAAAACCCTGCATTAGACGACGAATGGCATAATCCGGCTTATTCGATGTGAAGACAGCACGATCATCATGATGATGAAGTCTCTCATCAAGCTCGCGTGGCTGCAAAAGCGAAACCGTACGTCGTGCTATCGCCTCGGCAGGATCGAGCCAATCGACCGGCCAAGGTGCAAGTCGGCGAAACACATTGGCAAGGAACGGGTAATGCGTGCAGGCCAGCACGACAATGTCCGTGCGCTCACCGTCCTTTTTCACAAAGCACGGCATGATCTGCTCAACGACCAGCGCCTCATCGATTTTCTCGCCGCGAATATGTGCTTCCGCTACACCTGCAAGCTGGTCAGCTCCAACGAGCCGCACATGGCATTGCGTCGCGAAAGACTGGATAAGATCACGCGTATAGGCACGCTTGACCGTACCGGGCGTTGCAAGCACGGAGACAAGTCCCGACGAAGTGCGTTCGGCAGCAGGCTTGATCGCCGGAACAGTTCCGACAAAAGGCACCAAAGGATAAGCGCGACGCAGATCATCAAGTACCAGTGTCGAGGCTGTGTTGCAGGCGATTACCGCGATTTCAGGATCATGCTCTGCGATAAACTTGCCAAAAAGTTCGACAATGCGCGCGCGCAGCGCTTCTTCTTCCCAGTCCCCATAGGGAAAGCCGGCATCATCGGCGATATATACAAACCGCCGATCTGGCATCATAACCCGCAACTCGCGCAAAACCGTCAGACCGCCGATACCGCTGTCGAAAACCAGAACTGGTCTTTCAATCGCGATAGAAGAGTTACCGAAACGCTCTGCTGCGGATGCTGGTTTCATTCAGCCTTGTCCTCTGTTGCCGGTTTGCGCGCACGGCTTTCTGGTGCAGCCGAACCACGCGGCTTCTTGGGTGTAAACACATCAAGCGATGTGATCACGCCGCGCAGAAGCTTGAGTTCTGCCGATGCAAAACCCGCGCGCGTCAACACCGACCGCAGATTATTGACCATGATTTCTTTTTTGGCCTCAGGGCGGAAATAACCCCGAATATCAAGCGCCTCTTCCAGATGGTTGAAAAGACTCTGCAATTCCTGCTTGGGCGCTGCTTCCATTTCTGGACCACGGAATACCGTATCCGTCTCGCTCTCAAGGCCTGACTTCATCCACTCGTAGGACATGAGCAGAACAGCCTGCGCGATATTGAGCGATGCAAAGGCTGGATTAACCGGGAACGTCACCAGTTCATCCGCAAGACCAACTTCCTCATTGCTAAGGCCAAAACGCTCGCGACCGAACATAATGCCAGTCTTCTCACCGGCCCTGAAACGACGACGCAATTCGCCATTAGCTTCCACCGGGCTACGCACCTGTTTGAAGCCATCACGCTCACGCGCTGTGGTGGCATAAACGAAATTGAGATCGGCAAGTGCTGATGGGAGATCATCATAAACAACCGCATTATCGATGATATGATCCGCCTTGCTTGCAGCAGCGCGGGCTTTCTCGCTTGGAAACTCTTCACGCGGCTGCACAAGACGCAATTCGGCAAGACCAAAATTTGCCATGGCGCGCGCCACCATGCCGATGTTCTCCGGCAATTGCGGATTAACCAGAATGATCGCCGGACCTTCGGTGATCAAAGGGCGCTGTTTGTCTGTACCTGCCATGATAATTTCCGTCACTACTATATCAACACGGCGCTTCCCTGACATGTTTGACAGAGAATCGCAAAGATTCCCCTTACAAACAGGATCGAAAAATCACGTGTAGTAGCGGAATAACACCAGTCTTCGGCCCTTCCATGGCAGACTGCGCCAACCGACATCGAGTTTAACAGGGAGGACAATCATGTCCGGCAAAAAGATTCTCATGATCTGCGGTGATTTCTGCGAAGATTACGAAACCATGGTGCCGTTCCAGACGCTTCTCGCCGTTGGGCACAAGGTCCATGCGGTTTGCCCCGGTAAAAAGGCGGGCGACACCATTGCAACCGCTATTCACGACTTCGAAGGGCACCAGACCTATACTGAAAAGCCCGGCCATAATTTCACGCTCAATGCGACATTTGCCGATGTGAGGGCCGAGAGCTACGACGCGCTGGTTATTCCCGGCGGACGTGGACCAGAATATCTGCGCCTTGATGACAAAGTTATTGCAATCGTTGAGCATTTCTTTGAAGCCAACAAGCCAGTTGCAGCTGTCTGCCATGGCGCACAACTACTCGCCGCCGCGCGTGTTCTCGAAGGCCGTACCTGCTCCGCTTATCCGGCCTGCCGCCCTGAAGTTGAGCTCGCAGGCGGAACCTACGCCGATATCCCAGTCGATCAGGCAGTGACTGACGGAAACCTTGTGACGGCTCCCGCATGGCCTGCCCATCCGGCATGGCTTTCGCAGTTCCTCGCAGTTCTCGGCACAAAAATCACGCATAGCTGAGAGAGGGTCTAAACCACAGCTTTCATCATGCATGGCATTTCATTAAAAATGCCAAATCAGAGCCTTTCCGGTAAATATGCTGGAAAGGCTTTCTTGAAATGAGATGGAAGACCACATGAAACCCGCCAAAACTGTCGCTCTCTCGTTTGCTGTAAGCATCAGCGCAATTCTCTTCGGCCCAGCAAATCTCGCCAATGCGCAGGAAGCCGCTAGCGCAGAAGTGGCGGTCATTTCTGAACAATATCCGGCTCCGTCGCCGGACACCTTCGGTCAGACGCAGTTCGTGCTGTCCGGCAATCCTATTGTTCCGCCGCGCGACTACAGCAAAGGGACCATGCTTCCGTCCAAAGACGATTACCAGGCCAAAGAAAGCGGACGTATCTATGATGTTGTCTTTGCCGGCATTGAAGCAGGCAAGATGCAATTTGAAGTCAGAGGTTATTCAATTGATAGCTTGGATTTTCCGGCGAGTGGCCAGACCATAGAATTTCCCGCTGATCAACGGCAGGTAACAATCAGCGACCTCACATTCAACATTGATGAAGCAACAGCCGGAAGCATCACTTATACGGTTCAACCACTCAAGTAAGTTGCAGCCAACAGCAATCTGCGCGACACTGCCCCTCGGGAAAAACGGGAGAAAGTCATGTGCAGATTGTTCATAGGGGCGGAGCAGCAACTCTGGCAAAGCGTAACGCGTTCACTGCGTATTGATGGCGTCGTAACAAGTGTACGGCTGGAGAACTTCTTCTGGTCAGCGCTGGAAGATATTGCCGCACGTGATGACATGAGCGTCAGCCGTCTGCTCGGCAAACTCTATGAAGAATCACGCGCAGACGGTCACGACCTCGATAATTTTGCATCATTTCTGCGCGTATGCTGCGGGCGCTATCTTGCGCTTCAGGTCAATGGATTGATCCCGTCCGACAGAAAAACTGCAATCTCCACACTTGATGCAGAAGAAATCTTGCGGCGCGAAAAAGAAACTTATCGTGATCCGCACTCCGCGTGGCAAAAATCTGCGCATCACGCGGCCTGAAAAATCGCCTATAGGCCAAAGAATAAGCCTCTGACACTTTGCCTTAGCGCTTACCGATGCTATACGGGCGCGACGCATTCAATGAGAGGCATTATCAATGGCAAAAATCAAGGTTGCAAACCCGGTCGTTGAACTTGACGGCGATGAGATGACCCGCATCATCTGGCAGTTCATCAAGGACAAGCTGATCCATCCTTACCTCGACATCGATCTAAAATATTACGATCTTTCGGTCGAGCACCGCGATGCGACCAACGATCAGGTCACCATTGACGCAGCAAACGCCATCAAAGAACACGGCGTTGGCGTAAAGTGCGCAACCATAACGCCAGACGAAGCTCGCGTTGAAGAATTCAAGCTTAAGAAGATGTGGAAGTCGCCAAACGGCACCATCCGTAACATCCTCGGCGGCGTTATTTTCCGCGAACCAATCATTTGCAAAAACGTCCCTCGCCTGGTTCCAGGCTGGACACAGCCAATCATCGTTGGCCGTCATGCTTTCGGTGACCAGTACCGCGCGACCGATTTCAAATTCCCGGGCAAAGGCACGCTGTCGATCAAGTTCGTCGGTGAAGATGGCGAAACCATCGAGCACGAAGTCTATCAGGCTCCGGCTGCTGGCGTGGCAATGGCCATGTACAACCTCGACGAATCGATCCGTGAATTTGCGCGCGCTTCGCTGAACTACGGCTTGCAGCGCAACTATCCGGTTTATCTCTCGACCAAGAACACCATTCTCAAGGCTTATGACGGTCGCTTCAAGGATATCTTCGAAGAAGTCTATCAGGCTGAATTCGCTGATAAGTTCAAAGAAGTAAAGATCTGGTACGAACATCGCCTGATCGACGACATGGTTGCATCGGCTCTCAAGTGGTCGGGCGGTTATGTCTGGGCTTGTAAGAACTACGACGGCGACGTGCAGTCCGACATCGTAGCACAGGGCTTCGGCTCACTCGGCCTGATGACCTCGGTTCTGATGACGCCAGATGGCAAGACCGTTGAAGCAGAAGCTGCACACGGCACAGTGACCCGTCACTATCGCCAGCATCAGAAGGGCGAGCAAACCTCGACCAACTCAATCGCTTCGATCTTCGCATGGACCCGCGGCCTCGCACATCGTGCAAAGCTAGACGATAATGCAGAACTGAAGCGCTTTGCTGACACGCTGGAAAAGGTCTGCGTGGACACTGTCGAAAGCGGCTACATGACCAAGGATCTGGCGCTGCTTATCGGTCCAGATCAGCCATGGCTCTCGACCACTGGCTTCCTCGACAAGATCGATGAAAACCTTCAGAAGGCAATGGCTGCTTAAGCCGACCTGAATGAACAAAAAAAGCGGCGGGAATTTCCCGCCGTTTTTTATTTGTGCGTCACTATTTATCCCTCGCAAGCACAATTAGTCCTCGATAATCTGTTGTTACAGAAACAGGGAGGATTGATATGTCGACAATTCGGGCATTAACGCCGCAAGACCGCGCTGCATGGGAACCTTTATGGAAAGCCTATCAGGTCTTTTACGAAGTCGATATTCCTGCTGAAACCACCAACATTACATGGCAACGCTTCCACGATACATCAGAACCCATGCATGCTTTGGGCGCTTTCGATGACGACGGAAAACTCGTTGGTATCGTGCATGTGATTTTTCATCGCTCGTGCTGGCTGCGAAAATGGACGTGCTATCTGCAAGACCTCTATGTTGAAAACAGTCAGCGCGGAAAAGGTACAGGCGCTGCTCTGATTGAAGCTGTGGCTGATCTCGCTCGCGCCGAGGGTGCAGGCCGCCTCTATTGGCTCACACATGAAAGCAACGCCACCGCACGTCGTCTATACGATAACATCGCGCAGGCATCCGGCTTCATCCAGTATCGAAAAGCGCTTTAACGCCGAGAGACCTTCACATCAAAGCTGAAAAGCCTTTGCAAAAGCCTGCGCACCACTGGGCGAGAAGGCGATAACTCGGCCCTCTTCCCGGCGCGCCCAGCCACTATCGATGAAGTTTTTCAGAATTGCTGCACCAAGCGCACCGCCTAAGTGATTGCGTCTCTCGCTCCAGTCGAGACAATGGCGGCAGAGCGGTCGCTTGCCTTTCTGCAGCGCATCGACATCAATGCCAAGGCACGAGAAGAATGTCTTTCCTTCATCAGTAAGGAGTGGCTCGTTAGCGTCGCCCATAAGACCAAGCCTGTAAGAGGCGTCCAGCATTTCCACGCCGCGCTCGCCCGCCAGATGATCATAACAAATGCGCGCCTTACGCAGTGCATGATCTTTCGGACCTGTGCGAACACGCACGGCCCCGGTGCGCTGTGCAAGCCCCATCAGCCCTTCTAGCACCTGCGCCACATCAGTCCCTGATAGCCTGAAATACCGATGCCTGCCCTGCTTTTCAGCCACCAGCAAATTGGCAGCATCAAGTTTTGAGAGATGTCCGCTCGCAGTCTGGATCGTCACACCAGCCGCGGCAGCGAGTTCGCTTACCGTCAAAGCGCGCCCATCCATCAGCGCCGTCAACATATTTGCGCGCGCAGGATCGCCCAATAGGGCCGCAACAGAAGCTATGATTGGTCCGTCTTTCATACTTCGATGCTAACCGAAGCATGGACAACGTTCAATAAGCTAAAACCATCTCCAGAAACTTCAAAAATCAGGAGATAAAATGATTACCTGCTTCATCCGCTATCAAATCGATCCGTTCAAAGCCGACGCCTTCGCTGAATATGCGCGCAATTGGGGCCAAGCAAGCCCACGTTGCGGCGCAAACCTCATTGGCTATTTCGGTCCGCATGAAGGCTCGACCACGACCGCTTATGGTGTCTACTCCGTCGAAAATCTCGCCGCCTACGAACAATTTCGCGCACGTCTGGCCGCTGACCCAATCGGCCGGGCTAACTATGAATTCGCAAAACGTGAGCAGTTTATCCGCTCCGAAGAACGCATCTTTCTGAAGCTTCAATCAGCTCCACATGCGGAGTTTATCAAACCATGATCGCTGTCATCTTTGAAGTCTGGCCGGCAGATGAAGAACGGCGCGACCAATATCTCGATATTGCTTCTAGCCTGCGCGCTGATCTGGCAAAAATTGATGGCTTCATATCCATAGAACGTTTTCAAAGTCTGGTTGAGCCAGAAAAGCTACTGTCTCTCTCCTTCTGGCGCGACGAAGAGGCCGTGAAACAGTGGCGCAATCTTCCAACTCATCGAATAGCGCAGACGAAGGGACGTGGCGGAGTTTTTGAAAACTACCGCCTGCGTGTTGCCAATGTCGCTCGCGATTATGGGTTGGATCAACGCGAAGAAGCACCGGACGATAGCCGCAAGATGCATGCAGCATAAAAAAGGCCGGGAAAATCCCGGCCTTTTCATTCTTATATGTAATTTATCAGACGATCAGCGCTTTAACCGCTGCGACTGCATCATTTGCCTTGGTGCCATCGGGACCACCCGCCTGTGCCATATCAGGGCGACCGCCGCCACCTGCGCCACCAAGAGCGCTGGATGCCACACGCACGAGATCAACCGCACTGAAACGACCAACCAGATCTTCGGTTACAGCAGCAACAGCACTTGCTTTACCGTCTTCACCAACACCAACGAAGAGAACAACACCGGAGCCAACCTGCTTCTTGCCTTCGTCAGCAAGTGGCTTGAGATCACGTGGCGAAACGCCAGTTACAACCTTGCCGAGGAAATTGACTCCATTGACTGTTTCAACTGCGCTGCCACCATCGGAAGAACCGCCACTTAGCGCTAGCTGTCTGCGTGCTTCGGTGAGTTCGCGTTCCAGTTTCTTGCGTTCGTCAATAAGTGCGTTCACGCGATCCAGAGCTTCCGATGGCGAGGTTTTCAACACACCAGCGATTGCCTTGACGCGCTCGTCCTGTTCTTCGAGGTAAAGGCGAGCCGCCTCACCCGTTAGCGCTTCCATACGACGAACACCGGCAGCAACACCGCTGTCGGACAGAATACGGACGAGACCAATATCACCGGTCTGGCGCACATGAGTACCGCCGCAAAGTTCAACCGAATAAGCCTTACCAGCCTTTTCACCGTGCTTGGCTGTGCCCATCGAAACAACACGGACTTCATCGCCGTATTTTTCGCCAAACAGCGCCATTGCACCTTCAGCAATCGCATCATCCACCGCCATCAAGCGTGTGGTAACTTGCGCATTCTGCAGAATGATTTCGTTGGCGAGATTTTCAACAGCAGTCAGTTCCTCAGCCGAAATCGGCTTTGGATGCGAGAAGTCGAAACGCAAACGATCAGGTGCAACGAGCGAACCCTTCTGCGCAACATGCGAGCCGAGCGTTTCACGCAGCGCTTCATGCAGCAGATGGGTTGCAGAGTGGTTGGAACGAATGCGTGTACGGCGCTCACCGTCAACCTTCAGCTCAACCGCATCGCCGACCTTAGCCGAACCCTTGGTGACTTCGCCAATATGGACAAAGAGGCCTTCGCCTTTTTTGAGCGTTTCGCGAACAGCAATGACAAAACCTTCGCCGGAGATCGTACCCGTATCGCCTTGCTGACCACCGGATTCGCCATAGAATGGCGTCTGGTTGACAACGACGGATACGGTTTCACCTTCAGCAGCCGATGATACTTCTGCACCATCGCGCACGAGAGCGGAAATAACGCCTTCAGCACTTTCGGTTTCATAGCCGAGGAATTCGGTCGCGCCGACCTTATCCTTGATACCAAACCAGATGGTTTCGGCTGCAGCTTCGCCCGAACCCGTCCAGTTGGCGCGTGCTTCCGCCTTCTGTCGCTGCATAGCAGTGTTGAAGCCATTGGTGTCAACGGTTACACCGCGCTGGCGCAAAGCGTCCTGCGTCAGATCAAGTGGGAAACCATAAGTATCGTAAAGCTTGAACGCGGTTTCGCCATCGAGACGATCACCTTCAACCAGATTTTCCGAAGCATCAGAAAGCAGGCCGAGACCGCGTTCCAATGTCTTGCGGAAACGGGTTTCTTCCAGCTTAAGCGTTTCTGAAATCAGCGCTTCTGCGCGGATGAGTTCCGGATAAGCCTGACCCATTTCACGGATCAGCGCTGGCAGCAGACGCCACATCAATGGCTGGCTGGCACCGAGCAGTTGCGCATGACGCATGGCGCGGCGCATAATGCGGCGCAGCACATAACCGCGACCTTCATTCGACGGCAAAACACCATCGGCAATCAGGAAGCTTGATGCACGCAGATGGTCTGCAATCACGCGATGGCTGGCGCGGAAATCACCTTCAGCCTTAACGCCTGTTGCTTCTTCGGAAGCACGGATCAGCGCCTTGAAAAGATCAATGTCGTAATTGTCGTGTACGCCCTGAAGTACGGCCGCAACACGCTCAAGACCCATGCCCGTATCAATCGACGGACGTGGCAAATCAATGCGCTGATCAGGTGTAACCTGCTCGAACTGCATGAAAACGAGGTTCCAGATTTCAATGAAACGATCGCCATCTTCATCAGCCGATCCTGGAGGTCCACCCCAGATATGATCCCCATGATCGTAGAAAATTTCCGAGCAAGGACCGCAAGGGCCGGTATCGCCCATCGCCCAGAAATTATCATTCGTGGCAATGCGGATGATACGACCATCCGAAAGACCGGCAATCTTCTTCCAGAAATTCGCTGCGTCATCATCCGTATGATAAACTGTGACCAGCAGTTTGTCCTTGTTAAGGCCAAACTCCTTGGTGATCAGATTCCATGCATGCGCGATCGCCTCTTCCTTGAAGTAATCGCCGAAAGAAAAGTTACCCAGCATTTCAAAGAATGTGTGGTGGCGTGCTGTATAGCCCACATTATCCAGATCGTTATGCTTGCCGCCAGCACGCACACATTTCTGCGACGTAGTTGCGCGGCTGTAAGGGCGCTGTTCAAGACCAGTGAAAACATTCTTGAACTGCACCATGCCCGCATTGGTGAACATCAGCGTCGGGTCGTTTCGAGGAACGAGCGGACTTGATGAAACGACTTCATGTCCGTTCTTACGGAAATAGTCGAGGAATGTGGACCTTATCTCGTTGACGCCAGCCATAATTCACCCTTGGACATTTTCTGCCCTGCATGAGATGCGCAATCGAAAACGCATCAATTATATAATCTCCACCCGCAGGAATACGGCATTTAACGGCTTGATCTGCCGCCACGCTTCGACTGCCCGATAATGGAAAGTCCTTGAGGTGGAATTTCGGTTGTCCGCTTTTAACGGGGCACTGCTTTTCTGTCCAGATAAGCAGTGTGCGCTATAAAAGCAATTTCTGCCGCAAATGCAGAAAACGGCAACTATGCAACAGTATTGGGCTTAAAAAGCAAAAGCCCCACACTTTAGTGCAGGGCTTTCTCTATTTCATATCAACGCAAAGCTTATGCTTCAGCTGCATCCGGACCATCATCAGATTCCGGACCACCATCTTCAATGAACTTCTCAGCGATGAGACCTGCATTTTGACGAAGTGTCGTTTCAATCTCTTTTGCGACTTCCGGATTGTCTTTCAGGTACTGCTTGGCGTTTTCACGGCCCTGCCCCAGACGCTGCGAATTATAAGAGAACCAAGCGCCCGACTTTTCGACAATACCAGCCTTCACACCAAGATCGACCAATTCGCCTGTCTTAGAAACACCGGCACCATACATGATGTCGAACTCTACCTGCTTGAAAGGAGGGGCAAGCTTGTTCTTGACCACCTTGACGCGGGTTTGGTTGCCAACAACTTCATCACGCTCCTTGATAGAACCGATGCGCCGAATATCAAGACGCACCGAAGCATAGAACTTGAGCGCATTACCGCCGGTTGTCGTTTCAGGCGATCCGAACATCACGCCGATCTTCATGCGAATCTGATTGATGAAGATGACCATGCAATTCGAACGCGAGATCGAAGCTGTGAGCTTACGCAGTGCCTGACTCATCAGGCGGGCCTGAAGCCCTGGCAGAGAATCACCCATTTCGCCTTCAATTTCAGCGCGCGGTGTAAGAGCCGCAACCGAGTCGACGACGAGAACGTCAATCGCACCAGAACGCACCAGCGTATCGGTGATTTCGAGCGCCTGCTCGCCCGTATCGGGCTGCGAAATCAGGAGGTTTTCTAGATCAACGCCGAGCTTGCGTGCATAAACAGGATCAAGTGCATGTTCCGCGTCAACGAATGCGCAGATACCGCCTTTTCTCTGTGCTTCTGCAATCGTATGCAGCGCTAGCGTCGTCTTACCCGAGCTTTCAGGGCCATAAATTTCTACGATACGTCCCTTGGGCAGACCGCCGACGCCCAATGCAATATCCAAAGAAAGCGAGCCTGTTGGCACAGTCTCAATATCAACGACCTCGTTCTGACCGAGCCGCATGATAGAGCCCTTGCCGAACGCACGTTCAATTTGCGACAACGCCGCATCCAGAGCCTTAGTCTTATCCACTGAATTATCCTCAACGAGTCGCAATGATTTCTGAGACATCTTACACCATCCTCTTGTCTCGCTAGAAGCCCATCGGGCTTATCGCCAATATCTATTTGTATCTGTTTTGTTCTCATTTTGCAATAAGCTCAAGTTATTGTTTTTAAACAAATAAGATTTTTTGTTCTTTTATTGTTCTTATATATTAGAAAGCTATAATCTTAAAAACTGTCCACGCTTTAGTTGCAAAAAGCATGGAAATTTACTGCTCGATTCGCTGCTCACAAATGAAAACGCAGCCCTTCTTTCGAAAGACTGCGCCAAATCGCTTAAAAATACTAACTTCGAATTACTGCTGTACGCCGCGCAGCGGAGAAATCTGAATTTCCACACGACGATTCTGTGCACGGCCTTCCGGCGTTGCGTTGCTGGCGACTGGCTGACTTGCGCCATAGCCGATAACTGCGAAGCGGCGTGGATCAATGCCCTGCGAGCCGAGATAGCTTGCAACGGAGGCTGCACGGCGCTGCGACAGGCCCTGATTGTAGCTCGCGCTACCGGTCGAGTCGGTAAAGCCATATACATCAACCAGTGTCTGATTGAATTTGCGCAAGACAATCGCGACCGAGTTCAGAGTTGGATAAAACTGGCTTTTCACCTGATCCTGATCGGTATCAAATGTAATCGCTGAAGGCATGTTGAGGATAATCTGATCGCCATTACGGGTCACGGAAACACCAGTACCCTGCAACTGATTACGCAACTCGGATTCCTGACGATCCATGTAATTACCGATAGCACCGCCACCAAGCGCACCAATACCGGCACCGATCAGAACCGCATTACGCTGTGCGCGGCTGGAACCACCAACCATCAGGCCGCCGAGCGCACCAACGGCAGCACCGATAGCCGCGCCTCCAGCAGTGTTCGACATCTTTTCCTGGCCCGTATATGGGTCAGTCGATGTACAGCCTGCCAGAAATGTGGCCCCGATAAAGACAATTCCAAGTTTCTTCAGCATAAAAAACGTCATCCTCAATGTTAGATTCGCCGCGAATGATAACTTCGAATACGGCTGGATGGTGGCCTTAAATCCCTTTATCGCCAATTTTACAGCACATTCCAAGCCATTTTAGCCCATACGCCCACAAGAACGCAGCTGGGTCGCATAGCGGCTGGCCATGTTCTGAGCGCGTTTGGCTCCGTTCAGGGCTGTCGAGTTATTACGCCAGACACCGCGGGGATAACCGCCATGGCCCGAATAATAGGCGAGATAGAGCCTGTAAGCATCATTACGGTTAATGCCATTTCTCCGGCTACTTTCATTATGATACCAGCCGATGAAATGAATAGCGTCACCAAAATTGCTGCGCGATGCAGTCCAGCGCCCTGTTTCGCGCTTGTAGCGATCCCAAGTTCCATTGAGCGCCTGCGAATAGCCATAGGCGCTTGAAGCGCGCTTCCATGGAATAAAGCCGAACAGCTTTGTGCGTGGCGGACGCGCATACGGACGGAAACCAGATTCGGTATAAATCGTCGCCATTAAAACATGCACCGGAACGCCAAATTCACGCGAAACCCGCGTTGCATCCGATTGCCAGTTATTAATCCAGCCGTCGCGCTGGTCAAAAACAGCGCAAACATTGCTGACCTGCCGAGGCGCAGTTGCACAACCACCAAGAATAACGAGCGCAACGAGCATCAATACGCGCGTCATGGACAAACCTCGTAGAAATTATAAATTTTGATGAATTTTAAACATTAAGTACAACTTAAGCTAAGTGTCTGATCTGTATATGGTTACCAGATTGTTTAAGCATACCGCTTTGAGTTGCCGGATCGTTGTATTTATTGGAAAATAAATGAAGGACGCGACCTGTGGAATAAAGCCATAGGTTGCAATCTTCTTCGCTCTAAGCTGATAGATGAAGGCCGAAATGTGACTATAAGGCCGCGCGAATAGTTTTAAATGTAGCGGTCGGCGTTCATCGGCGCCCCTGACGCTCAGCTCTTAAACGCGACCAGTAATCGAGACGCTTACGAATTTCACGCTCAAAGCCACGCTCCGGTGGATCGTAGAAAACCTGTCGCCCCATAGCCTCCGGGAAATAGTCTTGCCCAGAGAAAGCGTCAGGCTGATCATGGTCATAAGCATAGCCATCACCATAACCTTCACTTTTCATAAGCTTGGTCGGCGCATTAAGAATGTGCTTTGGTGGTAAGAGAGAACCATTCTCCTTTGCCGCACGCATCGAAGCTTTATAGGCCATATAAACAGCATTGGATTTTGGAGCGGTTGCCAGATAAACGCAGGCCTGTGCCAAGGCCAGCTCGCCTTCCGGAGAGCCGAGATAATCGTAAGCATCCTTCGCCGCATTGCAGATCGCAAGCGCTTGCGGATCGGCAAGACCGATGTCCTCCACTGCCATGCGAACCAGCCGACGCCCCAGATAAAGCGGATCTTCTCCTGCATCAAACATGCGGCAGAGATAATAGAGTGCTGCGTCAGGGTCAGACCCACGCACGGATTTATGCAGCGCGGAAATAAGGTTGTAATGGCCGTCCTGTCCTTTGTCATAAACGGGCGCACGGCGCTGCACGACATCCTGCAACTTTTCCGCATCAAATATCTCGCCCGGTCGGGCAGCCCGCCATACTTCTTCTGCAAGTGTTAAAGATGCGCGGCCATCGCCATCCGCCATGCGAATAAGGCTAGCGCGTGCTTCTTCATCAAGCGGTAAGGGACGCTCTTCCTGCTCTTCAGCGCGTGTCAGAAGTGTCGCAATACTCAATGCGTCATGCGGATGAAAAGTTAGCACCCTCGCCCGAGACAGCAAAGCGGCGTTGAGTTCAAAGGATGGATTTTCTGTCGTCGCACCAATCAGAATAACGGTGCCATCTTCCATCACAGGAAGAAAACTATCCTGTTGCGCACGATTGAAACGATGAATCTCGTCCACAAACAACAGAGTTTGGCGACCAGACATGCGGCGCGCACGCGCAGCCTCAAAGACTTTCTTAAGATCAGCTACACCGGAAAAAATCGCTGAAATCTGCTCGAACGCAAGCTCGGTTTCGCCTGCGAGCAATCGTGCAACAGTGGTTTTGCCAGTTCCAGGAGGGCCCCAGAAAATCATAGACCCGAGCGAGCCAGAGGCGATCATCCGTGTGAGAATGCCTTCTGGACCAGTTAGATGTTCCTGCCCCGTTACTTCCGACAGTTCGCGCGGACGAAGGCGATCGGCAAGCGGCCTGTTACGGTCGGCATTCGGATCAGCCGCAGTGGAAAATAGATCGCTCATTTCGCTTCGCTCGATGCCATAAAAACAAATGTCGTTTCAGGCATAGTCCCGCCTGAAACGACATGCAACTTTAAATGCTTAGCGATGAGGTCAGCGAACGAACTGGCGGATCAAAGCACCATTGCGCTCAACTTCAAGCCGCCATGCCAGACCCCGTCCGCCATTAAGCGCCGAGGTCAAATCATTGATCGTACGGATCGGATTGCCATTGATTCCGCGAATAATATCGCGCTGGCGCAAACCAAGCTGAGCTGCTTGCGAATTAACAATCACATCAGTGACGATTACACCGCGCGAACCGTCACGCAGTCGCATCTTCGAGGCCATTGCGGGAGTGATTTCCTCAACGACTGCTCCTTCAAACGGATTATCGCCCTTAATTGTCTGCTTCTGCTGTGGTTTGGCTTCTGGCTCTTTTGCCAGTTTTACAGGCAGCTTGCTGTCCTTTCCATTACGCACAATATCAAGCATAACCGTATTGCCAATGCCTGCGGTTGAGAGGCGATAACCGAGAACGTCGATATTGTCGGCACGCACATCCTGGACGGAAAGAACAACGTCACCGACTTTCAATCCTGCCTTTTCTGCTGGTCCGCCCTTGGTAACAGCCGTCACCAGCACACCAAACGACTTATCCATACCAAGACTTTCAGCGACATCAGGTGTGATGTTCTGGAAAGTCGCACCAATGAAAGGACGCTCAAAACTGGTGCTGCCGCTCAACGCAGCATCAACAACTGCGCGAACCATATTCGATGGAATTGCAAACCCGATACCCACCGAACCGCCAGAGCGTGAATAAATAGCTGTGTTGATACCGATAAGGCGACCGCGCATATCGATCAGACCACCACCCGAATTACCCGGATTGATGGCGGCGTCTGTCTGAATGAAGAAGTCGAAATCAGAGACGCCGACCTGTGTGCGCGACTGCGCTGACACGATACCGCTCGTAACAGTTTGCCCGACAGCAAATGGATTGCCGATCGCGAGAACCAGATCGCCAACTTCAACATCGTCAGAGTTACCAAGCGAAACGACTGGGAATTTCTCTTTTGCTTCAATCTTAAGAACCGCAAGATCAGTGGTCTCGTCGCGAAGCAAAACTTTGCTCTCAAGTTGACGACCATCAGACAGAGCGACCTTGATCTCGTCTGCATCCTTGATAACGTGATTGTTGGTCACGACAATGCCCGATGAATCGACGATCACACCCGAACCGAGCGATTGTTCCGTGCGTGGCTTGCCTGTACCGCCAAATTGTTTGCCGAAAAACTGCTCAAAAAATGGATCACCCGCAAAAGGTGATGGGCGTTGCTGCACTTGCCGCGCTGCATAGACATTCACCACAGCCGGCGCAGTCTGTTTAACAAGCGGCGCAAAAGACAGCTGCATGTCGCCTCGGCTCAGCGGGATCTGCTTTCCTTGAACCGGCGCAGGATTGTCCTGCGCAAATGTCGGCAACACCATCATACTGACAGAAGCTAGAACAACACCCGTAATTCCCAATCGCCGCAAATTCATCCGCTCACTCCAGCTTTCTTTCCGAAACCCGATTCATCGGGTTGAGAACAATATGGAGGCAACAAGGCCAAGGATAAAGGGCTGTATTGTGGCAAACAGCATTACAGCTTTGTAATGCTTGGTGGAACCAAAGCTTAAAACAAAAAGGGCCGCACGAGGCGACCCTTCTTAATCATTACAAAGCGTGAATTACGCTGCGGCTGCTTCAGCAGCGGCTTCAGCTTCAACGCGTGCGCGATCAGCTTTGCCCTTCGCATCGACATCGCGTTCAACGAATTCGACAACTGCCATCGGTGCATTGTCACCGGTGCGGAAGCCTGCCTTCATGATGCGGATGTAGCCGCCGTTACGGGTTGCGTAACGTGTAGCAAGTGTGTCGAACAGCTTAGCAACCAGCTGTACGTCACGGATAGCGGAAATCGCCTGACGACGTGCATGCAGATCACCGCGCTTGCCGAGTGTGACAAGCTTTTCTACGATTGGACGGATTTCCTTAGCTTTAGGAAGCGTGGTCACAATCTGTTCATGCTCGATGAGCGAAGCCGCCATGTTGGCGAACATTGCCTTGCGATGCGAGGCAGTGCGGTTCAGCTTACGCTGTCCATTACCGTGGCGCATGGCCTTCTCCTTTAATTCAGTTCAGCCGGAATTGTCCGGTCTTAATATTGGTCTTCGTAGCGCTTGGCGAGATCTTCGATATTTTCAGGCGGCCAGGCTGGGATTTCCATACCAAGATGGAGACCCATCGACGCCAGAACTTCCTTGATCTCGTTGAGCGACTTGCGGCCGAAATTCGGAGTCCGCAACATCTCGGCTTCCGTCTTCTGGATCAGATCGCCGATATAGACGATGTTGTCGTTCTTCAGGCAGTTTGCCGAACGTACTGACAGCTCGAGTTCGTCAACCTTCTTGAGCAGAGCCGGATTGAAAGCGAGCTCCGCAACTTGTTCCTGCGGAGCTTCCTTCTGTGGCTCTTCGAAGTTAACGAAGACAGCCAGCTGGTCCTGAAGAATGCGTGCTGCATAAGCAACGGCATCTTCACCGCTCACCGAACCATTGGTTTCGATGTTGAGCGTCAGCTTGTCATAATCAAGAACCTGGCCCTCACGGGTGTTCTCAATCTTGTACGATACCTTGCGGATCGGCGAATAAAGGCTATCAACCGGAATAAGGCCGATTGGAGCATCTTCCGCACGATTACGGTCGGCAGGCACATAGCCCTTACCGGTGTTAACGGTGAATTCCATGCGGATCTCAGCGCCTTCATCCAGTGTGCAGATGACGTGTTCCGGGTTAAGGATCTCGACATCGCCAACAGTCTGAATGTCACCAGCCGTAACAACGCCCGGGCCCTCCTTACGGACAACCATGCGCTTCGGGCCCTCGCCTTCCATACGGATGGCGATTTCCTTGACGTTCAGAACAATATCCGTGGTGTCTTCGCGGACGCCCGGAATAGAAGAGAACTCATGCAGAACTCCGTCGATCTGAACAGCGGTAACTGCTGCGCCGCGCAGCGACGACAGAAGTACGCGACGCAGAGCATTGCCGAGTGTCAGACCAAAACCGCGTTCCAGCGGTTCAGCAACAACGGTTGCACGCGTGCGGGAGCCGTTGGTGATGAAATCCACCTTATTCGGCTTAATGAGTTCCTGCCAGTTTTTCTGGATCATGTATTTTTCCTCTATCAACTGTCGCTACTATCCAATCGTAGCGATCCTGTGAAGAACCGCAGAGGAACCCCGAAGTCACCTTCGGGGTTCATGCAGCATATAAAAGAAATTAGACCCGGCGCTTCTTGCGCGGACGGCAACCGTTGTGCGGGATCGGCGTAACATCGCGGATCGACGTGATCACAAAGCCAGCAGCCTGGAGGGCGCGCAGCGCGGATTCACGGCCAGAACCCGGTCCGCAAACCTCGACTTCGAGGGAGCGCATGCCATGTTCCTGAGCCTTCTTGGCGCAATCTTCAGCAGCGATCTGTGCGGCAAACGGGGTCGACTTACGCGAACCCTTGAAACCCTGAGCACCTGCAGACGACCAGGCAATCGCATTGCCCTGTGCATCCGTAATGGTGATCATGGTGTTGTTGAACGTCGAATTTACGTGGGCAACGCCCGACGAGATGTTTTTGCGCTCGCGACGGCGAATACGCTGGGCTTCCTTAGCCATGATAGTCCTTTCAAAACTCGATCTCGACACCGCCGTAATTCCAGCGGCTCCACCAGCCCTTTGATAAGGACCAGCACCGAACCCACCCAATCAAGGGCAAGCCCGGCAGAACGAATGGTTCTGCCGAAAATTACTTCTTCTTACCTGCGATAGCCTTTGCTGGACCCTTACGGGTACGTGCATTGGTATGCGTACGCTGACCACGAACTGGCAGCGAACGACGATGACGCAGACCGCGGTAGCAGCCAAGGTCCATCAAACGCTTGATGTTCATGGAAACTTCACGACGCAGATCACCTTCAACGCGGTAATCAGCATCAATTGCTTCACGGATCTGAAGGACTTCAGCATCCGAAAGCTGATTTACACGACGGTCGTCAGCAATCCCAACTTTCGTTACGATCTGACGAGCAAATTTTGGTCCAATCCCATGAATGTACTGAAGCGCAATGATAACGCGCTTGTTCGTTGGGATGTTGACGCCAGCTATACGTGCCACGTCTGTTCTCCTTGGTTATATAAAAATCCATCTGGGCGATGCGATCAACCAGACAGCATTGTTTGACCGGTCCCGGCCTCTTACTATTTCCGCCAGAACCGACCATTCAAAACAAATTGAAGTGGCGCAGTCTTTGACGGAATCGCCCGAAAAAGTCAACTCTTAACTGTCCGTAAAGTCGCCGTAACAACCTTGCAGACATTAAAAGCAACTTTTGGAAGCGACAAACGGGCAGAAAAACAAAAGATGCTTCTCTGCCCGTAATTCATGAAGGCTCATTTGAGCCTAATCCTTACCCACTCAAGCAGGAACGAGAATTCTCTCGATTTCAGCAGTGACCTCTTCAACAGGTGCCATGCCGTTTAAAACGCGCAATTCGCCTGTTCCAGCATAATACTCCGAGAGCGGCGATGTCTTCTCACGATATTCAACCAGACGCTTACGGAAAGCTTCAGGATTATCGTCAGAACGAACCTGACCACCTTTAGCAATCGTCTCGGCGACACGGCTCTCCATCCGGTTGACCAACGCGTTCTCATCAACCTTCAGCTCGATGACCGCATCAAGCTTCAAGCCTTTGCCACGAAGCATTTCACCAAGCGCCTGCGCTTGTGGAACTGTTCGTGGGTATCCATCGAGAATGAAACCACCGGCACAATCCGGAGCGTCAATGCGCTCCGAAACGATCTGGTTTACGATCTCATCAGAAACGAGCTGACCAGAATCCATGACGGCCTTGGCGCGCTTACCGATTTCGCTTTGCTGTGCGACTGCTGCACGCAGCATGTCGCCAGTCGAAAGCTGAGGTATTCCATGCTTCTTGGTAAGAAGTCCAGCCTGCGTCCCCTTACCTGCTCCGGGCGGCCCAAGAAGTATTAGTCTCATTTACTGCGTTTCCCACCTCTGAGTTTGGACTTCTTGATCAACCCTTCATACTGATGGGCGACAAGGTGTCCCTGAATTTGCGCAACCGTATCGAGCGTAACGCTGACCACGATCAGCAGCGACGTACCGCCAAGATAGAAAGGTACACCGGTCGCAGAAATCAGAAATTCCGGCAGAAGGCAGACAAGAACGATATAGATAGCGCCGACAACCGTAATGCGGGTCAACACATAGTCTATGTACTCGGCTGTACGCTCGCCCGGACGGATGCCCGGAATAAAGCCGGAGTGCTTCTTAAGCTGGTCAGCAGTGTCCTTGGGATTGAACACAATCGCCGTATAGAAGAAGCAGAAGAATGCCATCAACGCAGCATAGAACAGCATATAAAGCGGCTGACCATGGCCGAGGGCATTGAGAATAGTCGTACCCCAAGCAGGCATTTCAGCCGTATTCGCGAAACCAGCGACAGTCGCAGGCAAAAGCAGAAGCGACGAAGCGAAGATCGGAGGAATAACACCAGCAGTGTTCAGCTTAAGTGGCAGGTGCGAAGTATCACCCTGGAACATGCGGTTGCCAACCTGACGCTTCGGATATTGTATCAGAAGACGACGCTGAGCGCGCTCAACAAACACGATGATCGCAATCAGCGCGACAGCCAGAACGATAACACCAAGGATCAGGCCAGTAGACAAAGCGCCCGTACGACCCAGTTCCAGCGTGCCTGAAATAGCATGCGGAAGGTTTGCAACGATACCTGCAAAGATGATCAGCGAAATACCATTACCGATACCGCGTGCAGTGATCTGCTCACCAAGCCACATCAGGAACATCGTACCGCCAACAAGCGTGATGACCGATGAAACAAGGAACATTGGTCCAGGGTTCGTAACGATACCGTTACCCGCCTGCAAACCAACGGAAATTGCATAGGCCTGAACGATCGCCAAAAGAACAGTACCATAACGTGTGTACTGATTGATGATCTTACGACCCGATTCGCCTTCCTTTTTCAGCGCTTCCAGCGTCGGAACAACCGACGTCATAAGCTGCACGATAATGGAGGCGGAAATGTAAGGCATAATGCCGAGCGCAAAAATGGCCATACGACCAACAGCACCACCGGCAAACATGTTGAAGAGTCCAAGCACACCCTGGCTATGCTGCTGGAAAGCCTGCGCAAGCGCATCAGGATTGATGCCGGGTAGAGGGATATAGGTACCAAAACGGTACACGAGCAAAGCGCCCAGTGTGAACCAGATACGCTTCTTAAGTTCCTCAGCTTTCGAGAAAGCAGAAAAATTAAGATTGGAAACTAGCTGTTCAGCAGCCGATGCCATTAAATTACTCCGGTGAAAAGTATCGGGCCCCCTACTCCAACGACACGCATCAAAAAATCCGCATGCCTTCGGACAAAAGACTCTACCCAGATATGCGCATTGGCATAAATGTGCAAGCGGCGGCACTAAGGCCGCCGCTTTTATTTTTATCTCGATGCTTTATTCAGCAGCTGCTTCAGGAAGCTTTACGCTACCACCAGCCTTTTCGATCTTTTCGATCGCGGCCTTGGAAGCACCAGCAACATCAAAAGCTACCTTAGCAGTCAATTCACCGTCAGCAAGAACGCGAACACCGTCAAGCGCACGGCGAATCACGCCAGCAGCCTTGAGGGCTTCAATGTTCACAACAGCCTTTGCATCCAGCCTGCCTGCATCGATTGCAGCCTGAACACGGCCGAGCGATACAACGTTGAAGCTCTTTGCGAAGATGTTGGTGAAGCCGCGCTTTGGCAGACGACGGTAGATTGGCATCTGGCCGCCTTCAAAGCCGTTGATCGCTACGCCAGAACGGGACTTCTGTCCCTTGACGCCGCGGCCAGCGGTCTTGCCGGTGCCGGAGCCGATACCACGGCCAACGCGCTTACGCGCTTTTACTGATCCTGGCTTGTCACGCAGATCGTTGAGTTTCATGTCTCTATCCCCTGCGTTATCAGACCTCGTCCACAACGCGGACGAGATGCTGAACCTTGGCGATCATACCACGAACTGAAGGAGTATCCTCCAGTGTGCGGCGGCGGTGCATTTTGTTAAGTCCCAGACCGATCAGCGTTGCACGCTGTTCGGCTGGACGACGGATAGGGCTTCCGATCTGTTCGACCGTAACCGTCTTACCCTTCTTCTCAGCCATCACTCAAATCCCTTGTCTATGGCGTATCCGATGCTCGCGCACCGGACTGGCACAAACTATCGGCTATTCTTCCGAACCGACCACATCATGGCGGCGAGCCTGAAGGGTCGAGTACTTGATACCGCGCTGTGCAGCGATGTCCTTTGGATGCATCTGATGCTTCAGAGCGTCAAAGGTTGCACGAACCATGTTGTAAGGGTTCGAGGAGCCGAGCGACTTAGCAACAACGTCCTGAACGCCAAGCGTTTCGAACACTGCACGCATTGGACCACCAGCAATGATACCCTTACCGGCAGGAGCTGCACGGAGGAGGACCTTACCAGCGCCGTGACGGCCCTGCACATCGTGATGCAGAGTACGGCCCGAACGAAGCGGAACGAAAATCATGTCGCGCTTAGCAGCTTCAGTAGCCTTACGGATCGCTTCAGGCACTTCGCGTGCCTTACCATGACCGAAGCCAACGCGACCCTTCTGGTCGCCAACTACGACGAGCGCTGCGAAACCAAAACGACGACCACCTTTAACAACCTTGGCGACGCGATTAATGTGAACGAGCTTGTCAACGAATTCGCTGTCGCGCTCCTCACGACCGCGATCTTCGCGGTTACGTTCTCTCTGTGCCATATCCTATTCCTTTATTTTTTTCCGGAAGCACAAAATATTAGAAGCTCAGACCGCCTTCGCGGGCAGCTTCGGCGAGAGCCTTCACGCGACCGTGGTAAATGAATGCACCACGATCAAACACTACTTCACTGACGCCTGCTTTCTTAGCACGCTCTGCAACCAGCTTGCCAACTGCAGCAGCTGCTGCGGAGTCGGCGCCAGTCTTGAGCTTGCCCTTCAGGTCGCCATCCAGGGTCGAAGCAGCTGCGATGGTAACACCGCGAACGTCGTCGATAACCTGAACGTAGATGTTCTTGGAAGAGCGGTGTACGCTGAGACGTGGACGGCCGTTTGCGACAGCCTTGACCTGACGGCGTACACGAGCAGCGCGACGCTGCAAAGTTTCTTTTGGCGATGCCATGACGCGCTTCCCTTACTTCTTCTTGCCTTCTTTGCGGACGATCTTCTCGCCAGCATACTTGACGCCCTTGCCCTTGTAAGGCTCGGGGCCGCGATATTCACGAATCTCAGCCGCGACCTGACCAACCTGCTGCTTGTCGATACCAGAGACAACGATTTCCGTTGGCTTTGGAACAGCAACAGTGATGCCAGCTGGCACGTCATAGATAACTTCGTGAGAGAAGCCGAGCGAAAGCTGAACGTTTTTACCCTGCATAGCAGCACGGTAACCAACGCCGCTGATCTCAAGCTTCTTTTCAAAGCCCTTGTTGACGCCTTCGAAAATATTTTCAATCATCGAACGCGACATGCCCCACTTGGAGCGAGCTTCTTTAGACTGATCACGAGGATCGACGCTAACAGCGCCATCTTCAAGCTTAACCAGTACTTCTTCGTGCACAACGAAAGACAATTCGCCTTTCGCGCCCTTAGCCTTGACGGTCTGACCTTCAACGCTGGCAGTTACGCCTGCCGGGACCGGCACGGGTTTTTTACCGATACGAGACATTTTTATACCTGTCTTCTATCTGTTCACTGTCAGCCGCATCAGAAGATGCGGCAGAGCAGCTCACCACCAACGTTTTGTTCACGAGCTTCATGATCAGCCATCACACCCTTAGGGGTGGACAGGATCGAGATGCCAAGACCATTCGCGACCTGCGGGATCGACTTAACCGACACGTAAACGCGACGGCCAGGCTTCGAAACGCGGGTCAGTTCACGAATGACTGGAACGCCTTCATAATACTTCAGTTCGATTTCGATCTCGGCTTTGCCGTTCACGAATTCACTCTGCGTGTATCCGCGGATGTAACCTTCAGACTGAAGAACATCCAGAACGCGAGCGCGGAGCTTCGAAGCCGGGGTCGAAACCTTGGTCTTCTTGCGGCCTACTGCGTTGCGAATACGGGTCAGCATATCGCCGATAGGATCTGACACAGACATATGCTACTCCTTACCAGCTCGACTTAACTATGCCTGGAATCTGTCCAAGCGAACCCAACTGGCGAAGCGCAATACGCGACATCTTCAGTTTACGGTAATAACCACGCGGGCGACCCGAAACTTCGCAACGGTTGCGAATACGGACCTTAGCGGAATTGCGCGGCAGTTCGGCGAGCTGGATAGTAGCGCGAAAACGCTCATCCAACGGAAGGCTCTGATCCATTACGATCGCCTTCAGACGTGCACGCTTTTCAGCATGACGCTTAACCAACTTTTCGCGGCGCTTATTGTTTTCGACTGCGCTAGTCTTGGCCATATTATTATACCTCGCTACGCTTGCCGTTACTGCCGGAATGGGAAGTTGAAGGCGCGCAAAAGAGCGCGAGCTTCATCATCCGTTTTAGCGGTCGTGCAAACGATGATGTCCATGCCCCAGATCTGATCAACTTTATCGTAGTTGATTTCTGGAAACACGATGTGTTCCTTAACACCCATGGCAAAGTTGCCACGACCGTCAAAGCTCTTCGGATTCAGACCACGGAAATCTCGAACGCGCGGAAGCGCAATCGTGATCAGGCGATCAAGGAATTCGTACATGCGGTCCGAACGAAGAGTGACCTTCGTACCGATTGGCATGTCTTCACGCAACTTGAAAGTTGCGATCGAATTACGGGCGCGAGTAATGACAGGCTTTTGACCGGCAATCAAGGCCAGATCTGCTGCAGCAACAGATGGCTTCTTTGAGTCGCCAGTTGCTTCGCCTACACCCATGTTCAGGACAACTTTGGTGATGCGTGGAATCTGCATCTCATTGTCGTACTTGAATTCTTCAAGGAGAGATTTACGAATTGTTTCGTTGTAAATCTTCTTGAAGCGTGGAAGTTCCTTAACTTCAGCCATCAGATAACCGCTCCCGAACGCTTTGCAACGCGGACCTTCTTGCCATCTTCAATGCGGAAACCAACGCGGGTTGGCTTACCGTCTTTAGGATCAGCAATTGCCAGGTTAGACAAATGGATCGGCGCTTCTTTCGTGATAATGCCGGCTTCCTGAGTCTGTGTCTGGCGCTGGTGACGCTTTACAGTATTAATACCGCGAACAAGCGCTTTGTCGTCCTTAGGCATAACCTGGAGAACTTCGCCCTTACGGCCTTTGTCCTTACCGGACAACACGACAACGCTGTCGCCTTTGCGAATCTTTTGCATCGTCTTGCTTCCTTACAGAACTTCCGGAGCCAACGAGATGATCTTCATGTGGTTCTTAGCGCGAAGTTCGCGTGGAACCGGTCCGAAGATACGCGTACCGATAGGCTCTTTCTTGTTATCGATGAGAACAGCTGCGTTGTTATCGAAACGAATAACGCTGCCGTCTGCGCGACGGATGTCCTTAGCGGTCCGTACGACCACTGCCTTCATCACGTCGCCTTTTTTGACGCGGCCGCGCGGAATAGCTTCCTTGATCGACACCACAATGATGTCGCCCACGGAAGCATAACGCCGCTTGGAACCGCCCAGCACCTTGATGCACATGACACGACGTGCGCCGGAGTTATCCGCCACGTCGAGGTTTGTTTGCATCTGAATCATGACTGGCCGCCTTCTTTTCCTTCAGCTGGTTAAGGGCTCCTGCCCTACCTAAGCTGCGTGTTTGTAATTTAGCCTGCTGTTACGTTCGAAAGAACGATCCAGCATTTGTCCTTCGAAATTGGCTTGGATTCTTCGATAGAAACCTGATCACCAATCTTGAACTGGTTGTTTTCGTCATGCGCTTTGTATTTCTTAGACTGACGAATAGTCTTCTGGAGGAGCGGATGCGAATAGCGGCGCTCAACCTTAACTACAACAGTCTTATCATTCTTGTCGCTGACGACAACGCCCTGCAGAACGCGTTTAGGCATTATACTTGTTCCTTATGCCTTGCTTTCGGCCGCCTTCTGGCGGGCGATGGTCTTGATACGCGCAATGTCGCGACGAACTTGCTTCACGCGCGCGGTTTTTTCGAGCTGACCGGTTGCCTTCTGAAAGCGCAGGTTGAACTGCTCTTTCTTCAGGGAACCCAACTCATCGTTAATCTGATCGAGGCTTTTCGCCCGAACGTCTGCGGCTTTCATGACTGCCCTCTTACTCTGCGATGCGCTGAATGAAGCGCGTCTTGACCGACAACTTTGCAGCGCCGAGTCTTAAGGCTTCGCGTGCCACATCTTCGGGTACGCCGTCAAGCTCAAACATTATACGACCTGGTGCAACACGTGCTGCCCAGTAGTCAACGGAACCCTTACCTTTACCCATACGGACTTCGGTTGGCTTCGATGTTACTGGCAGATCCGGGAAGATTCGGATCCATACACGACCGGCACGTTTCATGTGACGGGTGATCGCGCGGCGGGCCGCTTCGATCTGTCGTGCTGTGACGCGGTCAGGCTCTACTGCCTTCAAACCGAATGCACCGAAATTAAGATCCGTACCACCCTTCGAGTTGCCGTGAATACGGCCCTTGAACTGCTTACGGAACTTGGTGCGCTTAGGCTGCATCATTGTTCTTTACTCCAATTTTCTCGCCGGCGGCCCGCTTTTTAAGCGTTTTCGCGGCGGCGGTTCTGATGGGAACCCTGATTGTCACCCTCAACCGCACGACGCTCAGAAGCCATTGGGTCATGCTCAAGGATTTCGCCCTTGAATACCCAGACCTTTACGCCGCAGATGCCGTAAGCAGTCTTTGCTTCAGCCGTACCGTAGTCGATATCGGCGCGCAGCGTGTGAAGAGGAACGCGACCTTCGCGGTACCATTCCATACGTGCGATTTCAGCGCCGCCCAAACGACCGGAGCAGTTGATACGAATACCTTCGGCACCGAGACGCATTGCCGACTGAACGGAACGCTTCATGGCGCGACGGAATGCCACACGGCGTTCGAGCTGCTGTGCGATCGACTGAGCGATCAGCGTAGCGTCGATTTCCGGCTTACGAACTTCAACAATGTTGAGCGACGTATCGGAATTCGTCATCTCGGAAAGCTTCTTGCGGAGCTTTTCGATGTCCGCGCCCTTCTTGCCGATGATGATGCCCGGACGAGCAGCGTGAATGGTCACGCGGCACTTCTTGTGTGGACGCTCGATTACGATCTTAGCAATCGCAGCCTGCTTGAGTTCGTTCTTAAGATACTCACGGATCTTAACGTCTTCATGCAGCAGCTTACCGTATTCGCCGGTATTCGCGTACCAACGCGAATCCCAGGTGCGGTTGATGCCGAGGCGAAAACCGATCGGATTAATCTTCTGGCCCATTATGCGGCCTCCCCTTTTTCCGCAACTTCGCGGACAACAATGGTGAGATGCGAAAACGGCTTTTCGATGCGGCTTGCCTTACCACGTCCACGAACGTGGAAACGCTTCATGACAATAGATTTGCCGACGTAAGCTTCTGCAACGATCAGCGCGTCAACGTCGAGATCATGATTGTTCTCTGCGTTGGCGATAGCCGATTCGAGCGTCTTTTTCACTGTTTCAGCGATCCGCTTGCGCGAGAAAGTGAGATCAGCAAGTGCCGCATTTACTTTCTTGCCGCGGATAAGTGCCGCGACAAGATTAAGCTTCTGCGGGCTGACGCGAAGCGTACGGGCGACGGCTTTCGCCTCGTTATCCTTAAGCTGGCGGGGAGCCTTGGCCTTGCCCATCTGTTACTTCCTCTTTGACTTCTTGTCCGCGCCGTGACCGTAATAGGTCCGTGTCGGCGCGAATTCACCGAACTTATGTCCAACCATTTCTTCGGAGATCGATACCGGCACATGCTTGTTGCCGTTATAAACACCGAAGGTCAGGCCAACGAACTGCGGCAAGATCGTGGAGCGACGGCTCCACATCTTGATAACTTCATTACGACCGCCCTCGCGTACCTTCTCAGCTTTCGTGAGAAGATAGCCATCGACGAACGGACCTTTCCAAACTGAACGAGCCACTTCAGACTACCTCTCTTACTTCTTGCGCTGATGACGCGAACGCATGATGAACTTGTCGGTTGCCTTGTTCGAACGGGTCTTTTTGCCCTTCGTAGGCTTACCCCAAGGGGTAACCGGGTGACGACCACCAGAAGTACGGCCTTCACCACCACCATGCGGGTGGTCAACTGGGTTCATAGCAACGCCGCGAACGTGTGGACGCTTACCGCGCCAAACCGAACGACCGGCCTTACCGTCATTGATGTTGCTGTGCTCTGGATTGGATACTGCACCAACCGTTGCAAAGCATGCACCCGAAACCAGACGCTGTTCGCCCGAGTTCAGACGCAGGATAGCCATACCCTGATCGCGACCGACGAGCTGTGCGTATGCACCAGCCGAACGAGCAATCTGACCGCCCTTGCCTGGCTTCATTTCCACGTTGTGGATAATGGTACCAACTGGCATCGACGAAAGCGGCATTGCGTTGCCTGGCTTAACGTCAACGGACTGACCGGCGATAACCTTGTCGCCAGCTGTCAGACGCTGTGGAGCCAGGATATAGCTCAGTTCACCGTCTTCGTAGCGGATCAGCGCGATAAACGCTGTACGGTTTGGATCGTATTCCAGACGTTCTACCGTCGCGACAACGTCGTGCTTACGACGTTTGAAGTCTACAAAACGGTAGGAACGCTTGTGACCGCCGCCCTGAAAGCGAACAGTGATACGACCTGTGTTGTTACGGCCACCCTTCTTGGACAGGCCTTCAGTCAATGACTTGACTGGCTTGCCCTTGTAGAGTTCCGAACGGTCCACGATGACCAGCTGACGCTGGCCTGGCGTGATCGGATTAAAGTGCTTGAGTGCCATTGTCTTTACTCCGTGGCCTCTCAGAGACCTGTCGAAACGTCGATGCTCTGGCCTTCAGCCAAAGTTACGATCGCTTTCTTGACATCGCTCTGGCGCCCGACAATGCCGCGGAACCGCTTCACTTTGCCTTTGCGCACAGTGGTGTTTACAGCCTTAACCTTGACGCCGAAAAGCGCTTCGATTGCAGCCTTGATTTCCGGCTTCGTCGCTTTGCGAGCTACGTTAAAGACGACCTGGTTATGTTCGGAAACAAGGGTCGACTTTTCGGTGATGACTGGGCTGACGATCACGTCATAATGGCGAAGATCGGTCATTTAAAACGCTCCTCGAGTGCTTCGACAGCTGCCTTGGAAAGCACGAGCTTGCCACGACGCAGAATGTCGTAAACATTGATGCCCTGTACTGGCAGAACATCGATGTTCGGGATGTTCGAAGCAGCGCGCTGGAAGTTCACGTCGATTTCTGCGCCGCCAATGAGCAGTGCATTTTCCAGACCGAGCTTTGCGAACTGCGACACAAGCTGCTTTGTCTTGGCTTCGGAAGCTGCCAGATCATCGATGATGATCAGGTCAGATGCCTTTGCCTTAGCCGACAGAGCGTGACGCAAGCCGAGAGCGCGAACCTTCTTTGGCAGATCGTGATCGTGGCTACGAACAACTGGTCCGTGAGCCTGACCACCGCCGCGGAACTGCGGTGCACGTGCTGAATGGTGACGAGCGCGACCCGTACCCTTCTGCTTGTACATCTTTGAACCGGTGCGGCTGATGTCGCTACGGCCCTTGGCATCATGAGAGCCCTGCTGGCGTCGAGCCAGCTGCCAGCGCACAACGCGCTGGAGAATGTCGTCGCGTGGGTCGAGACCGAAGATTTCTTCGTTCAGCTTGACCTGGCCGGCATCCTTGCCTTCAAGTGTTGTAATTGTGAGATCCATTATTCGGCTCCCTCAGTCGCTGCAGTTTCAGAAACTACAGCAGCTTCTACCTTGGCCTGTGCTGCTTGGCGCAGACCAGCTGGCTTGGGAGCATTATCTGGCAGCGATACCTTTACGGCGTCGCGAACGTAGATCCATGCACCCTTTGAACCAGGAACCGCACCGCGAACAAGGATAAGGCCGCGATCGAGGTCTGTAGAAACAACTTCGATATTCTGCGTGGTTACACGGGTCTGCCCCATGTGACCGGCCATCTTCTTGCCTTTAAATACTTTACCTGGGTCCTGACGCTGACCGGTCGAGCCGTGAGCGCGGTGGGTAACTGAGTTACCGTGCGAAGCACGATGACCAGCAAAGTTATGACGCTTCATAACACCGGCAAAGCCCTTACCGATCGAAGTACCCGTCACGTCGACCTTCTGGCCAGCGACGAAATGTTCGGCTGTGATTTCCGCGCCGACTTCGAGCAGATTGTCAGGAGAAACGCGGAATTCCGCAACTTTCGCCTTAGGCTCAACTTCAGCCTTCGCGAAGTGACCGCGCAGAGCCTTAGTTGTGTTCTTTACCTTGGCAAGTCCAACGCCAAGCTGAACAGCCGTGTAACCATTCTTTTCAACTGTACGCTGAGCTACCACGTGGCAGTCTTCCATACGGAGAACTGTTACTGGTACATGTTCGCCGGCGTCGTTATAGACGCGGGTCATGCCCAGCTTTTGTGCAATAACACCTGAACGCATCGGGTTCGTTCCTTCCGTCCTCAAGCCGATTAAAGCTTGATCTCGACATCAACACCGGCGGACAGATCGAGCTTCATCAGCGCGTCTACAGTCTGCGGGGTTGGGTCAACGATATCGAGAAGACGCTTGTGCGTGCGCATCTCGAACTGTTCGCGGCTCTTCTTATCGATGTGCGGCGACCGGTTTACTGTGAACTTTTCGATCCGCGTTGGAAGTGGGATCGGTCCGCGTACATTTGCACCGGTACGCTTAGCAGTCGACACGATTTCGCGCGTCGAAGCGTCAAGGATCCGATGATCAAACGCCTTAAGGCGAATGCGGATGTTTTGACCGTTCATTTGATCTGTTCCTTGTTACGCGGAGCGTTTCTGGAGAAACGCTCCTGTACAAATCTAATTACTCGATGATCGAAGCGACGATGCCTGCACCAACGGTACGGCCACCTTCACGGATAGCGAAGCGAAGCTTGTCTTCCATCGCAATCGGTACGATCAGCGTTACGTCAACGGTTACGTTGTCGCCTGGCATAACCATTTCCACGCCTTCTGGCAGGGTAACAACACCGGTAACGTCAGTTGTACGGAAGTAGAACTGTGGACGGTAGTTGGTGAAGAATGGTGTATGACGGCCACCTTCGTCCTTGGTTAGAATGTATGCTTCTGCCTTGAACTTGGTGTGTGGCTTAACCGAACCTGGCTTGCAGAGAACCTGACCACGCTCAACGTCTTCACGACCAACGCCGCGAACCAGTGCGCCGATGTTGTCGCCAGCCTGGCCCTGATCGAGCAGCTTGCGGAACATTTCAACGCCGGTAACAGTCGTCTTGCCAGTTGCCTTGATGCCGACGATTTCAACTTCTTCGCCAACCTTGATGATACCGCGCTCAACGCGACCGGTAACAACAGTACCACGACCCGAAATCGAGAACACGTCTTCGATTGGCATCAGGAACGGCTGATCAACAGGACGTTCTGGCGTTGGGATGTAGGTGTCAACAGCGTCCATCAGGTTGCGAATTGCGTCTTCGCCGAGTTCCTTCGAGGAATCTTCGAGAGCTGCAAGAGCCGAACCCTTGATGATTGGCACTTCGTCGCCTGGGAAGTCGTACTTCGAGAGAAGTTCACGAACTTCGAGTTCTACAAGTTCAAGAAGTTCAGCATCGTCAACCTGATCGCACTTGTTCAGGAACACAACGATCGCAGGAACGCCAACCTGACGAGCAAGCAGGATGTGCTCACGGGTCTGTGGCATTGGGCCGTCTGCTGCCGAAACAACGAGGATCGCGCCGTCCATCTGAGCAGCACCGGTGATCATGTTCTTAACATAGTCAGCGTGGCCTGGGCAGTCGACGTGTGCGTAGTGACGTGCAGGGGTTTCATATTCAACGTGTGCTGTCGAAATGGTGATACCACGAGCGCGTTCTTCTGGTGCAGCATCGATCTGGTCGTACGCCTTGAATTCACCAAAGAACTTGGTGATCGCTGCAGTCAGCGAGGTCTTGCCATGGTCAACGTGACCAATGGTGCCGATGTTTACGTGTGGTTTATTACGTTCAAATTTGCTCTTTGCCATCT